>NZ_POUA01000100.1 GCF_003236385.1 Spongiactinospora gelatinilytica
TCTCCGAGGCGCTGATCCGCTGGGCCGCCATCGCGGGGATGGCCCGCCGCCTCACCCGGAGCGGACCCGCACGACGCCAACCCCGCTACATCTGCCCTTGAACCCTAAACGATCTTCTCAAACACGCTCTTAGTTAAGCTCCTCGGCAGCCCGTTTTCCACATTTCCACAAGGACATGCCCGAGCGCTCTGTGTATAATTCCTCGGTTCGATTGTTTTGCTTCCGCATCGCTCACAATCTGGCTATCTTCTCACCATGGATGAGGCGGAGTATCGGCAGGCGGCGATGCCAGGCGGGCGTCTGACGGATCGCATCGGCGTGGGCGTATTGACACGCCTGATCGATCGCGACCTGGTCGATGACGTTCTTGCTGAGACGGGCCGGGTCGAGCAGCGGTCGCGGCTGTTGCCTGCGCGTGTGGTCGTCTATTACATGTTGGGTCTTTGCCTGTTCTTCGGGGAATCCTATGAGGAGGTGATGCGGCTGCTTGTCAATGGCTTGCGTTTCCTCGGGACATGGCGCAAAGAGTGGGTGATGCCGAGCACGGGCGCGATCACACAAGCACGTCAGCGGTTGGGCGCCGAGCCCTCGCGGGTGTTGTTCGAGCGAGTGGCAGTACCCTGCGCGCAGCAGGGTACGCGGGGTGCGTGGCTTGGTTCGCGCAGGCTGATGGCCATCGACGGCTTCGTGCTGGACGTTCCCGACACAGACGGAATGACACGGCGTTCGGCCGCTCGGGAGGCGTGAAGAATCCGGCCCCGTTTCCGCAGGCACGGGTGGTTGGGCTGGGTGAATGTGGAACACATGCCGTAGTGGCCGCCAGGCTCGGACCCTGGCGGGCGAATGAGCGTATTCTCGCCGAAGAACTCGTCGCTGATTTCGAGCCGGATATGCTGGTCATCGCGAATCGGGGATTTTACAGCCATCGGTTGTGGCAGACGGCTGCCGACACAGGAGCGGATCTGCTGTGGCGTATGCCGGCCGGCCCGAATCTTCCTGTCGTCCATGCTCTGGCGGATGGCTCGTTCGAGTCGTTTCTGCTCGATCCGAAAGTCCGCGGCCGCCGCGCAACCCAGCGACACCGTGGATCGGCGAACGTCGAAGAGCCATCCGGCATTCCGGTACGGGTCATCGAGTATGAAGTGACGAACCGTGGAGGCAAGGGTGAAATCTTAGTGCGTGTTTGAGAAGATCGTTTAGAGCTCAAGGGCAGATGTAGCGGGGTTGGCGTCGTGCGGGTCCGCCCCGGGTGAGGCGGCGGGCCATCCCCGCGATGGCGGCCCAGCGGATCAGCGCCTCGGAGACGGCCGGGTCGCGTTCGTAGTCACGGGCCAGGCGGCGGCAGGCGGTCAGCCATGCCAAGGTCCGTTCCACCACCCAGCGCCGGGCGATGACGTTGAAGCCGGGCTTGTCCGCGGGCTTGCGCACGATCTCCAGGGTGGTGCGCAGCCGGTCGCGGGTCCAGTCCACCAGCCGCCCGGCGAACCCCTGGTCGGCGAACACATGCCGGATCGGGGTGGTCAGGTACGCCGACAGCAACGCGGTCTTGGCCCCGTCGCGGTCCTGCCAACTCGCGGCCAGCACCGTCACCGTCACCAGCAGGCCGGTGGTGTCGGTGACGATGAATCGCTTACGCCCGTTGATCTTCTTCCCGGCGTCGTATCCACGGCTGTCACCTCCGACGGTGTCGGCGCCTTTGACGCTTTGGGAGTCGATGAGCCCGGCCGTGGGTTCATCGGCGCGGCCGTCGGCGCGGCGGGCCTTGATCCGCAGCTCACGCAGGAGGGTCTCGGTGACGCCGGCGGCCTCCCATTGCTGGAAGTACCAGTACACGGTCTGCCAGGGCGGCAGGTCGGTGGGCAGGTACCGCCACGGGCATCCCGATCGGACCACGTACAGGATGGCGTTGACGATCTCCCGGCGCGGGTGCTTTTCCGGGCGTCCGCCGGTGTTCGGCCCGGGCAGCACAGGTTCGATCAGTTCCCACTGGGCGTCGGTCAGATCGGAGGGGTAGCGATCGGGAGGCATCGAGCCACTTTGGCGGTATCGGCATGTCTCGTCACGCCGCCACGCCGGACATGAACGATCTTCTCAAACACGCACTTAGTGCCGTTGGCGAATCGGTTGCCGCTGAGGAGCTGTTCCAGCATGGCGGCCACCAGTTTGGGGGCTGGACTCCGACGACAGGAGACACCGCCCCTGGTGGACGGCAGCCCTGTGGCCCCGAGCCACCCGGGAACATGCAACAACCCGCTCCCTGCGGCTGCGGCCGGTCAGAACTCAAGGGGGAGCTGCTGTTCGATCGCGTTCCTCTCGTCGTCCACGGGCAAACCAGCGATCTTCTTCAAGGCGCTGAACGACAGCGTGCCTTCGCCGGGAAGTTGCCGGATCATGTCGGGCAGCAGCAATGCGGCTCCGGCGGTATCCCACAGCGCCCGGTGTGGCTGTTGCCCAGGAACCAGAACGTTGACCTGCTGGGTGAGCCCATGCCGGCTCAGCAGGTCGGTGAGGCTGAGCCGTTGTTTGCCGAGGTGGATCACACGCGCGAGGCGGAGTGTGTCGATCAATCTGCCACGTTGTAGGACCCCCTGACAGGTCACGCTCGATGGTAAGAAGCGCGAAATCTGCAACGTCGCGGACGTCGATCGGCTGGATCGCCCGCTCGGGAAACCCGGGCGCCACCACTCGCCCGCCACGGCGTATGCGGTGCAGCCACCAGGGCACCCGTCCTACGTACTCTTCCGGGCCGATGATCACACCAGGGCGCAACAACGTCGCCCGATCGCCGAACACCGTCATCACGGCATGTTCGCACCCAGCTTTGAGCTGCCCGTACCGGTCGGCGCTGGTGTCGGTCCCGTCGTCACTCTCATCGTGAGGGCAGTCACGAACCGGAGACTCATCATGTAGTGGTTCGGTGGGCCATCCGGTGTATACGTTGACGGTGCTCACGAAGACGTAGCGCCCTGCGGTGCCGGACAGGGCCCGCGCGGCGCGCAGGACGATTTCGGGCACCATTCCACTGGTATCGATGACGGCATCCCACGGCCCCTGCGCGGCAAGCGCCCTCAAGGCCGCCGGGTCGGTTCGATCGCCACGCAATATGGACACGCCCGCGACATCTGCTCCCGTTCGCCCGCGGTTGAAGGCGACGACTTAGTGGCCTCGTTCCAAGGCGGCCCGAGCGATGGCCCGTCCCAGGAATTAACTGCCACCGAGGATGAGGAGCTTCATAGTCATGAAGCGTAGAGGCAGGGGTCCGCCACTTCCATCCCGAAGTGAGGATCGCGTAAGGATATGGCGTGACTAAGTGGTCCGTTCTGGAAGTCCTTCGGGGGTTGACTTCGGATCTGGCGTTGTGCGTGTCGCCTCGTCAGATGTCGGGGTGGCGAGGCGGAGATGACATCGAGCCGTACGACGGAATCGTCCGGCTCGCCGCGACCTACGAGGACTGGTCGACGGGGCCGAGCGGGACGACGCCGCCGCGGGATGATCGGCTGTGCTCTCCGATCTCAAGTCCTTCTCGGAGACCGGGAGCCCTCTCCCGCAGGAGCCCTGGCTGGTACCGCCGCGATGTCCCCGTACGCCTTGTGCCTACGGCCGCGAGCCGAGAACCCGGCGTAGCGCGCGGACGTACCCGGTCCGCTGGGCGGGGCTGCGGACCCCTCCGGTCATGGCCTGCTCGGCGCGGTCCATGCTGTCCTCCAGCAGGGCGTCGTGCAGCCGGCGGAATGCCAGCGGCCAGCTCAGCCGAGCCAGGCCATGCGTGTGCATGGCGAGGGTGTGGCGCAGCAGCGTCCCGCCCTCGGCGGGGTGGACCGAGTACTCGTGGAAGCCGTGGAACCCTCGCGGCCCGGTGAAGGTGAAGCGCACCCACTGCCCGGGCGCATACGCGGCCACCGTGTAGCGGATCGGCCCGTGGCCACCGGTCGAGCCGACCGTCAGCCCGGAATTCAGCCGCATCACCGGCCAGTCGCCCCACGGCCAGAGTCGGTCGTGCTCGCCGGACAGGCTGTCGATGAGCCTGCCGACCTCCTCGGGCGAGGCCGGGAGAACGCGTTGATGGATGTTCAGGACCGCCATGGCAGCCTCCCGCCGTTCTGGATGGATCACTCCAATTGAATTGGAGCCTACTCTCTATAACATGCCCAGACCACCCCGGTATGACCAATCCGTGCTTCTTGACGCCGCCGTCGAGCTGGCCGCGGCCGCCGGGCCGGCCGCCGTCACCATGGCGGCCGTGGCCAAGCAGACCGGGACACCGAACGGATCGATGTATCACCGCTTCCCGCAGCGGGCCGTGCTACTGGCCGAGTTGTGGCTGCGGACGGTCGGCCACTTCCAGGAGGGTTATCTGGCCGTGCTGGACTCCGACCCCGAGCCGCGCCGGGCCGCGCTGGCGGTAGCCCGGCATGTGGTGGCGTGGAGCCGGGCTCATCCACGGGAGGCGGCGGTGCTGTTGCACGGCCCGGATGCCTTCGACCGGGCCGACTGGCCCGAGGAGTACGCGGTGCGCGCGGACCGCGGCAACCGGCGGGTGCTCGCCGCGGTGTCGGGGCTGGCCGAACAGCTGGGAGCGACGGCACCGGCCGACGCGGAGCGGGTGGCACTGGCCCTGATCGACATCCCGCTCGCACTGGTCCGCCGCCATCTGCGCGGCGTCGGCAGGCTGCCGGCACACGCCGAGGATCTGGCCGAACGCTGCGCGGCGGACCTGCTCGCTACCGGCCGGTGAGCCGGGGCAAGACCTGCCGGCAGAACCGGTCGAGGGCCATCCCCCGGCCACCTGGTGGACGCAACCGGCTGCTGTGATGACGGCGGGCATGCCGGGCGGGTACCCGAGCGCAGGGTCGGTGGGCACCAGCCCGGCGACGACCAGGCCGACGGCCGCCGCCGCGAGCAGGATCGGCCCCCAGGTCGCGCCGCGCTCGCCTCGCAGGGCATGGCGAATGCCGACGGCGAAGGCGACCAGCAACAGCCCGCCCAGGACGAAGTTGATCGTCTGGAGCCAGGCACGTTCACCGGTGCCGAGCTGGCTGACACCGTGACGCCGCAAGCTGTACCAAGGCCGGGTGGCACCGTCGCCCCACAGCAGAACAGGAACCAGAACCCCGGCGACGGGGCGCCGGGCGACCGACGCGAATCATGCCGAAGCGGTACATGATCGAGATGCGCCATATGGGGTGCGCTCTGGCCGTTGACGCTGAGCTGTTCGCCCCTCGACACGAACGCCACCGGCAGCACCGGATCCCCGAAGCGCCGCAGTGGCCAGGTGTCTCAGGGCCTGGCAAAGGGAGTACTCATCAAGAGCCGCTCGGCGGGCGCCGGGCGGCGTTGGGGGAAGGTCAGAGCCTGCTGAGGAGGCGCTGCTCGAGCGCCGGATCGAGCCAGGTCCGCGGGTCGGGGGTGTCCGGGTGCGGGGTGGGGTCGCCTTCCTCCTGGAGTCAGGCCCAGGTGTCGGCGAGGGTGTCGCGCAGCGGGCGGGTGGTCAGGCATGCGCGAAACGCCCCGCGCTCCCCCGACCGGCCCGCATCACAGCGCCAGGTCACGGCGGCGGAGCCCGTACAGGCCCACCGCGGCCAAGCCACGGTCCGCGCCCCGGCCTTCGCCTATGACGACGCGGCCCGCGAGCGGTTGTGGGAGGCGTCCCAGGCCGCCACCGGCGACCCGTCTGGGCCTGGTGACCGGCAAGCGCTGCGCCTGGCCCTGCGCCGCGACCGGATCAAGCTGCCCGCCTGGACACTCGGCACCGCCTGCTGGTCTCCTACTTCTCCGCCGTGGTGGCCAGGACGAGCCCGGACCGCGACACCCTGCGGGACGCCATCGAACTGATAAACCCTCCTATGCTGCAGGTGTTCTCCGGGCCGCCTTCGGCCTGGAGAACATGACCCGCCAGACCTACCTGATCGCGGCCTACTTCGTGGAGTTCCTGCTGCTCGCCGCGGTCATCAACATCCTGCTCATCGCCCGGCACACCCGCGCCGAGGAACAGACCGGCCGGGCCGAACTGCTCCGCGCCGCGGTCGTCGGCCGGCTCGCGTCGCTCGCCGCCGCGCTCCTCGTCTCCGTCATCACCAACACCGTGCCGGCCCTGCTGGTAGCCGCCACGACCATGGGAGCGGGACTGCCCGCGGGCATCGCGCTGCTGTTCGGCGCGAGCACGGCGGCCATGGGACTCGTCTTCGCCGGGGTCACGGGAGTGGCCGTGCAGTTCACCCAGCATTCCAGGGCGGCCGGTGGGATCGCGGCGCTGGCGCTGTTCGTGGTACGGCTGCTGCGCGAGGGCGTGGCAGGTGACTTCCTGGCCGATGGCCCCGACATGGTCGGTGCCTACGTCAGCCTGAACATCGTCTTCATGTCCTTCCTCGTAAGCGTCTTCACGGTCTTGCCGATGGTCAGGACATGAACAGAGGTGCTGGTCGTGCTGGCGATCGGCACCACGCTGTTCGGGTTCGCGCCCGGGCCTCGTGGCGACCTGGCTGATCGTGGGCTACGGCGGTGTCGCCCGGTTCTGGGGAACGGAGCTGCCAGGCTGGATCAGGGGTTGCCGCCGTTCGACCACATCCCGCGCATGCCGATCGAAGAGTTTCATCTCACCCCGTTGATGATGCTCACCGTTCTCGCGGTGGCCTTGGCTTTGATCGGGCTGTACGGCTTCCGCCGCCGTGACCTGGAAGGCACCTGACACCCGCGCCGGTGTCCCGACCGGCGTCGGGTGCTCCGGGGGCATAGGGAACGATGCCCACTCGCCTCAGGACATAGAAGCCGGGCCGGGGGACATCGCCCCCCAACCCGCTGATCGCGCGGGCATGTACAGCGGACGCCGACTGACCATTGCCGCCTAGTTTTTGAACGATAGTCTGATCTGGTCAAAAACCTATAAAGGAGGCCGATGGCCAGGGTCGGGAGGCCGCCACAAGATCCGGTACAGCGTGCGCACCGGATTCTCGATGCCACCGCCGAGCTGGTCCTGCGGTGGGGCTATGACAAGACGACCATCGACGACGTTGCCAAAGCGGCCGGCGTCGCCAAGGGCACGATCTACCTGCACTGGAAGACCCGCGACGACCTGTTCGCCGCGCTGCTGCGCCGCGAGCGGGTCCACGTGGCCGAAGAGCTGCGGGCGAGCGGGCCGGCGACGATGGGCGAGCTGTTCGGCGGGTTCGTCGGCACGGCGCTGCGCCGGCCGCTGATGCGGGCCGTCCTGGTCGGCGACCCCGAGTTGCTGGGCAAGTTCGCGCGAATGAAGCGGCACAGCACGACCGGCCTGGAGCTGGGGCCCGCGTTCGACACCTACATCGGGCGGCTCATCGATTACGGCTCGGTGCGCGAGGACGCCCGGGAGCACACGATCGCGATCGCCGCCATCGTGTACGGGTTCGTGTTCCTGCCGGACCTGCTTCCGCAGGCGGCGGGGCTGCCCGGCGAGCGGATCGCCGAGCTGGTGGCCGACACCGTCGAGCGTACGCTCGGCTCGGGCCGGGAGTTGCCGGACGACGACGCGCGCGCCGTCGCTCAGGCGACCATGGACCTTCTCGACGCCATGGCCGAGAGCGCTCGCGGCAAGCTGGCGGCCTCGCTGGGATCAGCGGAGGCGTCGTCGTGAAGCCGGTGCTGCCTTTCGACGATGCCGCGGCCGACCTGGCGAGCGTGGGCGGCAAGGGCGCGTCCCTGGCCAGGCTGGCCAGGGACGGGCTGCCGGTGCCCGGCGGGTTCCACATCACCACCGGCGCCTACCGCGCCTTCGTGGCGCCCTTCCAGGACGAGATCGACCCAGAAGATCCCGACGCCGTCGCCGCGCTGTTCGCCCGGCACGAGATCCCTGAGCCCATCGCCGAGGCGGTCCGGCGGGCGTACGCCGAGCTGGGAGCGGACGTGCCGGTGGCGGTGCGCTCGTCGGCCACCGCGGAGGACCTGCCACAGATGTCGTTCGCCGGGCAACAGGACACCTACCTCGACATCCGCGGTGACGCGCTGCTGGAGGCGGTGAAGAGCTGCTGGGCCTCGCTGTGGAACCCGCGCGCGGTCGCCTACCGCGACCACAACCACGTCTCGCACGACGACGTGGCGCTGGCCGTGGTGGTGCAGAGGCTGGTGGGCGCGGACGCGTCCGGGATCATGTTCACCGCCGACCCCGTCACCGGCGACCGTGGCACGACAGTGATCAATGCGTCCTGGGGACTGGGCGAGGCGATCGTCGGCGGCCAGGTCACCCCCGACACGATCACGGTCTCCGGCGGCGCGGTCACCACGGCCACGACCGCCGACAAGACGGTCATGACGGTACGCACCCCGACCGGCACCGATGAGCGCCCGGTCCCCAATGAGCTGCGCCGCGCGCCGGTCCTCACCCCGGGCAGGGCGGTGGAGCTGGCCGCGCTCGGCGCACGCGTCCAGGAGCTGTACGGCGTCCCGATGGACGTGGAATGGGCCATGCGGAAAGGCGCGTTCGCCATCCTGCAGGCCCGCCCGATCACCGGCCTCCAGCCGCCGGTGGAGGAGTGGAACGACAGCCGCAAAGGCGACTACCTGTGGACGGCGGGCAACTTCGGGGAGGCCATCCCCGATGTCATGACCCCCATCACCTGGTCGTTCGTCCGCCTGTTCATCCACGAGGCCATGTCCGGCTCGGCCACGCCCGGCTTCGACATGGTGGGCAACATCGGCGGCCGGTTCTACATGAACCTCACCCCGATGTACTCGATGATCAAGACCCTGCGGTTGAAAAGCCTGTCCGGCCCGCTGGAGGACGTCTTCGGCAAGATCCCGTCCGGCCTCGACGTCCCGAGGATGAAGCTGCTGCGCTGGGAGTTCTTCAGGCAGGGCGTTCCCGCGGCGATCCGTGTCCGGCTCCGGGTGCGGCGACACCTGAAGGACATGCGCGGCCTCCTGGCCACCGCGCGCGGCCGGTGCGAGGAGCTGCGCGCCGCGGTCGCCGCCTGCGGCTCGGCGCCCGAACTGGCCGACCTGTACGAACGCCAGATCCAGCCGTACGCCGTCACCTCCTGGCGCATGCTGGAGGCCGGTGGCCGCCAGGGCGGCACCGCGCTGCTGCTCACCCGCTCCAAACTGCGCAAGATGATGGGCGAACTCGACGCCGAAGCCATGCTCACCGGCGTCAACGCGGCCGGTGACCTGGCCAGCATGGGCCTGGTCGTGGGCCTGTCCCGGCTGGCGCGCGGCGAGATCGGCCGCGAAGAGTTCGCCCGGACGTACGGGCATCGCGGCCCGCACGAGTTCGAGGTGTCGATCCCGCGCCCCGGCGAGGACCCCGGCTGGATCGACGCCCAGCTCGCCGGGCTGCGCGACCTGCGTACCGGCACCGAGGCGCTGCTGGCCCGGCAGCAGCAGGCCAGGGAGGCCGCCTGGACACGCTTCGCCGCACGCCACCCGGGCAAGGTGGCCCGGATGCGGAAGCGGGTGCGGCGCTGGGGCGAGGTCGTACGCGACCGTGAGTCCACACGGTCGGAGGCCGTGCGCGCGTTCTGGGCGCTGCGCGCGTTCGTCGTACGCGCGGGTGAGCTGACCGGTCACGGCGATGACCTGTTCTACCTCTACCTGGAGGAGCTGCTGGCCCTGCTGCGCGGGGACACGGCGGCGCTGGAGCGGGTTCCGGTACGACGGGCCACCTACGAGCGGTACGCCGCGCTGCCGCCGTACCCGGCACTGATCATCGGCCACTTCGACCCCGTGCGCTGGGCCGCCGACCCCGGCCGGCGGGCCGACCTGTACGACGCCCGCGGCCACACCGTCCCGGTCAGCGACACCGTGACCGGCTTCCCCGGCGCGCCCGGCGTGGTGGAGGGCGTCGCCCGGGTGCTGGCCGGTCCCGAGGAAGGCGACCGGCTCAAGCCGGGCGAGATCCTGGTCACGACGCTGACGAACGTCGGCTGGACACCGATGTTCCCGCGCGCCGCCGCCGTCGTGACCGACCTGGGCGCACCGCTGTCACACGCCTCGATCGTGGCCCGCGAGCTGGGCATCCCGGCCGTGGTCGGCACCGGCAACGCCACCATGCGACTCCACGACGGCGACCGAATCCGAGTGGACGGCGAGCACGGCACGGTCGAGCTGCTGACGTGAAGGCCCGGCCCGACGGCTCCTCCCGACAAGCAACAGAACGAAGGTGACAGCATGAAGGACCCCATCCGACTTCCCTGGAAAGCGCGTGTCACCCGGCCCACGCCGTTCGACCCGCCGGAGATCTTCGCCGAGCTGAGGGACGAGCGCCCGCTCCGCCCCATGACCTTCGCCGACGGCCATACGGGCTGGCTGGCCACCGGGTACGACGTGGTCAAGGCCATCCTGGCCGACGACCGCTTCAGCGTCCGGCGCGAACTGGCCCACCCGCCGGTCACGATGCCCAACGCCGCGGCGCAGAACATGTTCTACGCGCCCGCTCCACCGGGCACCTTCGTCCGCCAGGACCCGCCGGACCACACCCGCTATCGCACCCTGCTGGCCGGCCGGTTCACCCTGCGCCGCATGCGCCGGCTCGAAGAGCGGATCACCGAGGTGGCCGGCGAGCGCCTGCACGCCATGGAGGCGGCGGGACCCCCCGCCGACCTCGTCCAGGCGCTGGCCCGCCCCGTCCCCTCGCTGCTCATCTGCGACCTGCTCGGCATCCCCGACCGGGATCTGGCGACGTTCCGGCAGGCCGGAGACATCGTGCTGGACCCCGCCTCCTCCCCCGAACAGATCCAGCAGGGTTACGCCGACATGCTCGGCATCTTCCCGCCGCTGATCGCCGGCAAGCGCGTGCACCCCACCGGCGACCTCTACAGTGACCTCATCAACGGCAGCGACCTGACCGACCAGGAGCTGATCTCCATCGGCCTGCTGCTGTTCGCCGCCGGAAACGAGACCACCAGCACAATGATCGCGTGGGGAGCCTTCACCCTGCTGGAACACCCCGACCGGCTCCAGGAGCTGCGCCGCGATCCGAGCCTGATCGACAACACCGTCGAAGAGCTGCTGCGGTACCTCACAGGGCCGGGCGGCATGCTGCGCACGGCGCTGGAAAACGTCGAGATCGGCGGCGAGCTGATCCGCGAGGGGCAGACCGTCGAGCTGCTCGTCGGCGCCGCCAACCACGACCCGGCCCGCTTCCAACGACCCGACGCCTTCGACATCACCCGCTCCCCCCGCGGCCATCTGACCTTCGGCCACGGCATCCACCAGTGCCTGGGCCAGCAGTTGGCCCGGGTGCAACTGCGCATCACGCTGCCCGCGCTCTTCGACCGTTTCCCCGGCCTGCGCTTAGCGGTACCGGCCGCGGAAGTACCGATCAGAAACGACTCGAACTTCTACGGCGTCGAGCGCCTGCCAGTGACATGGTGAGCCGGTCCGGGCGGTTGCCGGGTACGCGATGTGTTCGCGTCAAGACGCGTCGGCACTACTTCACCCGCCGACGCCCGCAGGAGACAGTGAAGTCATGCGCGGAAGGACACTCGACCTACTACTCCTGGGCGTCTGGGCGGCCGTCTTCGTGGCCGTGTCGCTGGTCGTACCAGGAATCGCGAACCTCGTAGTGGCCTGGGTGGGCGGCGTCGCCCTCCTCTGGTACGACGACCTGGTCAGGCATGACCCGAAAAGCGACGTGCTGCGCCCGCGCTGGCACTCATGAGCCAGGCTGCGGCAGCCTGGCGGCGTCATTGTCAGGCTGATGGGGACGTACGCACGGGCACGCCGTAGCGCAGGACCTCCTCACCGCCGTCTCGATGTCATCGAGCCGGTCCCTGTCGTCCTTGCGCACCTTGATCAGCCCGGACAGCAGGTCGTCGCCGGGCGCGCCGGCGCTTGGCGGCGATCAGATCGCGCATGTAGCCGACCAGCCCGCTGGCCCCAGCGGCAATGAGCGCCCGGCGTCGTACCGAGGGCATGGCGCCCGGATGCCGGGCATCTCTGTCATCGACTCGTAAGATCCGGGCCCACCACCCGTGCCTATGCTCACGCCGTGACGAGAATTCGTGTGACGGCCACCATCGTCGCCGCAGGAGTACTGGCCGCCGCCTGCGGCGCCTCCGATGAGATGGGACGCAGCGATGCGCCGGCCTCGGCAACGGTGGGACGGGCCTCCCCTGCGCCCGCCCCGACGCACTCCGGGCGGACGCCCGTTCCAGAGACCCTGCGGTTCACCGCCACCACCCTGGGCGGGCAGCGGTTCGACGGCGCGAGCCTGGCGGGCAAAGCGGTCGTGTTCTGGTTCTGGGCGCCGTGGTGTCCCAAGTGCCGGTCGGAGGCCCCGGCCGTCAAGACGGCCGCCGCCAAGTACACAGATGTCGCATTCGTGGGGGTCGCGGGCCTGGACGGCGAGGCGGCGATGAGGGAGTTCGTGCGGCGCACCGGGACGGGTGGCTTCCCGCACCTGTCTGACGAGAAAGGCGCGGTGTGGACCCGGCTCGGGGTGAGTCAGCAGTCCACATTCGTGTTCATGAAAGCGGACGGATCAACCGAGAGGGTTTCCGGACCGCTCGGCCCCGATGACCTCGATCGCCATGTCGCCAAGCTGCGCTCCTCCTGACGCGCCCCCGTGGGCCCGGAGATGACGGGGCAGTTGCCCCTGGCGCTGGCCCTGGCCGCGGGCCTGGTGGCGGCGTTCAATCCATGCGGGTTCGCGCTGCTGCCCGCGTACCTCACGATGCTCGTCGCCGATGACCGGCCGGACGGTGGCGCTCTTGCGGGCGGGCCGGTGGTACGGGCGCTGCTGCTCGGAGCGGCCATGACCGCGGGCTTCGTCACGGTATTCGGGCTGTTCGGCTTGGTGGTGACGCCGCTTGCGGTGTCGGTCGGCCGGTACCTGCCGTGGGTGACGATTCTGATCGGCGTCGCCCTGTGCGGACTGGGGGTGTGGCTGCTGACCGGCCGCGAACTACTGGTCCGAACACCCAGGCCGGCCACCGGCAGACCTATCGCCTCATTTGCTTCTCTGTACGGGTACGGCCTCAGCTACGCGGTGGCCTCGCTCTCGTGCACCATCGGCCCGTTCCTCGCGGTGACCTCCGCGTCGCTGGCCACTGACGGCATCGTGGGCGGCCTGCTGGCCTTCGTCGCGTACGGCCTCGGCATGGGCCTGGTCGTGGCCACGCTGTCGCTGGTCGTGGCGCTGGCTCGATCGGCGGTGGTGGCCCGCGCGCGGGCGGTGTTGCCGTACGTGTCGCGGATCAGCGGCGGGCTGCTGGTGCCGGCAGGGCTGTACGTCACCTACTACGGCTGGTACGAAGTAAGCGTCTTCGCCGGCGCCCCGCCCGATGACGTGATCATCGGGGTGGCCACCGCCGCACAGGGCACGGTCGCGCGGTGGGTGGAATCCCTCGGGCCAGGCGGGATCGTCCTCACGCTCGCCGCGCTGGTGGCGGCCGTCGTCGTGGTCCGCATCGCCCGGCACGGCGCACGCTCGAGCCAAGGCGTTAGAAAGGACCGCTGACTCCTCCGTATATGCCGCCTCATGTCGCGGCCGGTGTTCGACGCATCGGCCGCCGACGAGCGTGGCCCCGCCCGCCATCACCAGCTTCTTCCTCGAGGGCGCATCGGCGGTGTTCCGAACGCCCGGGTCCCCACCCCTGGACCCGCCTGGACCCGGTCGACCAGCTCGATGTCCACCCCTCGGCCGGCTGTCCGGCTGGGGTGTCCGGTTCCGCTACGGGGTGGGGGCAGTAGCCGGGATATCTGCAAGACGACCTGACGGCCGCATCTGAAAAGGCCTTGGCCAAGGCGGGGTTCCTGCCCGGTGGTGTTCCCTGGATGTAGGTGCCTTGCCAGGGCACCATGTTCCACCTCATGAGAGATGAGACTTTGACCAGCAGAAACGCCGCCTAAGAGCTTCATTGCATGTTTGGGCTTGCACACGCTGTCACTGATTACGGTCGGCTAGTCCCAATGCCGGTTAGTTAGGGCGGGGGCTGGGGTTTCTAGACCCACAGAAGATCAAGACATGAGAACGGAGATCCGGTACATCTGAGATCAGGGGAGTTCGCCCCCGGGAGGATGTCCATGATGGAGAGCATGGCGAAGAAGAAGCCGCGCCCGCGGCGGTCGTTCACACCGGAGTTCAGGACAGAAATCGTCGAGTTGTGCCGGCGGGGGGACCGACCGATCAGCGAGGTGGCCAGAGATTTCGATCTGACCGAGACCTCGGTGCGGCAATGGGTACGTCAGGCCGAGATCGACGCGGGTGAGCGGGACGGGCTGACCAGCGGTGAGCGGGAGGAACCGGCGGCGTTGCGGCGGGAGAACCGGCGGCTGCGCGAGGATGTCGAGGTCCTCAAGCGGGCGACGACCTTCTTCGTGAGGGAGACCCGGTGAGCGTGGATCCGTTCATCGAGGCGGAGAATACGGCCTGCGTCCTGAAGGTCCTGCCACATGCCCCGGTATGCAGTCAGAACAGCCCTTTTATCGCAACCAGGGTGTCGGTGGGCATGGGCTAGTAGAGTGCAGCCGGAGCCTTGGAACCGTTGCCGTATGACCGGATGCGGACAGTCCGGCGAGCAGTAGAGCTGCGACCGGCCAGCAGAACGCATGACTCCGCCACATGACGTCCTCGCAGTTGGGGTAGGGCGAGCGCGTGCAGTAGTTAGAGTAATACGGAAAGCCACCTACATCAAAGGGGTGGCGAGCCGTACAGGTAAGCGTCGCTTGGCATATTCAGGTGGCATTTCCGCCTTCATGCGTCCATCGGCAATTCGTCGCTTTGTGGGCACCGTTCGGGGCTTTTGGGCTGATAGATCATCTGATCAAGTCACCTATATTCGCGCTCCTGACTCCTCGGCTGCCGTATGCGCGGTCGTACACGGCGTAACGGCTCCATGTTCTGCCCGCTACGGACGCAAATTGTGGTCATGGAAGCCGTGAATTCTGCGCCACAACAGAAGCGAAGGCTTGAAAGTCGAGGATGTCACCGGGCGGCTGCGAAGGTGTGCAGGCCACGGCCGCGCGCTCGCCGGCCCGGGACTGGACGGGACTGAGGCCAGCCGCCTCGCCGCCGCGACGAGCGCCGCACTCCAGAAGAGGGCCACCTGCGCGAGAGCTCACCTGACGCCCGAGCAGCAGGCACGCACTACTGGCCGTCGAGGCTGATGGCAGCCCGCCGCGCCGTGCTAGCGCTCGAACGCGACGTCGCCGCCGCCCGTAAGGGTGATGGCCGCCGTCCTGCACATCGCTGGGCGAGATCACCCGGACGTGGCCCTCACCATGGGCCTCATTTGCCACCGCAGACTCGCCAAATAAGTCGCCCCTAAGGGCGGCCATCCGAAAGGCAGAATCCCTCAATTGCCAAACAATAAGGCCAATACGCGCAAATCAGACAGTAGCCTAATGGAGAGTATTCGCGCGGACCCCGGCAGTCATAGATAAAGGCAGCGCCTTCACAAGAAGGCGTTCAGCCCTCCGGAAGGAGCATCTCTTCATGCGTACCTCCAGGCGAATGCCCAATGCGAGCCTGCGCGCTTTCGCGGTCATCGCAACCGCGCTGGCCGCCCTGTCCGCCGCACCTCCCGCGCTGGCCGCCCCGTTCACCAACGTGGTCCTGGTCACCCACCACAGCGGAAAGTGCCTGGACGTCGCCGACGCGAGCACCGCCGACGACGCGCAGGTCCAGCAGTGGACGTGCGTCACCGGCCGGCTCAACCAGCAATGGACCTTCACCTCGGTGGGCGACGGGTACTACACCGTCCACCCCCAGCACAGCGGCAAGTGCCTGGACGTCGCGACCGCCAGTACCGCCGACGGCGAGCGGATCCATCAGTGGACCTGCTTCAGCGACCGCACCAACCAGCAGTGGCGGCTCGTCCAGCGGCCCAACGGCTACTTCACCGTGGTCGCCCGCCACAGCGGCAAGTGCCTGGACGTAGCGGGCACGATCGCCAACGGACTCCCCATCCAGCAGTGGACATGCGACACCAGCCGCGTCAACCAGGAATGGCGGCTCACCTGAGCCCGAGACCGATCCCCCTCGGCGCGCTGCGCACGAGGTGACCGGCCACAAATCCATGCCCTGACAGCGCTCGGCTCCGGCCCCGGTCCACCCGACCGGCACGCTCACCCGCTTCAGATCGCCTACCGAAGCCATGCCCACGGCGGCGGATCGTCACTGATCCTTCGCCACCATAATGCCCCGCCTCAGTCCGTGCGAAAGGCCCCAGAGCAGCCGGTGGACGCTCCACCTCCTCCTCCGTCGCTGATCGCGGACCAGGGCCGAGGGCCGAGGGCCGACAAGGGAGATCCATCATGGCGATTCCCAAACGAACCCGCGTACCGCGCCTGCGCGCCCTGGCGGCCGGCGCATTGACGCTGGCCTTTCTCACCGCCTCGCCCGCCGCGAACGCCGCCGGCGCCACCTTCACCACCGGCGCCGCGGGCGGAACCGCGGCTGGAACATCCGCCGCACGCGACATCGGCAACTGGGGCGAGGCGTTCGGAGGGGAGGTCTCCTTCCACGACAAGCCGACGGCGGATAACGCCTGGTACGACGTGCCCGGCATGACCATGACCTTCCCTCACGAGGGCACGTACGTGGTGACGACCGAGGTCACCGGCCAGGTGGCCGCGCCTCCGAACGTGTCCATCGCCCTGACGCAGCGGCTCCTCCTCAACGACGCGCAGGTGCCGAACGGCCTGCGCCCCATCCTGCATCACGGACAGGCCGGGACCGGCGGTCCCTCGACCTGGACGGTGACCACGGCCACCCGTACCGCCCGGCACTTCATCACCGCGGCCGCGCGCCAGACCGTGCGGGTCCAGGTACGCCGCACCAGTCTGGGGTCGCCCCACCCGGGTCAGCCGTTCACCGGCATTCCCGCCATCGGCGTCAACCGCATCGAATATCTGCAACTGCGCTAGCCCGCTCTTTCGGCCGTGACGCCATCAGTCCCGGTGCGCGGCCAAGCAAGGTACGAACCCTCGAAAAACGACCACAGGAGCCCGACATGACTCCGACCTACCGCGGACCGAACCACCTGCCCCGGCGACTGGCCCGTGTCGCCGCCGCCGGTATGACCGTCCTGGCCATCGGCATGGTCACCACGGTACCGACCGCGTCCCCCACCTCCGCCGGCACCATGAAGACCGTCACCTCCAAAGCCGCCGCCGCGCAGCCGTGGTCCTCCGGCATCGCGTACCTGCCCGCCCCCGTCGACCTCCAGAACACGGCGGAGGGCGACTGGGTCAACACGAACCTGGAGGTCCTCCTGCCCGAGGACGGCACCTACCACCTCGACCTCGACGTGCTGACCCGGCTGTGGATCAGGCCGCCCGCCAACGTGTACCTGGTCGGCCGCCTTTGGAACGTCACCGACGGTGCCGCGCTGCCCAACAGCGACCGCCTTCTCAACCAGCTCGCCGACGGCAGATCGCTGGGCGAGGGCGGCATCGTCAACAACCAGACGAGCCCGATCAGCGAGCGCATCACCGTGACGCGACCGACGCGGATCCGGCTGGAGGCGAAGAGGGAGATACACGAGGGAACGTCCCTGCGGGCATCTGTCACGACGTATGACGATGGCCGCACGTCGTTCCGCTGGCAGCGGGTCGACTGACGCGACCCACCGGCCGGAAGAACGGTGACCATACACGTTCTTCCGGCCGATCCGGTCCTGGCGCCGCGGCGATGACCGCCCGGCAGCCGCAGGACAAAGGCCAAGGCGGGTCTTCATCGGCGTGGAGGCGGCCGGTCCGGTACGCGTGCCACCTCGGGGAACCAGTCCTGGTCGCCGAGGTCCACAGACGCGGCGCGCAGGGTCGATCGCCGACGCCCCCGCCTTCTCCGCCCCGTGGCCAGGCAGCCGCCCAACCTTGGCCGTGCGGAGCGTGGCTGCGAGCCGTGCGCGGGGAGGATCCACCGTTCATGCACGTGAGGATCAAGCCGCCCGGCGGCGATCGTCTCGGCTTGAAGTGCCTCAGCGGTAACGGTAGCCGTGGCCGGCATGGTAGGGACACCCGCGGTTCTGTTCGCATCCGGAGTACCGGCCGCGCCACCCCCGCTGCTCATCGCAGTCGCCCCTCCGCCGGAGCCCTGTACGTCTTCGCGCCCCACGTGGTAGCGGAAAGGCGCTCGCGGCGCACGGCCGGGTGAGCGCCTGCGCGATTGAAGAGAAGCAGGTCCAGGTCGCGATGGACGGCGTCCCCGGACACGAGCCCGGCATGTTCGGCAGCCAATACGACTCCCGCTGCGCTGCCCCAGGGGCATACCGGACGCCCCATGCAGACCTCCTCGCCCACGGCGAAACGGACGACGATCCTGCGGGGCATGCAGGACCCGGTAGACCGGCTCCCCTGGCCCAGCGCTATACCTTTCCAACGGTCCGGCCGGAAACAAGACGCCCAGGCGGTAGGCCAGACACAGGAGCGTTGTGAGCCGTTCGACCTGGAGTGGGTCGCGTTGTTGAATTCAGAGGGATGCCGAGTTACTGACCGACGAGCAGGCTACCGGGTACGGAGCATTATCGCGGGCGCAACCGAAGCGGTACCTCGTCCTCCACGACGCCAGTCGGGCATTGGTCAAGGCCAAGTGGCGGGCGTACAACCCGCTTCCGCTACGGCGTCCGGCTGACCGCCGAGCGCCGTCTGAATGCGTTCCCAAGGGTGTGACCACGGTGCCGTCGGCTCGCGACGCCCGGAGCAGGGATCGAGGAGTTCCTTGCTCATCCTCTGTTTCAAAGTGCTGATCAACGGCGTGTCTCAGCCGGACGCGCAGAGGGTAGCACAGGCCGACGGAAACGGGCTGCGAAGGCCAGGGGGCTTGGCGGAAGTGATCGAGCGCTAGAGGCTCAGTGATCACGTGTGCTTCGTTCGCACCGAAGTGGGCGATCTGCCCCGCGCTGCGGGCGAACTGCGGCGAGCCGGACGGCAGGCATAGGGCCGGTCACCGTGCGGTGGGCCGGCCAGGCCGCGTTGAGCGCCCAGGGCCGGGGGCGGTGGCCTCTGGGCGCTCGGTTGTGGAATGACGATCTTCGTAGGGTGTCGAGGAGCGCGCGGGGTGGTACTAGTCGCTGATCTTGTGCCAGGTGACGAACGTGGCGTCGCCGCGGATGCGCGCGTACTGGACGGTGGTGTTCGGACAGTCGGCCGGGCGGGTCGCGTTACGGAAGATCGCCTGGAGCCGCAGCGTCTTGGTGCCCTGCGCCGGGGTGACGGTGGCCAGATGCGTGATGGGTGCCGTCGCCGACTGGCAGGTCTGGAGGCGGGTGCCGCCGACCACCGAGAACTGGTGGCTGACGACGCCGCGCCTGGGCGCTTCGAGCGCGCCCTCGGCATTGACGACCCGGGCCGAGACCCACATGTTGGAGCAATGGCCCGCGATGGCGCAGATGTTGCCGTTGACGTCCCAGGAGACGTAGTAGCGGCCGGGCTGGGGCAGCGTGACCGCCAGGCCGGTGAAGAGCCACCTGCCGGGGTTGCCGTGCAGGGCACGGTCGTTGACGAGGCGCTGCTGTCCGGCGACGGGGGACAGCCGTGCGCCGATCTGCCAGCGGTCGGGGCAGTCGTTGTCGGCGACCTGCCTGATCTCGATGTCGATGGATCGCGCGCCCGTGGGGTGGACCGGGCCGGGGGCCGTGCTGGGCAGCGGCTGGAGCCGTACTCTGGGCACGAGCAGTCCGGTCTCGGTACAGCGCAGTGCGTTGCACGGCGCGGGGTTGATCACCGGCACCGCGGTGATCGGGTCGTCGCCGTGCCCGGTGCCGTTGAACGTGATGCACGCGGAGTCCTGGAACCGGGTCGGCTCCCGGCCGGGCGGATTGGGGTCGTCCGGGTCGGCCGCCGCCGCGACGTCGATCCCTGCCTGGCCGGAGGAGCCGCCGCATCCGCACTCTTCTTCGGGCTGTTGCATGTCGTCGTCGAACTGGTCGAGGTCGTCGTCGGGCGGGTCGAGCTCGTCGGGTGGCCGGGTCATGGACACGCCTTTCTCGCCGGAGGGTGTTGGTGCGTCACCTGCGGATCTCCCGTTTCGAGAGCGCCATTTCGCAGGCAATGACCTGCTGATATCACCTATAGTGATTGCTCTATTACAAACCGCTAGTGACGCTGAGGCGACAGAATACTTGCTGTCCGAAAACTGATATTTCGTCGTTTAAGAGGGGTCAGCTCATTGACAGAGCGGCATCAGCATTAGCACCAGCCCCATGATTCTCCAGCTCAGCGATGAGGGAGCCACGGTCAGTAAACCTGCTGGGCGTGAGCCATCGGTCAGCTCGGATCGCGCGAACGCCGCGTCCGCCAGGCGGCTTCCTGCCCACGATCACCGCCTCCAGCACCTACGGACCCGACGCGGTGCCACGGCTGTGTCAGCACTATCGCGAGATGTGCTCGGGGGTGAGAGGCCAGCGAGGAGCACCGGCCTCTCACTGCGGCGTTGGGTCAGTGGGGCGAGTATGCAAGGGCGGTTGCACTGTTCGGGCAGGCGTTGGCACTGTATGAGAAGCGTGCAGACTGCCATGGGCGAGCCAATGCCCTCCACGAGTCGGGGCTTGCCCGGTGCGGAACCGGGGAGTACGCGCAGGCGGCTTAACCACAGGAGCGGCCCTAGCGCTGTTTGAACAGCTCGGCCACCACCGCGGGCAGGCGAATGCAGTGCAGCAACTGGGCTGCGTCCGCACCCGGACCGGGGACTGGATCACCCCGGGTTGGTTGGAGGCTCCTGAACCTGAAGGGTGAGGAGCTATGGCACCACCGAGGAAGTACAGCTCTGAACTCCGTGAACGTGCGGTTCGGATGGTCTTTGAGCTTCGTGAGCAGACGGGCGAGCGGACAGGCGCGATCGCCCGGGTCGTAGACAAGCTCGGGGTGCGTCGGGAGGCGTTGCGGACGTGGATCCGGCAGG
>NZ_POUA01000101.1 GCF_003236385.1 Spongiactinospora gelatinilytica
GACTAGTCGTCGGCAGCGTCAGATGTTTATAAGAGACAGCATCGTGGCCGCGACCTGCTACGGCGTGGCGGGGGCGTTCCAGTTCGCGCCCCGGTTCCGGCGGCGCAGGCCGGGGCGGCACCGCGCGGCCGGGCGGGTCCTGGTCGCTCTCGGTCTCGCGAGCGCGCTGTCGGGGTTGTGGCTGACGCTGCCGCCCGCCGGGGAGGGGCCGCTCGTGGCGTTCCGGCTGGTGTTCGGGTCGGCCATGGCCGGCTGCCTGGTACTCGGCGTCGCCGCCGTCCACCGCCGGGACATCGGCGGGCACCGCGCGTGGATGATCCGGGCGTACGCGATCGGGGCCGCCGCCGGGACGCAGGCGTTCACCCAGGCCATCTGGATCGCCGCCTACGGCCCGCCCGGCGCGCTCACCCGGGAGCTGCTGGTCGGCGCGGGCTGGCTGATCAACGTGGCCGTGGCCGAGTGGATCATCCGCCGCGGGCGGGGCCGCCGCTCAGCGCGGCACCCGGTCGGTCTCGTACGCCCACATGGCGATCTCGACCCGGTTGCGGACGCCGAGCTTGGTCATCAGGCTGGCGACGTGGCTTTTCACCGTGCTCAGTGAGATGTGCAGCTCGTCGGCGATCTCGTTGTTGGTCCGCCCCCTGGCCACGGTCAGCAGGATCTCCTCCTCGCGTTCGGTCAGCGGCTCGATCGGCTGCGCCCGGGGCCCGGACGGGCCGTTGCCCGCGAACGCCGCCAGCAGCCGCGCGGTGATGCTCGGGGCGATCAGCGCGTCCCCGCGCGCGGCGGCGCGCACGGCCTGGGAGAGCAAATCGGGCCCGGCGTCCTTGAGCAGGAAGCCGCGGGCCCCGGCCCGGAGCGCGGCGTAGACGTACTCGTCCAGATCGAACGTGGTGATGACCACGACGGCCATCGGGTCGGCCACGCCGGGCCCGGCCAGCCGGGCGGTGGCCTCGATGCCGTCGCAGCGCGGCATGCGGATGTCGAACAGGCACACGTCGGGCCGCAGCCGCCGGGCCAGTTCGACGGCCCGCAGCCCGTCGCCGGCCTCGGCCACGACCTCGATGCCGGGCTGCGCGTCGAGGATCATCCGCAGCCCGGTGCGCGCGATCTCCTGGTCGTCCGCGACCATCACCTTGATGTCACCGCTGGTCACGTGGGGGCTCCCGTCCGGGGCAGTACGGCGGTCACGGTCCAGCCGCGACCGGGGTTGGGGCCGGCCTCGCAGGTGCCGCCGAGCAGCCCGGCGCGTTCCGTCATGCCGAGCAGGCCGTACCCAAAGGCCGCGATGGGACGCCCTGCGGTGCTGTCACCGTCGTCGGTCACCCGCAGCAGCACCGACGTCTCCCCCGCCGCCACGCTGACCTCGATCCGGGTGGCGTGCCGGGCGTGCCGCCGGGCGTTGGTGACCGACTCCTGGGCGATGCGGTAGATCGCCGCGCCGACTGACGGTGGCACGCCGTCGAGGTCGCCCTCGATCTCCACCTCCACGGACGGGCCGGTACGCGGCCGGTCGGCGAGCTGTTCGAGGTCGGCGAGGTGCGGGTTCGGCGCCATCTCCAGCGGCGCGGACGCGGCGTCCCGGCGGAGTACCAGCACCATCGCCCGCATCTCGGCGAGCGTGCGGGACGCCTCGGCCTCGATCACCCGCAGCGCGGCCACGGCGGCGTCGGCGGCGGTGTCCGGGTCGGCCGCCGCCGTGGCGATGCCCGCCTGCGCCCTGATCGCCATCGCCGACACGTGGTGGGCGACGGTGTCGTGCAGGTCACGGGCCAGTTGCTCGCGTTCCAGCAGCTTGACCTGGGCGAGTTCGCGCATCCGGGCCCCCGCCCGGTACCGGAACGTGCCGCCCAGCGCCGCCGCCGCGAACACGACGGTGAACGCTCCCACGATGTCCCCCGCCACGAGCCGCCCGGCGACGGCGGCGGCCACCACCGTGCCGCAGATCAGCACCAGCCCGGCCAGCGCCTCCCGCCCGGACCCCCACCGCGACAGCGCGTACAGCAGGATCAGCATGTACGCCATCGACGACATCTCCGCCGGATCGGCCCCGGTCAGGAGCTGGATCGCGGCCGTACCGGCGACGGGGACGGCGAGGCTGAGCAGCGGCCTGGTACGCCGCCACAGCAGCGTCACAAGCATGACCAGCGGAAAGATCACCGACAGCGGCCGCCACTGGAGGTCGGTCCGCAGCACGCCTTCCAGCACGATCACCGGCACGAGCAGCCCCACCAGCGCCCAGTCCCGCCAAACCCGCCGCGGAGGATGGGGCGGGCGAGGCTCGGTCCACAAGGAGCGGAGAAGGCCCTGCACGCCCATCATGGTACGAGAGCGACCATCATTTTGGATCAGTCCAAAGCCCCCGATTCCACCCGGGACCTTCCGCTCTCCAGCCACTCGGCGTGCTGCCGGGCCGTGCGCCGGCGGCCGATGCGCTCGGCGGGGCCTGATCGCGGGGGCTGGTCAGATGTTGCGCAGGACCGAGACGACGATGCCCAGGATGGCGGCGTCCTCGCCGTCGATGATGTCGTAGGCGGGGTTGCGGGGTTCGAGGAGGACGCGGCCGGCGCGACGGCGGTAGACCTTGACGGTGGCCTCGCCGTCGATCATCGCGGCCACGATCTGGCCCGAGTACGCCTCGGGCTGCTGCCGTACCACGACGATGTCGCCGTCGCAGATCGCCGCGTCGATCATCGAGTCGCCGCGCACGCGCAGGCCGAACACCGTGCCCCGCCCGGTCAGCTCGCGGGGCAGGGTCAGCGTGTCGTCCAGGTGCTCGACGGCCGTGATGGGCGTGCCCGCCGCGATGTCGCCGACGACGGGCACGGTCACCACGTCGGCGGCCGGTCGCGGGGCCGCGGCCCGTATGAACAGCCGCACGTCGATCGGCCGGGACAGCCCCGTGCCCCGGCGCAGGAACCCCTTGTCCTCCAGGCTCTTGAGGTGGCGCGACACCGACGAGGTGGACCGCAGCCCCACCGCCTGGCCGATCTCGCGCGTGCTCGGCGGGTGGCCGTGCCTGGCCACCCAGTCCCGGATGGTGGCCAGGATGCGCTGCTGCCGCGGCGGCAGGGCCGAGACGTCCAGGTACTCGAACACGTCGGGATCGCCGTAGGAGGTCACCCGCGAAATGCTAGAGCGTCCCGGCCCCGCCGGCGGTCACAGCAACGCGGCGGCCTCGGTGAGGGTGTGCCGCAGGATGCGCTCGATCTCGTCGAACTCGGCCTGGCCGCAGATCAGCGGCGGGGCCACCTGGACCACGGGGTCGCCGCGGTCGTCCGGGCGGCAGTACAGGCCGTTGTCCCGCAGGGCCGCGGGCAGGAAGCCGCGGATCAGCAGGTCGCGCTCCTCGGCGTCCAGGGTCTGCTTGGTGGCCTTGTCCTTGACCAGTTCCACCGCCCAGAAGTAGCCGTCGCCGCGGACGTCGCCGACGATCGGGAGGTCGAGCAGTTTGCGCATGGTCGCCTCGAACGCGGCCTCGTTGTCCAGCACCCGCCGGTTGAGCAGTTCCCTGTCGAAGATGTCCAGGTTGGCCAGCGACACCGCCGCGGCCACCGGGTGGCCGCCGAAGGTGTACCCGTGCGGGAACATGGTCTTCCCGTGCAGGAACGGCTCGGCGATCCGGTCGGTGGCGATCATCGCGCCGATCGGGGCGTAGCCGGAGCTCATGCCCTTGGCGCAGGTCACGATGTCCGGCACGAAACCGAACTTCTCGCAGGCGAAGGTCGTACCGTGCCGCCCGAACGCGCAGATCACCTCGTCGGAGACCAGCAGCACGTCATAGGTGTCGCAGATCTCCCGGACCCGCTGGAAGTATCCGGGCGGCGGGGTGAAACAGCCGCCGGAGTTCTGGACCGGTTCCAGCACGACCGCGGCGACGGTCTCCGGCCCCTCGAACAGGATGGCCTCCTCGATCCGGTCGGCCGCCCACCGGCCGAACGCGACCGGGTCGTCACCGTGCTCGGTGGCGCGGTAGATGTTGGTGTTCGGCACCCGGAAGCCGCCCGGGGTCAGCGGCTCGAACTGCTGCTTCATCGCGGGCAGCCCGGTGATCGCCAGCGCGCCCTGCGGGGTGCCGTGGTAGGCGACGGCCCGGCTGATCACCTTGTGCTTGAGCGGGCGGCCGGTGAGCTTGAAGTACTGCTTGGCGACCTTCCAGGCGCTCTCCACCGCCTCGCCGCCGCCGGTGGTGAAGAACACCCGGTTCAGGTCGCCGGGGGCGGCGTCGGCGAGCCGTTCGGCCAGCTGGATCGCCGGCCGGGTGGCGTACCCCCACACCGGGAAGTACGCCAGCTCGGTGGCCTGGGCGGCCATCACCTCGGCCAGTTCGCGGCGGCCGTGGCCCACCTGGACGACGAACAGGCCGGACAGCCCGTCGAGCATCCGCCTGCCCTGCTCGTCCCAGATGTAGGCGCCCTCGCCCCGGGTGATGACCGGGCCGGGGGGCGCGGCCATCCGGGTGAAGTGCGGCCACAGGTTGCCCCAGCCCGCCTCGGCGACGTCTGCCGTGGGGGGATGGTGCTCGGTGAACGTCATGTACGGTCCCTTCCCTGTACGTTCCGCCTATACGGATTCGAGCGGTTCCGGCGTGTCGGTCTCCTCCCCCGCAGGGCCGCGCAGTACCCACTGGCCGCGCCCCCGCAGCACCAGTAGGTAGTACAGCGCGGCGGCGGCGCACACGCCCAGGGTGATCAGCAGGCTGGTCCGCCCGACCACGGGGTCCATCGCGTTCTGCCAGATGACGTAGGCCAGCGCGGCCAGGGCGAGCACCGGCGCGACCGGGAACCATGGCATCCGGTAGGCGGCGTGCGCGGTGGTGCCGTTGCGCCTCCCGGCGAGCACGGCCAGGCACAGCGCCGCGTACACCGCGACGAGGGAGGTGCCGGTGACGACCAGCAGGAGTTCTTCGTCGGCGAAGCACAGCACGGTGGCGAACCCGCCGGTGACCAGCGTGGCGATCCACGGTGTGCCGGTACGGGGGTGGATCGCGGCGAGGCCCCGGCTGACCGCGCCCGGCCAGGCGGTGTCCCTGCCGGTGCTGAACACCATGCGCGCGGAGATGAGGATGATCGCCAGCACGGCGTTGACGATGGCCAGCGCGATGGCCAGGCTGATCACGGAGTTCACCGTCGCGCCCGCCTTGGTGGCGACGAAGAGGCCCATCATGTTGCCGGAGGCGAACAGCTCGGTCAGCGACGGCGCGCCGAGCAGTACGGCGGTGATCGGGACCAGCTCGGCCACGACGGTGATCGCCAGCGCCCACAGGATGGCGCGGGCGATGCCGCGCTGGGCGTCGGTGGTCTCCTCGCCGAAGTAGACCGCCGAGCCGTACCCGTTGTACGCGAAGATCGCCACGGCCGCCGCGCCGACGATCAGCCCCGCCGAGGCGGGCGCGACGACGCCATCGGCCACCGTGACGGGCGCGGTGAGCAGTTCGCCGAGCGAGCGCGCCGGGTCCAGCAGCCCGAGGGCGCTCACCACGACCAGCGCGATCATCTCGATCGCCAGGAAGATACCGGTGATCCAGGCGTTGAGCTTGATGTCGAACACCGCCAGCACGGTCGCCGCCGCCGTCGTCACCGCGGCCACGACCGGGCCGGGCACCCCCGGGATCAGCACCGCCAGGTACGTGCCGACGCCCAGCGCGATGACCGCGATGATCAGTAGTTGGGTGATCACCAGCAGGCCGAGGATGACGAACCCGGGCAGCCTGCCCAGGGTCCGGCCGACGATGGCGTACTCACCGCCGCTGAGCGGGTAGGCCGAGGCCAGCTCCGCGTAGACGAAGGCCATGAAGACGCCCACCACCGCCGCGATCACGAAACTCCAGAACGCGCCGCTGCCCGCCTGGCGCACGACGCCGGGCGCGATGATGAAAACGGAGGAGGCGGGGGTGATGGCGGAGAGGGTGATGAGCAGGGTGCCGAGTACTTTGAGCCCGCGGCGCAGTGGCGGGGCGGAGGGTGTGGAGGCTGTGGAGGGTGACGACGACGGATCCGACATGGCGGCCTCCTGAGTCGTGGTTCTTTGACTGGCCATAAAAGAACTCGATCCCGGCCGACGTCAATAGTGTCTTGAGCACGACTAAGTCACGAAAAGTAGGCTCTTGCGTTATTTGATGATCGGCTGAAGAATGACCGCCATGCCACGACCAAGCCGAGCGCATCACCGGCGCGGCGAACTCGTCGCCGCGGCCCGTCGAGCCGTTCTCGACCGGGGCGTGCTGGAGCTGCGGCTGCGCGACGTGGCCTCCCAGGCCGAGATGTCCACCGGCTCGGTCCTCTACTACTTCCCGACGCTCGGCGACCTGCTGCACGAGGTGCAGCGCGACGCCGTCGAGCGGTTCTGCGTGGGCCGCGAGGAGGCCGCGCGCCGCGAGCCCGACCCGCGCAGAAAGCTGGTCGGGACCATCAGGGCGGGCCTGCCCACCGGCAGGGACGACGAGCTGAGCGTGCTGCTCTACGAGCTGGGCGCGTACGCCCGCCGCACCCCCGCCTACGCCGCCCAGCACATCCGCCTGTACGAGCGCCAGGCCGGTCTCTACACCGCGATCCTCGAAACGGGCGCGGCGACCGGGGTGTTCGACCTGACCCGCGCCGCCGCCGTCATCGCCCGGGGCCTGGTCGCCCTGGAAGACGGCCTGGGGCTGCACATCACCCAGGCGGTGCCCACGTTCACCCCGGCCGAGGCCGAGACGATGCTGATCGCCTACGCCGCCGACGCCACCCGCTGCGACCTGGAGGTCTGATGCGCGCCCGCGACCTCGGCCTGCCCCTGACCGGGGACACCGGCCCGCTCAACGCGATCACCGACGTGCCCGGCGTCGAGGTCGGCTACACGACGCTGATCGAGGGCGACGCGGTCCGCACCGGCGTGACCGCGATCCTGCCGCGCCCCCGGCCGGACGTCCACCTGCCGTGCGCCGCGGGCCGGTACTCCCTGAACGGCAACGGCGAGATGACCGGCACCGCGCTGCTGGACGAGATCGGGTCGGTACGGCTGCCGGTGCTGATCACCAACACGCACGCGGTGGGGCCGTGCCACCGGGGCGTGATCGACTGGGTGGCGCGGGAGAAACCGCAGGTCGCCGAGCAGTGGCTGCTGCCCGTCGTGGCCGAGACCTGGGACGGCTACCTCAACGACATCAACGGCCCGCACGTCCGGCCCGAGCACGCCGTGGCCGCGATCGACGCCGCGGCCGGGGGGCCGGTCGCCGAGGGGTCGGTCGGCGGCGGCACCGGGATGAACTGCTACGCCTTCAAGGCCGGCAGCGGCACCTCCTCCCGGGTGGTGCGCTATGGCCGGGACTCCTACACGGTCGGCGCGTTCGTCCAGGCCAACTTCGGCTCCCGCAAGGAGCTGACCGTGTGCGGGGTGCCGGTGGGCGCGCTGCTCGCCGACGACAACCCCATCGAGAAGGGCGACTGGCGGCACCCGCCAGGCGCGGGGTCGGTGATCGCCGTCATCGCCACCGACGCGCCGCTGCTGCCCGGCCAGTGCTCGGCGCTGGCCCGCCGGGTGCCGCTCGGCCTGGCCCGCACCGGCACCACGGGCTCGCACTTCTCCGGCGACATCTTCCTGGCGTTCTCCACCGGCAACGTGCTCACCCCGTCGGAGTTCCCGCACGGCGAGCCGGGTTACGACACCCTCCGGCACATCCCCTGGAACCGGCTCGACGCCTTCTTCGCGGCCATCGTCCACGCCGTCGAGGAGGCGGTGCTCAACGCGCTGGTCGCGGCCACCACCATGACCGGCCGCCAGGGCCACCGCGCCCCGGGCGTCCCGGTGGACCGGCTGGTGGACGCGGTGCTCAACGGCCGCATCCCCAGGGGGTGACGATCGGGAACGCGGGTGCCGGGGCGTCGAGCAGGGCGGTGAGGCGGCTCAGGGCGTTGAGGTCGCCTTCGTGGCCGATGCCGTCGGCGGTCGCGCGGCCGGTGAGCAGGCCGCGCAACCGCTCTGTGGTGAGCGTGAGCGTCAGGTCCACCCCCAAAAGGAGCCTTCGGCACGCCCTATTTCTGCGACCCTCACCGTGCTCCCACTGCACCACCGCGCCCCCTGAGCCGCCATCACCCGTCCAGGCGGCTCACTCTCAATGCGGGATGCCCGCGATGATGTTCCGAGCCCCCTTGCGCGCCAGTACGGCGGCGACGTACCCACCCAGCTCATCCGGGCGCGTCGGCGCATCCCATTCATGCGCGTAGGCGAACTTCCCACCCTCTCGGGTAAAAACCATTCCGATCAACGAAAGCTGACCATCCAGAGTCGTGGTGCAGTGCCCGGCGATCGGAGAGTTGCAATGCCCCTGCAAGGCATGCAACATCGCCCGCTCGGCCCGCACATGCAACCGTGTCTCCGCATGATCGAGTAGCCGAAGCAGCTCCACCACTCCGGGATCATCGGTCCGGCACTGAACGCCGATCACCCCTGCACCGACCGCTGGACACATGATGGGGCGTGGAGGAGATCGCGACAGGCCGCTCGGTGTGGGCCGACCTGGAGCTGAAGCGGCCGGCGTGAGCGACGCCGATGAAGGGCGTCGCTGGTGGTCCGAGGGTGAGGTCGCTGTCGGATGGGACTCACGGTCGCCGTCCGCGTCACGCATCTTCGGCATGCTCGCTCCGCGCCACCGTCGCCCACCGTGACATGCAGCACGGGGCCGACCATCTCGAACTCCACCCACACCCGCCCATCCGGCACCCGCCCGGAATCGGAGTGCTGGACCGAGTTAGAGACCAGCTCGCTGACCACCAGCAACACCGGGAACTCGTCCCCGGCATGCCTGTGAACCGCGAGCAGCGCCCGCGCGAACGCCCGTACCACCGGCACCGACGTATCCACACCCGGCAGCAGCACCTTGCCCAGGAACCGCGACATCAGCCCGCACGCCTCCCCGCCTGCACCAGATCACATACCTGAACCGCCGACGTGTTCGAGTCCAGGTGTGAGTACTGCTCAAGATCGGGCATGGGGGGTCATTCGCCCTTTCACTTCAGTGGTGAAGGCCGCCACCGGCACCGATGAGGCCACGGCCGGGAGTATGAGCGCGCCTAGGAATCGAGCCATCGGTCACCCCTAGCTGGGGAAGGTACGAACCCACGGAGAGCCTTCCTCGCCACGAATCCCCGCGGCGGCGACGTCGACCCGGTCATGCAACGGTCGGTCGGGGGTGGCCGGTGACTTCGTCCGCCGCTGGGTAGTTCTTGGACTCCCGCTCGACGCGGGATTCGTCCCAGATGGGTTTCGGGCTTTCGTAGACGGTGCCGTTGGCGCCGAAGATGAGGAAGCGGTCGAAGTCGGCGGCGAACCAGCGGTCGTGGGTGACGGCCAGGACGGTGCCGGAGAAGGAGGCGAGGCCCTGTTGCAGGGCCTCGGCGCCGGCGAGGTCGAGGTTGTCGGTCGGTTCGTCGAGCAGGAGCAGGGTCGCGCCGGACAGTTCCAGTAGCAGGATCTGGAGGCGGGCCTGCTGTCCGCCGGACAGGGTCTCGAAGCGTTGGCCGGCGGCCGGGGCGAGTTCGTAGCGGGCGAGCGCGGCCATCGCGTCGTTCAGGGTGAGGGCGTGGCCGGTCGTCACCAGCTCGGCCGGGGTGCGGCCGTGCAGGTCGGGGCGGGTGTGGGTCTGTACGAAGTGACCGGGGGTCACCCGCGCGCCCAGGCGTACCGAACCCCGGTGCGCGACCTTCGGCACCGCGCCGTCGGCCGCCTCGGCCAGCAGCCGCAGGAAGTGGGACTTGCCCGAACCGTTGGACCCGAGGACGCCCACCCGCTCGCCGTACCAGATCTCCGTGCCGAAAGGCCGCATCAGGCCGGTCAGCTCCAAATTCTCGCAGGTGACGGCGCGTTTGCCGGTGCGGCCACCGCGCAGCCGCATGCGCACGTTCTGCTGCCTGGGCGGGCGCTCGGGCGGCCCCGCCTCCTCGAACCGCGCCAGCCGGGTGCGCGCGGCCCGGTAGGCGGAGGATACGGCGTCGTTGTTGGTGGCGGTCTGGCGGAGGGTCTGGACCAGGCGCCTGAGCTTGGCGTGCTCCTCGTCCCAGCGGCGGCGGCGTTCCTCCAGCCGGTCGATGCGGCTCTGGCGGCCCTCGGCGTACGTCGCGAAGCCGCCGCCGTGGACCCAGACGCCGCGCGCCTCCACGGTCACGATGCGGTCGGTGGCGTCGGCCAGCAGTTGCCGGTCGTGCGAGACCAGCAGGACCGTCTTGGCCGTGGCGCGCAGTCGCTCCTCCAGCCACAGCTTGGCGGGCACGTCAAGGTAGTTGTCCGGTTCGTCGAGCAGCAGGACCTGATCCGGGCCGCGTAGCAGGGCCTCCAGGACGAGCCGTTTCTGCTCACCGCCGGACAAAGTGCCCACCGGGCGCGCCTTGACCGCGTCGTACGGCAGACCCAGGGCCGCCGTCGCGCAGGTGTCCCACACCACGTCCATGTCGTAGCCGCCGGCGTCGGCGTAGTCGCTGATCGCCTGCGCGTAGGCCAGTTGGGTCGCCTCGTCGTCGCGTGCGGCCATCGCCGCCTCGGCCCGTGCCAGGGTCGCGGCGGCGGCGCGCACCCGGTCGGGGGCCACCGAAAGCAGCAGGTCATGGACGGTCCGGTCGTCGCGGACGCTGCCGATGAACTGCCGCATCACGCCCAGCCCGCCGGAGCAGACCACCCGCCCCTCGTCCGGCCGCAGGTCGCCGGCGACCAGCCGTAGCAGGGTGGTCTTGCCCGCGCCGTTGGGCCCGACCAGCCCGGCCTTGACGCCGTCACCGACCCGGAACGACACCTCGTGCAACAGCAGCCGCCCGTCCGGCAGCACGTAGGTGAGCCCGTTTACCTCGATATGTCCCGCCATCGCGTCCTCCCGGGCCGAGTCTACCGGATCGACGTTCGAGTACTAGAACGTCGATCCAGTAGGCGAAAATAATAGTACTGTATTATTTTCTTATGACCCGACATGCCGATCCGGACACGCGGCGACTCCAGATCGCCGAAGCACTGCTCCGCACGCTGGCCGAGCGCGGGCTCGGCGGGACCACGCTGGCCGACGTCGCGGCGGCGGCCGACGTGTCGGTGGGCCTGGTGCAACGGTACTTCCGCACCAAAGACGAGTTGCTGATCTTCGGGATCGAGTACGTCTACCAGCGCGCCACCGACCGCCTCCACCGGGTGGAGATCGCCCCTCCGGTGCGAGACGTCGTGGTACGGCTGATGGAGACGTTCCTCCCGCTGGACGAGACCCGGGAGCGGGAGCTACGGGTCTGGCTGAACTTCCTGACCGCCTCGCTCACCAGCGAGCGGATGGCCGCGATCCACCGGGCCGCGACCGGCGAGCTGATCGACGGCATCACCGACGCCCTCACCGCCGCCCAGCGCACCGGCGAGCCGGACGACGACCTCGATCCGAGGGCGGAGGCGACGGCGCTGGTGGCGTTCGTGGACGGGCTGTGCCTCCACCATGCCGCGACCGGCGACGGCTACGACATCCCCGCGATCCGCGCGGCCCTCGCCACGTACGCCGGGCGGCTGTTCGGGCGGAGGGCCGGCGCGTGAGCATGACACTCGCGCTGGCGCTGGCCGGGCTGGGCCTGATCGACAGCACCAGCTTCGGCACCCTGCTGATCCCGGTCTGGCTGCTGCTCGCCCCCGGCCGGCCGCGCGTCGGCCGGATCGCCGTCTACCTGGCGACGGTGGCGGTGTTCTACCTCTGCGTGGGCGTACTGCTCACCCTGGGAGCCGACGCCGTGCTCGCAGCGGCACGGTCCGCCGTCGCGGCCTTCCCGCCGACCACCCTGAAGGTGGCACAACTGGTCCTCGGCCTGGCGATCATCGCGCTGAGCTACTGGCTGGAGGCGAAGGCCCGGCGGCGCGAGGGCGGTCCCGGCAAGATCCAGCGGTGGCGGGCCAGGGTGATGATGGGCGACGGCGGCGCCGGGGGGCTGATGAACCTGGCGCTGCCGGCGGCGCTGGTGGAGGTGGCCACCATGCTGCCGTACCTCGCGGCGGTGGGCCTGATCGCCAACGCCGACCTGGGCTGGGGGCTCACCGGGGCCTCGCTCGCCGGATACTGCCTGGTGATGATCCTGCCCGCGATCGTCCTCACCATCGCCCGCCGAGCCGCGCACCGGACGGTGGAACCCCTGCTGCAACGCGTCAACGACTGGCTGACCCGGAACACCCCCAAGATCCTGGGCTGGACGCTGGGCGGCATCGGCATCTCCGTGACCCTCAACGCCGTGCTCAGGATCTTCCTGGAAGGCTGACCCGGGGGCCGGAATCACCTGCGGCGGGAGAGGACGGCGAAGGCGGCGAGCAGCACGACCAGCACCCCGGTGAGCCAGCCCATCGCGGTGGTCGCGGGCACGAACCGGGTGGCGATGCCGACGCCGATGGCGGGCGGGCTCAGCCCGACGTAGGAGATCAGGAACAGTCCCGCCAGGGCCTCGGGGCAGGACCTACGGCGCGACGTCGGCTCCTGTCGCCAGGTGAACAAACGGTCGGGATCACGATCGCCGCGATCCGCCCGGTGCTGGAGGTGGTCGTGCAGGCCGGACAACTCGCGCCGCTGCGCGCGAGCGCCCGCCGCGTACTGGAACTGACCGACCAGCCCGCCCAGGTCACCGACACCGCCCGCGAGGCTCCCAGCGTGCGGAACCCGGCGATCCGCTTCGACCGCGCCGCCAACGCCCACGAGTTCATCAGCGCGCTGCCCGGCGGGTACGACGCCGACGCGGGCGAACGGGGCGCCCGGCTCTCCGGCGGCCAGCGCCAGCGACTGGCCATCGCCCGCGCCCTGGTGTCACCCGCGACGGTACTGGTCATGGACGAGGCCGCGTCGAACCTCGACACCGAAAACGAACGCGACATCCAGGCCGCGCTGCGCAACCTCCGCCGCGGGCACACCACGATCGTCATCGCCCACCGGCTCTCCACCATCCGCAGCGCCGACCGGATCATCGTCCTGGATAAGGGACGGGCCGTGGAGAAGCGAAGGCCATTGGGCGCGCGGAGCGCGTCTACTCGCCGGAGGCGAGAGGATCGGCCCGGAGGGGCGATGGGGAACGGCGGGAGAGAAGCAGGCGGTGGGTGGGGTGCTTTTGGTCGGTGCTGGAACGGCGAGCAGGCATGGCACACGTTGAAAGGCCGGGCACAAGGGCGTGACTGAGTACGGCGGGCGGCAGGCACCTGGGCTTGCCGTAACTGGAAACCCGCGTCCCCTTCCGGGGCTGCCATGGCCCGAGCCCGAGGCGGCGTAGAGACGGGCTTCACCGGCTGGTGGCCGGCTACTACCTGCCTGTACAGGCAATGGTACGGCGGACAAGCGCCCGGCCGTTCCCGACTACAGTGCCGTCATGGCGACTGAGAGGTTGCGGCCCCTAGAGGACGATGCCTGGCGAGGCTTCCTGTTGACCCATGACAGGATCTGGCGCTCGATCGAGGCAGGGCTCGCGCCCCTGAACGTGAGCATGGCCGAGTACAGCGTGCTCTCCCTTCTCGGCGAGGCCGGCGAGAAGGGCATGCGGATGTCCGACCTGGCCGAGCGCCGGCTGATGTCCACCGGCGGGTTCACCCGGCTCGCCGACCGCCTGGAACAGCGTGGGCTCATCGAGCGGCGGCGATCGGCCGTCGATGGGCGCGGCTTCGATGTGACGCTGACCACCGAGGGACGCGCCCTGTTGCGCAAGGCGTGGCGTCAGCAGTACCAGGACCTGCACAGGCTCTTCTTCGACCGGCTCGACGACGACGACCTGCGCACCCTCGCCGGCATCTGGGACCGGCTCGCGCCCGAACCGAGCCAGGCCGAACCGACCCAGGCCGAGCCGCGTTAAGCCGAACCGCGCCAAGCCGGGCCCCCACACATGGACGGCTCGCGTCCGCACGCAGCACGAGGGTGCGACAGGCAGCAGGCGGGCGGCCTCCAGCCGGATCTCGTCCTCGGCCAGGGTGAACGACACGCCCTCGCGCCAGGCGATGGGCACCCGAACGCCTTGCGCCGTCGTACCCGCCCGACTCGGCGGGAATAGTTGTCTGCGCAGATAACTTAATACTGTTGTGCCGCGGGATCGCCCCGGCCGCGTAGAGAGGAACGGGCAGATGACATTCGAGATCGGAATCATGACGTTCGGCGAGGTGACGGAAGATCCCGTCACCGGGCGGACGCCTTCGCCGCGGCAGCGCGTGCGGGAGACGATCGAGCAGGCGCGGCTCGCCGACCAGGTGGGCCTGGACGTGTTCGGCGTCGGTGAGCACCACCGCACCGACTTCGTCGGGTCCGCGCCGGCGATCCTGCTCGCCGCCGCGGCCGAGGCGACCGAGCACATCCGGCTGACGAGTTCGGTCACCGTGCTCAGTTCGGAGGACCCGGTGCGCGTCTGGGAGCAGTTCGCCACGATCGACCTGCTGTCGGCGGGCCGGGCCGAGATCATCGCGGGCCGCGGCTCCTACACCGAGTCCTTCCCGCTGTTCGGATACGACCTGCGGGACTACGCGGACCTGTTCCGCGAGAAGCTGGACCTGCTGCTCAAGATCCGCGAGCGCAACCCGCTCACCTGGTCCGGGCGCTTCCGCCCGCCGCTGCACGACGCCGACATCGCGCCCCGCGCGGACGGCGACACCATCCCGATCTGGGTGGGGGTCGGCGGCTCGCCCGCGTCGGCGGTCAGCACCGGCCGGCTCGGCCTGCCGATGGCGCTGGCCCTGCTGCTCGGGCCGGTGACCTACCACGAGCAGACCGTCGAGCTGTACCGCGCCGCCGCCGCGCAGGCCGGGCACGATCCGGCCACGCTGCCGATCAGCATCAACACCCACGGGTACGTCGGGCGCACCAGCCAGGAGGCCCGGGAGACCATGTACCCCTATTTCGCGAAAGGGATGATGGAGAACAACCACCAGCGCGGCCAGGGCTTCCCGCTCTCCCGCCCGGCCTTCGACGCGCAGGTGTCTCCGGGCTCCGGCCTGCTGGCGGGCAGCTCACAGGAGGTCATCGACAAGCTGCTCACCTACCATGAGCTGTACGGCGTCAGCCGCGCCCTCATCCAGATGGGTTTCGGCGGGATGCCACAGAAGGAGCACCTGGCGGCGATCGAGCGGCTGGGCACCGAGGTCGCGCCCGTCGTACGCCGGGAGACCGCCACCCTCGCAGGGCGGACGGCATGATCGCCACCTCGGCGGCCGGTCCGGCGCTGCGCGTCGTGGTGGTCAACGGCAGCCCGAACCGGCCCTCCAAGACGATGGGCCTCGTCGATGTGATCCTGGCGACGCTCGCGGAGATGATGCCGATCCAGACGTCCCGGATCGATGTCTACGAACTCGGCCCGGAGTTCACCGGGGTGGTCGAGCGCGAGCAGGTCTCCCCCGGCGTCGAGGCCGCACTCAAGCTGGCCGAGAACGCCGACCTGCTGATCGCGGCGATCCCGGTGTTCCGGGGGTCCTACCCGGGGATGTTCAAGCACTTCTTCGACCTGGTGGACCAGTACGCGCTGGCCGGCCGGCTCGTCCTGCTCGCCGCCACGGGCGGCGGCGAGCACCACGCGCTCGTCCTTGAACACGCCCTGCGCCCGCTGTTCGGCTTCTTCCAGGCGTTGACCGTGCCGGTCGCGGTCTTCGCCGCCGCCGCCGACTTCGACGGGACCATCCTGCTCAATCCCCGCGTCCACGGCCGTATCCAGATGGCCCTGACCGATGTCGCCGACCTGCTGCGCACCCGCGCCCCCGCCACCGCCGCCCACTGACCTCCTCCGCTCCGGCGGATGGACGGTACGACGGTGCGAAGACACCAGGAACCGCACCCACCGAGCGGACGATCGGCTCACCGCCGATCGCTGGCGGCCCAGGCGGTCGCCGATCGGATAGGGGGTACGGCGGTGCGGAGACGCCGAGGGGGCCACGTCCGGCCGGTCCGGGGGCGGCCCGATGTCGGCACACTCGTGCGCGCCGAGCGGGCGGTTGGCCTGCCGCGGCCGTCAGCGGCCCAGGTGGGGGGCTGCGCGGAGGTGGTCCTGGTTCGCGGTCAGGAAGTCGTCGAAGGTCCGTGGGGGCGGCCGGTCAGGGTGTGGACCGCTGAGGTGGTGGCGGCGAGGTGTCCGGCGGCGGTTTCGGCGGACAGGGCGGCGGCGTCGGAGGCGAACCATGCCGGGACGCCCTGCGCCGTCAGGATGGACGCGAACTCCTCCGGTGAATGGTCCTGGTAGCGGACCGTTCTGCCGATCGTGCGGGAGAGCCTGGCGGCGATGGTGTGGTGATCGAGCGCTTCGGGGCCGGTGAGCGCGTACGTCTCGCCGATCCCGCCGCCGTCGGCCAGCAGTCGTGCGGCGCAGGCCGCGATGTCCGCGCAGTCGATGTAGGACATGCGGCCGTCGCCGTAGGCCCCGCGCAGGCCGCCGTCCATGGTGAAGGCGGCCTGGCCGGTGAGGAAGTTCTGCGAGCGGATGGCCGGCCTGACCGAGCGCATCACCGCCGCCGCGCGCACCGCCGGTCTGCTGCGCCCCGAGGTCCGCGCGGACGACCTCACCGCCTTGATGGGCGCCGCCGCCTGGACCCGCGAGACGGCGGGCGACGACCAGAGCGACCGCCTGATCCGTTTCACCCTCGACGGCTTCCGCCCGCCCGCCACCTGATGACCAGGGCGATTTTCGGGCAGCCGGTATCAATGATTTCCCGATACACCTGATATCGCTTTCCGAAAAGGGTCACCGCCCCCGGATCGGGTCATCTCCCATCGCCCATTGCTTTGTTTACCAAAATGTGTGAACGTCTGGGCATAGTCGCGTCAAGGAGAGAAGGTGGGAAGCATGGCGAGGCTGATCAAGCGCGCATTGCGCCTGCACCGCGGGCAGATGAAGGGTCGTTACCCGATCTACCGACTCCGCTAGCAGCACACTGCACCCGGCGGTGCCGGCGGGTCCCCTAAAGGCCGGCACCGCCTTTTCCCAACAACGGCGAACGGTAGCGAACAGCGGCGAAGGGGCACGATGTCAAAACGTATGGCCGAAGCGATCCCCGGGCCGCGCAATGGCGTTTTCAGCCGCCATCTCGACGAGTACGAATCCCGTCCGGCAGGGTTTCTGGAGGACTGCCGGCGCAGGTACGGCGATGTGTTCCGGTTCGACACCGACGTGGTGGTGGTCACCGACCCGGCCGAGATCACCAAGGTGCTGGTCCACACCAACCGGGACTGCGTACCGAACGCCAACCCGTTGCACGGCGGCAGGTTCCCCACGCCGGAGCAGACCCGGCAATGGATGCGCACCCGCCAGGCGGCGCTGCCGGTGCTGCGGCCCGCCGCGCTGCCCGAGCTGCTGCCCCTGGTGAGCGCGGCGCTGGCGGGCGAGCTACGCGCGCTGGAAGACGGCTGGTTCGACCCGGCCGAGCGGGCCTGGCGGGTCTGCGTGAACACCATGCTGCCGCTGTACTTCCCCGACCCGCCGCCGGGGCTGGCCGACGCGCTGCTGACGGCGTTCACCGAGGGCCGCAAGGCCGGTGAGGCGGCCATCCGCATCCCGAGCTGGTGGCCCAGCCGGCTGCGCCGCCGCGTCCAGCGCGCCGACCACAGCATCCGGGACCATATCGCGCCGCTGCTGGCCGAAGGCCGCCCGGTGTCCGGGGGCGAGCCGGTCACGCTGCTCGAACACCTCCTCACCAGGGACGAGCCGGTGCCCGCCGACGTCGCGCAGGCCGCGCTGGGCATCACCGTGCTGGGCGCGATCGGCACCATGGGCGGGGCCTGGAGCTGGCTGCTGTATCACCTGGCCGCCCATCCCGATCTGTTCGACCGGATACGCGCCGAGGTGGCCGCCGCCCCGGCGGAGGAGGTCGCGGCCCGGCCGGAACGCGCGCTGCCGTACACGCAGGCGTTCGTGCAGGAGGTGCTGCGCTTCCATCCGCCCGCCTGGCTGCTCGGCCGCGACGCGGTCACCGATGTCACGCTCGGCAGATGGACGGTCCCGCCGGGCACGGCCATCATGTTCAGCCCGTACCTGCTGCACCACGACGAGCGTCACTGGAAGGAGCCCGAGCGGTTCGACCCGGCCCGGTGGCTGGGCGACGACCCGCCGCACGCGCCGGGCGCGTACCTGCCCTTCGCCGCCGGGCCGCGCGGCTGCCTCGGTACGCACCTGGGCACGGCGATCCTGCTGCTCACCGCGGCGCACCTGGTCACCGGCCACGACCTCGACGCCCCCGGCCTGGACCGGGTCCGCCCGCTGTTCGGCCCGACGCTGATCCCCGAGGGCATGTCGTGCCGCCTGACCGCACGACACCGCCGTTAAAGGTCCTCACGTACCAGGTCGGCGCACCTTTCCCCGATCATGATGGCGGGCGCGTTGGTGTTCCCCGAGGTGACGGTGGGCATGATCGAGACGTCGGCCACCCGCAGCCCCTCGACGCCGTGCACCCTGAGCCGATGGTCCACGACCGTCCCCATGGCACAGGTCCCGGCCTGGTGGTGGTAGGTGACCAGGGTCCGCGCGATGTGCTCTGACACGTCGCGGTCACCCGGGTAGAGTTCGCCGCCCGCCCACTCCTTCAGCGCGTCGGCGCGGGCCAGTTCCCGGCACAGCTCGACGGCCGCCCGCATGCAGGTGCGGTCGGCCGCGGCCTGGAGGTAGCCGGGATCGATGTGCAGCGGCGCGTCCGGGTCGGCCGAGGTCAGCGCGAGGTGCCCGCGGCTTTCCGGCCGCACGATCCCGGCCATGAGCGTGAAGGCGTCCGCGGGGCCGGTCATCTCCTCGTCGTACAGCGGGATGTGGAAGAACAGCGGCTGCACGTCGGGGGCGGGCAGCCCGGAGCGGCTGCGCCAGAACAACTGGCTGTGCATGGCCTGGAGGCCGGGCAGCGCGGGCGGCACCGGACGGCGGGCGGCCACGATCACCGGGACGAGGGCGTGGTCGTGCAGGTTCCGCCCGACCTCGGGCAGCTTCTCCGCGACGGGGATGTCGTGCCGGCGCAGCGCGGCGGGGTCGCCGAGCCCGGAGAGCATGAGCAGCCGGGGCGATTCGAGGGTCCCGGCGCTGACCACGACCTGGTGTTCGGCGCCGACGCGGTACGGCGTGCCGTCCCTGGTGTACTCGACGCCGACGCACCGCCTGCCGCGCAACAGCAGCCTGCGGGCGCGGGCCCGGGTGCGGATCTCCAGTGTCGGCCGCTCGCCCAGGTAGGCGGTGGCGGTGCTGTGCCGGTGGCCGTCCTTGATGGTGAGCTGGCAGAACCCGGCGCCGTCGACCCGCTCGCCGTTGCAGTCGGGGTTGAACGGGATGCCCTGCTCGACGGCCGCGGCCACGATCGCCGCGTTGACCGGGTGCGGCGTGTAGTCGGAGATCACCCGTACCGGGCCGCCCGCCCCGCGGTAGTCGTCGGCGCCGCGGTCGAAGTCCTCCAGCCGCTTGAAGTACGGGAGCACCTCGGCGTACGACCAGCCGGGCCCCCAGCCGTCGAAGTCGGCCGCCGCGCCCCTGACGAAGATCATGCCGTTGAGCGAGGAGGAGCCGCCCAGCACCTTCCCGCGCGGCCAGTGCAGCCGCCGCCCGCCGAGGTGGCGCTGCGGCGCGGTGAGGTAGTTGTAGTCGTCGGGCCCGCCCCACAGCCGGAACACCCCGCCGGGGTCGCGGATGTCGGGGTCGGTGTCGGGACCGCCCGCTTCGAGCAGCAGCACGCGCATGCCGTCGCCGGCGAGCCGGCCGGCCACGGCGGCCCCGGCCGATCCCGCGCCGACCACGACGACGTCGAAGGTCTCCATCACGCGGACCTCAGCCGAAGGCGAGGGTGGGGAGATCCACGGCGGTGGCGCCGCCGTCGGCGACGACCACGCTGCCGGTCATGATGGCGCTCTCCGGCGAGGCGAGGAACAGGCAGACCGCGGCGATCTCCTCGGCGGTGGCCGGGCGGCGCAGCGGCACGTCCTTGGTGACCAGCGCGTACGCCTCGTCCCTGGTGATGCCGTCCCGTTCGACCAGTTCGTCCATCTGCTCGTCGGCCATCGGGGTGCGCACCCAGCCGGGGCACAGGCAGTTGATCCGTACGCCCCGGGGGCCGTAGTCACGGGCGATCGAGCGGGTCAGGCCCACCAGCGCATGCTTTGTCGTGACATATCCAGCGACGGCCGGCCCGGCCGTCAGCCCCGCGATCGACGACACCGCGACGATCGCCCCCTTGGACTCCAGCAGCGCGGGCAGCGCCTCCCGGCAGGTCACGAAGCAGGTCGTCAGGTTGGACTCGATGCTGAGCCGCCAGTCCTCGTCGTCGGTGTCGGCGACCGCGTTGCCGCCGTGCCCCCCGGCGTTGGCGATCACCACGTCCAGGGACCCGAACCGCTCCACGCCCGCCCGCACGGCCTCGCGCACCTGGGTGGTGTCGGCCATGTCGGCGGGGACGGCCAGGGCCGCCTCCCCCAGGTCGGCCGCCACCTCCGCCAGCGGACCGGGCCTGCGCCCGGTGAGCACGACGCTCGCGCCCTCGGCGACGAACTTGCGGGCGGTGGCCGCGCCGATGCCCGTACCCGCCCCGGCGACCAGTGCGACCTTACCCTTGAGCCTCATCGCCTACTCCTTTCCGGAAGGAAGCTATATGATTTCATAGACGACTTCGTGGAAGAAGGAGCCGCCATGATGTTCTCGCGCCCGCGACCGCCATGGCCCGCCCTCCACGATC
>NZ_POUA01000102.1 GCF_003236385.1 Spongiactinospora gelatinilytica
CGGCCGCACCCAGGCGCGCCACCAGACCTGCCGCAAGACGACCCGCGGCAGCGATCCACCACAGAAGGAGAACCCGTATGAACGAGCACTACACACCCGCCGTCATGGCATCACTGGCCACCAAACTCACCAGCCGGGACCGCCACCTACTCCGCACGATCTGGACCCACAGAGTCCTGACCAGTCACCAAATCGCCCAGATCGCCTTCAACGATGCCGGCACTGCACGCCACCGCCTGATCAAACTGCACAAGATCAGCGTTGTGGACCGCTTCCGCCCGAAGCCGCCCACAGGTTCGGCGCCTTGGCACTACGTGCTCGGCGAACCGGGTGCCGCCGTACTGGCCGCTGAAGACGGCATCACCATCTCCGAACTCGGCTACCGCCGCGACCGAGCCCTGACCCCCGCCTACAGCCAGCGTCTGGCCCACACCACCGGCGTCAACGACGTCTTCGCCCGCCTGTACGGCACCGCCCGCCACACCACCGGATGCAGCCTGGATACCTGGTGGCCCGAAACCAGGTGCGCCGCCCAATGGGGCAAACACGCCCGGCCCGACGCCTACGCCCGCTGGACCGAAAACGGCCGCACCATCGACTTCTTCCTCGAATACGACACCGGCACCGAAACGCTGGATCGGGTGGCAGGAAAACTGCACGACTACGCCACCCTCACCACCGTCACCGGCATCACCACCCCGGTGCTGTTCCTGACCACCGCGCAGGGCAGGGAAGCCAGCTTGCGCACCCGCCTGCAACTCCGCGCCGCCCAAACCGGAGTACCGTGCGCGACCGCCGTCACCGGCCCCAGCTCACACGACGCGATCTGGCTCCCCCATGACCGCAACGAAAACCGGCTACGCCTTGCCGAACTCGCCGGCCACTGGCCCCAGACTGGCCCCGCGAAGCAGCCATGATCGACGAGGCCGGGCTGATCACGCCCTTGGCGATCGGCGGGGGCCTCCTGCTCGGCATCGTGGTGCTGGCCGGAGCGTCCGGCGGTGTCCACTACGCCGTCACCACCGACACCACGCCCTTGCTGGGAGTGACTGCCGAACGCGGCGTGTTGGCCGTTCAGGCCGCGCTGCGCATGCGCGGCGTTCCGTACTCCTGGGGCGGCGGCGGACCAGGCGGCCCCGGCTTCGGCATCGGGCGCGGCGCCCGGACGCGTGGGTTCGACTGCTCGGGTCTGACCGAGTACGCCTGGGCCACAGCCGGAGTACGAATCGGCGGCGACACCTCCGCCCAATGGAACACCGGAGCCCGCATCCCCAGAGGCCAGATCAGGCCCGGAGACCTGATCTTCTTCGCCGACAACCCGGCTGACCCTGCGACGATCCACCACGTCGGCTTGGCGATCGACGTCACCCGTATGGTCCACGCACCGTCCACTGGCAGCACCGTCCGCATCGAGACCTGGGCAGGCGTTCCCTACTGGGAGCGGGAGTTCATCGGCATCATCCGGCCGCGACACCCGCATGAGGACATGCGAGGTCACACCCCGTCATCGGCTGTAGAGTGACCGTGACCGGTCTCGGCTTTTCTTTGACGGAGTACTGAGAATGGTCCGAGGGCCGGTCCACAGACCGGCCCTCACTCCTCACTCAAACACCGCTGCAGCAGCGCGAAACCCGGCATGGTCTCCGTGGGGCGGATCCCCACCTCGAACATCTCCGGCTCCTCGAAGACCGGCTCCCCGCTCGGACGCCGGGCATAGGCGACCCGCCCGTAATCGATCCCGTCATCCTGGTCGAAGCTCATCCAGGTGATCGCCTCCTGCTCACCCTCCCGCAACCGATGGTTGGACACCGCCCGCACGGCGATCGTGCCGGGCGCGGAGAACACCCACACCTGCGGCACCGCCAAAACCCACCGGACCACCCCGATCTCCGCCGCCTTGCCCGCCGCCCGCATCTCGAACGCGGCGGCGGTGGCACTGTCACGCAGATAGTCGTAATCGCTCATGACGAGCTTGCCCGGACCCGTCGTGCCCTCCAGGGCGACGATCGCTGGGCATTCGCGGGCCACGATGTTCTTCTCCAGGCGCTCCACCGTGTCGAACAGCAGATGCGCGGTCGCCTCGTTCATATCTCCTCCGCTCGCCAGGGTCGCAGACACGACTCGACGAACGACGGGGGTTCTGGGATGGGGTCATGGTGGAGTAGCCGCTCAGCGGCTGGGCGAATGCCATAGCCTCGCCCGGGCAGCGGCGTCCGGGACGAAGGGCGCCAAGTTCCATACATACGACTGCGTGCCCTGCTCTTAGCGTCAGCGGCATCACGTTGGCGATGGTTGAACGCACCACAGCGTCCTGCCTGGGCATGGCTGCCGGATGTACCCCGCTTCAGGACGCGAGAGTCAGCGGCCGGTCCAGCACACCCGACAGCGTACGCAGCGTGGCCCGGTCCAGGTCCTCGATGCCGCCGGTAACCGCGCGCAGCATGTTCCGCTCAGCCCGTTCCGCCCCGCGCACGTTCTGCTCATGGTGGGCGAAGGTATTGACCGCCTGCACCACGCCCCAGGCCGTACCCCGCCACGGCGAGACCCGCAGATCGTGGTTCCACAACCTCGCCAAGGTGTCCCGCTTGTTCTCGGCCAGGGTGCGGCCCCGGCCCGGCTGATCAGGCATCGGCACATGCGCGTCCAAGAAGGCGTCCCACTGCCGGCCGCTCACCGAAGTCCGGCACAGGCTGGCCACCGCCTGAGAGAACCCGTCCGCCAAGGCGTGAACGATGTGCAGCGCCTCACGGGCCTCTGCGAGACGGAACCTCGAATTCCGGGAATGCTTGATCTTGACCTGCTGGCCCCGCTCAGCGAGCCCGGCGGCCATCGTGTTGTCGCACACGATGTTGGTCACCGCCCGCTTGAACGTGGTCGCCAGCGACCCATCGAACGAGGTCGCCCCGAACAGATGAGGCCGGAACTCCACCCCTTCGGGTGTCCGGACGTTCTCCGGCACCTCGACCGACACCCAGGCCACCGCGCCACCCCGCAGCAGACCGGCCGACCCGATCCACAGATCGGAATCCAGCAGATCAGCGATTCTGCGGATCAGCCACTCGCCGTAGGGGTGGCGCTCATACCCATCGGAAAAGACGCCCATGACATGCCCGTTGTCGCTGCGCACGATGGCCTGCCGCCCGGGCACCAGGGCCAGGCCGCCTCGTGGATCTTCGATGTAGAGGGGGCTGGAGACGGCCTCCCAGCCGAACAGCCGCCGCCGGACGTCCTCGACCGGGATCGGCCCCGGGTAGTGGTTCGGTTCTTCCCCCTGCATGCTGGCTCGGTAGTGCCAGGCGGCTGCTTCATCCAGTCGGGGACGTCCTGCCCAGTGGCCTTCCTGAACTCTTCACTCACCCCACCGGCATCCCCGGCGTAGGCACCACCGAGCAGGTCAGCGATCGTCCCGATGACATCCTGGGCGTACTCCGGCAGTTGTTGGGCAGCGTTGAATGCCTGGACCAAGGGAGCAATCGCCTCACGAAATCGAGCTGCGTGGAGCAGCACATATCCCCGTGGCGGACGTCGGCGTCCTGGCCGAGGTCCGGGCGCTTGTCGGCCCAGGTACGGACCTTGGCCACCGCCGCGGCGGGTCCCCAGGCGGCGGGCTCGACCGCTCCAAGAACCGGTCCCGGGATCGCCTGGTGCAGGCGCGTGAAGGCGGCGGCCACGGCGTCGGTTTGCGCGACGGTGGCGGGTGCGCCGCGCAGTACGTGGCCGGGCAGGCGGCTCATCACCACTGTCGGCGGGCTCGCGTTGAGGTCGGCTCGTATAGGGGCGGGGGCCAGGCCGGGCGCGTGTTCGGCCAGGAGCGTCAACGCCGTCCACTCGCGTTGCGGTTCGCGTCGATCCCATGAGCGGTAGCGCTTGATGACGACTTCGTCGCCGAATTCGAGGTCATGGGTGGTGGATTGGCCGACCGCCACGCGCGCTGCCCTTCTGCCGGTGCCCGGAAGGTTCCTCCCGGGCATCTCGTGCCGGTCGAGGATGGCTCCCGAGGTTATCGCAGGGACACCTTGCGAGGTGGGTCATCCGTAAGTGAGCGCGGTCAGCGGTGTACCTCCTCGTGGTAGAGCCGCTCGTAGCGGTCGGCTACGCGGGGCCAGGCGTGGTGTTGGCGTACGTGCTGTACCCCGTTGGCAGCCCGGCGGGCGCGCTCGATCGGATTGGTGAGCGCCGCGGTCAAGGTGGCGGCCAGCTCGCCGACGTCGTCGGGGGGCACGAGCCAGCCGTCCGCGTGGGCGCCATGGCCGGTGATGAGGGTGGCGGGCCCGCCGGTGCTGGTGGCGATCGGCGGCACGCCGCACGCCGCCGCCTCGATGTAGACCATGCCGAAGCTTTCGTTGACCGCTGGAGCGGCCATGAGGTCGGCACAGGCCAGCCCTGCGGGCAGCTCGTCGTGACCGCGCCAGCCGATCAGGTACACGTGCTTGTCGATGCCCAGCCGACGCGCGACCTCGGCGGGGTGCTCGCCCTCGTTCTCGCCTGGGTAGCCGCCCCACAGCAGCAGGACCGGTGTAGGCGAGATCTTCTTGCTCGCGGCGGCGAATGCCTCCAGTAGCAGGGGGAGGCGCTTGACCTGTTGGTAGCGGCCGATCCACAGCACGACTGGGCGGAGCTTGCCATCCGGAGTGAGCAGCGTGGCCAGATCGGCGTCGGTGTAGCTGATGCTGCCCGGCGGCCGGTCGACGGCCCAGCCTTGGGGGTCGGCGACGAGCCAGTGACGGAGCAGGGCCAGTCTTTCGCCGATGGTCAGGCGCTGGGGGGTGAAGCGGGTGATATCGACGCCGTTGCCGATGACGGTGATCTGCCGGGTGGGAACGGCGAGCAGACGCTGGAGTTCGGCCTGATCGTTGACCGAGACGGTGACCAGCCGTCCGGCCTGGCGCAGGTGGCTGCGCATCTGCGCGGCCCAGTCGTCAGCATGTCGCCAGTGCCGCCAGTCGATGGCGAGCGCGTGTTCGCGCAGGCCGGGTGAGAGGCTGTGGGGGAGCAGCCGAGCTAGCGCCTCACGCCGGGCGCCGGGATCAGGGTGGCGGCAGGCGTCCGCGAGATGGGTCACACCGGCCGCGATCCGGTCGGCGAGCCGAACGTGCCGCTGGGCTTGGTCGAGAAGCTTGAGGTCGGTGCCATGGAAGGTGGTCACCGCCGGGACGTCCGGATACGCGCGGGCGACGGCGCTTTGCAGATGGCTCAGGTGGTGGACGTGAACGACGTCAGGGCGGCTGCTGCGGTGGCTGGTCAGGTGCCTGGTCCAGGCGTCGATCAGGTGGGCCGTGGTGGCGGGTGCCACGGCGGTGAACATACGGTCGGGTGCCTGGGGGCCGCGGTCCTCGTAGGAGGGGTGAAAGGGTGATGGCCGACCTTCCATGCTGGTGCTGCCGCGGGCGTAGGCGTCGGCCGCGGCGTTGTAGTCCATCGGGGCGACGGGCAGGCCGGTGTAGAAGGTCTCGGCGTGGCTGAACTGGCCGGCCTGGCCGAGCGAGCCGCACAGGATGCGGCAACGGTGGCCGCGGCGGGTCAGTTCGGTGGCGAGGTAGCGAATGACCTGGGCAGAGCCGCCACGCGGGAAGAACTGGACGACCAGGTCGATGGTGAGCGTCACAGTGGGCTCTCTTCCACGGCGTGAGATGCCTTGGGGATTATCGACGTGGCAACGGGGACGTCCGTGCCGAGGCGGGCGGCGGCGAGGATGGCTTCGGTGGCCGCGACGGCGGCGACTCCTTCACGCAGGGTCACAAGGTCATGGGCGCGTCCTCGCAGCGCGTCGCGGAAGGCGAGGCTTTGGGCGTGGAACGGTTCCGGGCCCTCAATGTGGTGGCTGATGACCCGCCCCCGGCTCATGCCGCGAAATCCGGTGAGGGGCGCGCCTGCGCCAATGGCCGCGTTGGTGTGGTGGGTGATCGTCCGTGTGACCGCGTCCACGCTCACCCGTCCGGCGGCGGTGTGCAGGACGAGAAGGCGTTCTTTGAGCGGGGCGACACGGCTGAGTTCCATGCTGGCAAGGCCGCCATCGTCCAGCAGGCACCAGGCCACGGCAAGGTCGTCGTGCCCGCGGCCGGTCAGGGATGCGGTGCGTGCGGCGACCGAGCTGATGGGCCGGCCGGTGAGGTAGGCGATCAGATCGACATCGTGGATGCCGATGTCGCTCACCACGCCTGTGTCGCGGATGCGGTCGGGGAAGGGGCTGTGGCGGCGGGTGGCCAGCGCGTAGAGGTCCCCGAAATCGCCGGCGCGCAGCCGGGTGGCCAGTTCGGCGATGGCGGGGTTGCGGCGTTCGGTGTGGCCCACGGATGCGACGAGCCCGCGCTGCTCGAACGCCGCGGCCAGGCGCAGTGCCGCGGCCAAAGTGGGAGCGAGAGGTTTCTCGATGAGGGCGTTGATCCCGGCGTCGGCCAGGGTGAGACCGACCTGCTCGTGGGTCGCGGTCGGGGTGGCCACGACGCAGTAGTCCAGGTCATGGCCGAGCAGGCCGGTGACGTCGGCGGCCTGGTACAGGTGCGGGTAGGCGGCGCGGCGGGTGGGATCGGTGTCGGCCACGGCGACCAGTTCCACGCCGTCGATACGCGCAAGCGCTTGGGCGTGGACGCTGCCCGCCCATCCGAGCCCGATGACGGCTGCGCGAAGAGGAGGGCTCATGAGGGCTGCCTTCTGCGGGGTGAGGTGCTCGGCTCATGGTCGGCGTTCCACGCGGAGGCTCGGTCGCGTTCCGCGGGCAGCCAGGCAGGGATCGCTTGCGGAGTGACCTGGAGCCAGGACAGATAGCGAGCCACGCCGACGTCCACGGTGATTCCGGGCTGCCAGCCGAGCACGCTGGTCATGCGGGTGGTATCGGCGCGGCCCCCGAGCGGGTCACCGGCGGGCCGTGGCGCGGCGTGGAACCGGGTGGCGGGCAGGTGCTCGCGGACGATCTCGGCGACATGCCGGATGCTGGTGGGCTGTCCGGTGCCGATGTTGATGGTGGCTCCACCGGCCTGCGGGGCGGTCAGAGCGGTGAGGATGGCGTGGGCGGCGTCGTCAACGTGGACGAAGTCGCGGACCTGGCGCCCGCTGTTGTTGAGCGGCAGTTCTTGACCGAGGCTGGCGTACATGCAGAACTGGGCCACCACCCAGGACCAGGCGCGGGCTTGGGGATCTGCCGCTCTCCGTAGACCGAGAACGGCCGGACGATCGTGTAGTCCACCCCGGCGGCCTCCAGCAGGTGCCGGGTGTGTGTCTCACCCCAGAGTTTGGCACCGGCATAGGGGTTGAGCGGGTTGGTGGGCTGGTCTTCGGTGAAGACCTGGACCTCGTCTGGCCCGGCGACGCCATGCCCGTACACCTGTGCCGAGGAGATGTACACCAGCCGCTGAACGTTGCGGGCATGGGCCGCGGCCCGTAGTACCTCGTAGGTACCGGCGACGTTGGCGGCGAAGGCAGCGTCGGGATTTCGCACGCAGCCGGCCACGGTGGAGTACGCCGCGGCATGGATGACGAAATCGCTGCCGCCGGTGAGCCGCTCGATCAGTGGCCGGTCGTTGATGTCGCCCACGGTCAGGCCAGGCGTGCCGCGGGTGGTGCCGAGTATGGCGTAGGTGTCGGCGTCGTAGGCGGACAAGTCATCCAGCACGATCACCTGCGCGCCCAAGCTGCGCGCTTGGGAGGCGAGGGCGGCACCGATGAGACCGGCTCCTCCGGTGATGAGCAGGCGGGCATCGGCGAGGGTGGTGAGGTGGTTGAACATCCGGGCTGCCTCTTTTCGGGTCATGTGACGGCGCGCAGATCACTGGCAGATGAAGGAGCCGGTGAATTTGGTGACCGCGAAAAAGCCGTCGCGATCGATCACCATCTGCGCATGCTCACCTACGCGTTCGCGCAACTCGGTGAAGAAGCCGGGCTCCAGGCCGTCGCCCGGTGCCGAAGCGGCGCAGCAGTAGTTGTGCGCGGCGTAGAAGTCCAGGAACGGGCCGACGGCCGTGAAACGTAGCTGGTCCTGCCAGGTCTGAAGGTCGATCTCGGCGAAGTGGGCGGTTAGCTGCTCGTGGCCGTTGAGCAGCGAGATGCGGCCCTTGGGAGTGGACTTGAACAGGTACTCGGGGGCGTTCATCTGCCGCATCGCGGAAAAGTGCGCGTCGAACATCTCCACCATCGAGTCGGGCCGGTCGGTGGTGAGGATGAACCGGCCGCCAGGCGCGAGCACCCGGGCGGCCTCGTGCAGGCAGGTGTCGATGTCCGGCACGTAGTGCATCATGTAGATCGCCGTGACGCGGTCGAAGGCGTCGTCAGCGAACGCCGAGAGGTCATCCGCGCTGCCTTCGACCCATTCACACGGCGTGGCCACTCCCGCCATCCGGGTACGTGCGGCCTCCAGGACGCCAGGGGCGATGTCGAGACCGACGATCTTCCCGCTCGCGAGGTGCGGGCGGATTTGCTCGGCGACGAAGCCGTTGCCGCAGCCGAGGTCCAACCACCGTTCACGGCCGGTCAGCGCCATCTGCTCCAGCAGGTGGTCGGCCATGGTGCGGGGGTTGGTACGGAAGCGGTTGTGCGCCAGCTGCTTGCCGTCCAGCATGCGGGTGTCGGCGAAGTAGCGGTCACGGGCGTCGCTGGTGCTGAGCTGGAAGTACGTGCTGGGCAGAGTGGCGCCGAGCTGGTCAAGTTCCGGCGTGCGGAAGTCCATGACAGCCTCCTTCGCGGGCAGGGCTGGAGGGTTGCGGCACCGCCCATTTGGTGCCGATGTACTTGTGCGGGAGCAGGTGGCTCAGTGCTGTGATGCGCGGCCCCTCGGGGGCGCCGATGACGACGGCCAGGTCGGGGGCGTGGTCAAGGAGCAGTTCGCGGCACAGTCCACACGGCGGCACCAGCCGAGGCGGGGTGCGCTCGTCCGGCTTGGGGTGCCGTACCGCAGCCGCAAGAATCAGCGGTGCGGCGGTGGACATCCGTGCGACTCCGAGCGCGACCGCCTCCGCGCATACGGCCGCGCGGCCGACCATGGCGTCGAGGTGCAGGCCCAGGTGGATGGTGCCGTGGGCGTCCAGGATGGCGGCGCCGATCTGGTGGCGAGCCAGCACATAGCGAGCAGAGATCAGCCGGAATGCGCTGGCCACGACGCGCCGGCCATCCTCGTCGGCGCACTCAAGCGACGGATCGAGGCGATGTGTTGTCATGAGCCCGCTCCGGCGGGCGGCGGCGTGGTGAAGTGGGGGAAGTCTCGGTGGATCTCCGACTCGCGAGGGCCGCGCGCGCCCTGGTACTTACCGTCGTACAAGGTGATGTCGCCGTGGACGCGCCAGAAGGTCACCTGGCCGATGAGCAGGTTCGCGTAGACACGAAGGGGCTGGACGGCGTGCAACTGCAACGTCCATTGGTTGTGGGAGCCGATGTCGATCAGGTCGGCGGTCACATGGACGAAGAGGCCGAGGCGGGCCACCGAGGAACGCGCCCGGATGATGGGCACGTAGTGGTCGCTGCCCATCACCTCCACTGTGTGCCCTAGGTAGATGCGGTCCGGCTGTAGGACGAGCCCGTTCGCTCCGATGGTCAACGTGCGGACGGGGTTTGGGCGGGCGACGTCCAGGATGTCGCTGGTGTAGGTCTTGATCGTCGGACCCAGCCGGAAGTTGTAGCTGTTGGGGTTGACCTGGCCGGTTGCGAACGGGTCGATGGTGATCCGCCCCTGCTCGTGCTGGCGGGTGATCTCTGCACCAGTCAAGATCATGAAGGCGCCTCCTTCGTCAGCGATGCTCAGGCGGTCGTCAGCAGCCGCGGCGGTGGGGTGACGGCGGTGGAGAAGCGGCCGAAGTGACCGTCGTATGAGGGCACGACGCCGTGGGGTACCCAGAACGAGATCTGGCCGACGATCATCCCGGTGTACAGCCGGATGGGCTGCACCGCGACGATCTCCAGAGTCCAGCGATGGACTGCGCCGAGATTGCCCAGATCGGCTGAGATCTGCAAGAACACCCCGAGCCGGCTGAGCGAGGAGCGGCCGATTAGCGATGGCACGTAATATGCGCTGCCGATCCGCTCCAGCGTTGTGCCGAGATAGATCCGGCGCGGTTGTAGGACGATACCGCCTGCGGGGATGATGATCTCGTCCGTCGGGTGATCGGCGAGTGGGTCGATCACGGCGGAGCGGTGGACTCGTAGCGCTGGCCCGAGCCGGTAGTTGACGCTGTTGGGGTTGAGCAGCGCCGGGTCGAACGGGTCGATGGTGATCCGGTCGCGCTGGAGTTCGGCGGCGATCGCGGGCCCGGTGAGGATCACATCTTCACCCCCAGACGCTCAATGAGCGTGGCGGCCTGGCCGCGCAGTGCGGCCAGGCCGCCATCGTTGGCCACCCGGTGATCGGGGGTGCGGTGGACCGGTACCTCGTTGGGGTGATCCTCCCGGGCGAGGGTGAGATCGCCGCGGGCCTGCCTACGGGGCCAGCGTGTCTCCTGTGGTGCGTGGACCTCGACCAGCAGGAACCCCAGGCGCGTTACCGCCTCGACGTCAGGGGCGCGCATGTCGTCGCAGACCAGTATGGTGCCGGCTGGTACCGCGGCCACCTTGGCGGCGAACAGGTCCGTCAGCGAGGTCGAGTTGATCCGACGCAGATGCCTGGCCAGATCGCTCAGCAGCAGACCATCCTGTGTGGTCGGCGACAGCAGGGGCCGCCCGGCCAGGGTGTACATCAGGGCCTGAAGCTCGTACAAAGGTGCGCCGATCTTTACGACCTTGCACGGAACGCCTGCCGCCTCGGCTTGCGTGGCGAGCAGGCGGGCGAAGGTGGACTTGCCGGCGCCGGGCAAGCCGTAGAGCGCGAGTTTGGGCATGAGGAAACAGACCCCCTCAAGGGCAGGTGATCAGGAAGGGTCGGCAGCATCCGGATGCAACGGATGTCGTCGTACTCTCGGTCGGGCTGTTCTGAAGACAATGAGAACTCGATGACCGGCGCTCCTACCAGTGATCATCTGTAGTCTTCCGCGCCGCCGATGTAGTCTCTTGCGCCTACCGGGCTGCAACGGGGCGATGGCTAAGAGATGGTGGAGGCACTGGCCCTCACACCAGGAGCGACCTATGACGGCTTCGCTCGAACAGCCGCACCCGTTGACCGTTTTGCGCGGCAGGCTCGGCTGGTCGCAGGCGGCTTACGCCCGTGAGTTGGATGCCGTCCATCGACGGCTCGGGCTGGGCGGGATGGCTCACGAGCGGCAGAAGATCTACCGGTGGGAAAGCGGGCAGGTCGTCCCCGAGTCATCCGCGCAAGAGGCGATGGCCGTCCTGCACTGCGTTCCTGCGCACGTGCTCCAGACCTTGCCGTGGCCGGACTGGCTGGCTGGCTACCGCATGTGAACGGGCAAATGAGACTCCCATCTATGGCGATCAGGCAGCTACGGTGGAACTGCTGACCGATCTCGCAGTGGGAGGCCTGGTGGACCGGCGTGAGTACCTGATCATGACGTCGGCCGCTCTAGGGGTATCGATCAGCGGCTGGCAAGACGCTCTTGCCTCCCTGACCAGCCCGGTTTCAACCGGCCGCCGCTTGATCACCGCGCCCATGGTCGGCCATCTGGAGACCCGGCTGGACCGCCTGCGCCATCTTGACGACGCGCTGGGCAGCGCCCAACTACGCGAGCTTGGCAAGGCCGAGTTCGCGTTCATCGTCGGCCTGGTCAAGGACGCTCGCTTCGATGAGCCCACCGGCCGGCGGCTGTACGCGGCTGCCGCCGAAGCCGCCCGCTGCTGTGCCTGGGTCCATTTCGATGACGGCTTCCACGCTCAGGCCGAGCGGTTCTTCGACGCCGCGCTGCGGGCCTCGGCCACCGCAGGCGACCCGCTCAGCGGCGCCTACGCGCTGTCCTTCCGCGCGATTCAGCACTACACCGCCGGCGACCCCCGCGATGCCGTCGCCCTTATCGAGGCCGCGCAGGTTCAGACCAAGAACAGGGCCACTCCCCGCTTCCGCGCGATGCTCGCCGCGCGGGCGGCCCGTTCCTACTCCAAGGCCGGTGATCGGCGTGCCTGCGCCCATGCTCTCCACCGGGCTCGTGATCTGCTCGCGGCCGGGCCACGCGATGATGATCCGCCCTACTTGTACTGGGTGGACCTCGGAGAGATCGAGATGATCGCCGGGTCATCGGCGCTTCAGCTCGGCGACTCCCGGGAAGCAATCCGCCGATTCGACGCAGCGATCGACGCGGACTACGCGGGCGACGATCAGTACCCGCGCACACATGCCATTTACCTGGCGCGTGCCGCTGACGCCTATCTGGCGTTGCGCGACCTCGACCAGGCGGTCATGGTCGCCCAGCATGCCGTCCGCTGCCTCGGTGGTGTCGAATCGGCACGATCGTCGGCGACCTTGGACGACCTGAGAGACAAACTCGCGGAACACCGGCACGTTCCCATAGTCCGGGATTTTCTCGACTTCACGACATAAGGGAAATGCGGTTTGAGTCGGAACAGGGGAACAAGCCGCTCGATTTACTAAGTCGCGGTAAATACCCTCGCTACGCGCTGTACATGCCGTGTTGCACGTCACCGTGCTGGCCAAGCGCGGCGACATGGACGGAGCCGTCGAACTCGCCCCGCCGATTCGGCAGGCCGCCACAGGAGTCAAGTTCCAACGACTGGACCAGCGACTGAACGAGTTCGCCGAACGCCTCGCCCCGCACAGCAGCCCACCTGTCGTCGTTGACTACCTGGAAGCGAATCGAGATCGGCAACTCCAGCCTGAACAGTGACCGCAGTTGCTCCGCCAGGCAGTCGGTCACCTCTCTCGGTACTCGATCGGACTGAACGTCTGGTAGCCGACGCCAAGAGTCGAGCCGGACAGGAAGGGGGTGTCCAGGATCGCCGAAGAAGCGCGTTCGGCTCGCCACTAATGCAGAAGCTCCGACTTGGCTAAACTTCTGGTAAGAACTAACTCCTGCACCCTTGGCCGCCAGAAGACTATGGCTACCCTGGTCTGGCAATCGTGGCCAGTAGATCACTTCTTTATGTTAGGAATTGGTCGGTGAGGGTTGATTTGCCAACTGTCAGGCGCTTCATGCCTTTGGTGGCCTTCCTTATGACCGTCGCCGCGACGGCGGCGTGCCAGTCGGACGCTCACACCGATTTCGCACGACCGACCCCGATATCTACTCAGCCCCCGGCTTATCCGAGCATCTCTCCCACTCCCGCCACGGACAGGGACGCGGTCCTTGCCGTTTACCGCGAGTTGTACCGCGCCGGTCAACGCGCTGAGTATGCCACCCCCGCAGAGCGCAGGGTGATCCTTGAGCGGGTGGCTGCGCAGCCCCTTCTGAGCACGATGTTGGAAGGCATCGCCGCACTTCGTGCCAAGGGGCGCGTTACCTATGGGTTCCCTAGCATCCACTCTTACGGCCTTCGCATCACGGGCAGTCGAGCCTCACTGCATGACTGCCAGGACGGGCGTACAGGCGGCCAGGCGGATGACCGGACGGGGAAACGCCTGACTCATGGCATGCCCGGTACTCACATGGTCGCCGCACTTTCCAAGGAGGCCGATGGTGTGTGGCGAGTCGTGAAGATTGACCAGTTGGAGGAGCCTTGCTCACCGGCGACATGATCTATCTGTTTTTCGCGGTAGCGGCTTCCCTTCCACTTGGGCCTTACGACGACGATATCGGCGTGTCGAGCCAGTACACAGGGTATGTCATTTCGGCCCGGGACCGCCCTGATCGCCCGTCTGCAACCCAAACCCGGAAGAAGCCGAATGTGACTTGCTCCTACCAGCCATGGCATGTTAGTGACGAAAAGAACGCCCAGAAATCCCGCGATACGCATAATGAGGCATTTGAAAAGGGGACTCACTACCTGGTGAAGTGTTCTGACGGTTCCGGGGACGTCGTCTGGAACGGGACTGGAGATCACATCTGGGTCAGACCTGATCACGATGGCCGTGCATCCCCGGAGAAGCTCGCGCGTCGTGCCTACAAGCTGATTCCGATCACACCGCCGTCGGTGTCTACCGCCCCGCCACGCGGGCGAGATGGGCTGGTCGGGCTTCCGCATTGGTTCTGGTTGGCCGATGAGCAGTGGACGGCCAAGTCCAAGCGCCTGCGTGCCGGATCGGTCTGGGCCGAAGCCACCGCCACGCCGCAGCAGATGACCATCAACACCGGCGATGGCCGGAGGCTCACCTGCAATGGTCCTGGTACCGCCTACGACCCCACCCGGCCCCCCGAACGGCAGAAGACCACCTGTTCCCACCTGTATGAGCAACCGGCACACGGCTATCGAGTCACGGTATCGGTGACCTGGGGCGGGAGTTGGCGCGGCTCGGGCGGGACAGGCGGCACGCTGCCACCGATCACCAGGTCGGTCACCTTCCCGGTACGCGTCGTCGAAGCGCAAGCGCCCGTTGTAAGGGAGTAGACCCGTCGATGTTGCTTCAGCGGCTCAAGCCGCCTGCGGAGACGGGCCAGGTACGTCCGTTGCCGGGGCAGCGTAGTCCGATGATGCTCCTGGCCAGCGTCGGGCTGACCGCGTTGGGGGCGTTGATCGCCTGGCAGGTGTACGGCGTCGCCGCGCATCGCACGCCGGTGCTGGTCATGGCCCGGGATGTGCCGATCGGGCAGCCGATCGGGGCGCAGGATCTGCGGACGGTCGCGCTCGGCCTGGATCCGGGTGTCCAGACGGTGGAGGCGGCCGGAAAGAGCGGCATCATCGGCTGGCGCGCCGCAGTCGATCTGAAGGCCAGCGGTCTGCTGTCCCGGGGTCAGGTGACCGACGCTGTGGTTCCGGCGCCGGGCGAGACGATCGTGCCGGTGGCGCTCAAGCCCAGCCGGTTGCCCGCCCGCGGGATCCGGCCCGGGGATCGCGTGCTGGCCGCGGCCGTATCGGACGGCGCCACGCCTGCCGACCATCCGGCCCGCGTTGATCGGGTCGGGCCGCTGGATGCCGATGGGCTGGTGGTGGTCGATCTGGTCGTCCCGGCCGCCGATGGGACCGCGCTGGCCCGGCAGGCCGCCGATGGGGAGATCGCGCTGGTGTTGCGGTCGCGGGCGGGGTGAGGGCCAGATGTTGATCGTTGTGTGCTCGGGCGGGCACAGTCCTGGGGTCACCACGACCGCTTTGGCGCTGGCGCTCACCTGGCCCCGGGAGGTGTTGCTGGCCGAGTGCGATCCGGCCGGTGGCAGCCTGCTGTCCGGCTACCTGGCGGGCCAGCCGCAAGATCGTGGTCTGGGTGAGTGGGCGGTGCGGTTGCGGCGCGGTGGCGACTCCGCCGCCGCCCTTGCCGAGCAGGTCGTGCATCTGACCGGCGGGCAGCGGATTTTGCCGGGGCTGGCCGAGCCCGCCCAGCTATCACTGGTGCAGCCGCTGTGGCCGGCCATCGGCGAGGCCTTGGCCGCGCTGCCGGGTGATGTGATCGCCGACATCGGGCGGATCGGCGGCACGGACACCCCGACACCGCTCCTGACCGCCGCCGATCAGGTGCTGGTGGTGGCCCGGCCGAGCCTGCGGGATCTGTCGGCGCTCGCCCCACGGCTGAAGACACTGCCGCGTGCGCGGGTGCTACTGGCCGGGGCCGGTCCGTACAGCCGCCGCGAGGTTGCCAAAACGCTCGCCGTGGAAGTGGTCGATCATCTGCCGCACGATGTTCGTGCTGCGACGCTGCTCAGCCACGGCACCGGCAACACCCGCTACCTGGCGCGTTCTCTGTTGCTCCGCGCGGCGCGATCGCTGGCGAACACCCTGGCCGAGCGGGCCCTACCGAAGGTGGCACGGTCGTGAGCTTTGATGTGCAGCAGGCGGTGCGGGAGTTGCTGCCGCAGGTCACCCAGGCACTCGATGACGCCCACGTCAGCGGGGATGAGGCGATCCGGGAGTACGCCCGGGCCGCGATCATCGATCTGGTCCGTGCCTACGCCGACGGGCGCGCCCTGGCCGGGCGCGACACCCCGACCCTGGCCGAGGAGCGACTGCTGGCCGAGGCCGCCTACAACGAGATCTTCGCCCTGGGCCGGTTGCAGCCGTTCATCGATGACCCACAGGTGGAGAACATCGACGTCAACGGCTGCGACCAGGTGTGGATCACCTACCGCGACGGCAGCAAAATCGCCGGGCCGCCGATCGCCGACTCCGATGAGGACCTGATTCAGGACGTGCGGCGGTGGGCCGCCTACCAGGGGCAGACCGCGCGGGAATTCTCCATCGCCCGGCCCCGGCTGCACCTGTCCGCCGGGCAGCAGACCCGGATCGCCGCGCTGATGGGGGTCACCCCGCGGCCGTGTCTGTCGATCCGCCGGCACGGCATGCTGCACGCCGATCTGGATGACCTGATGGCCACCGGCACCCTGGACAAGGGCCTGCGCGCCTTCCTCGGCGCGGCGGTCCGCGCCCGCAAGGACATCGTGATCACCGGCGGGATGGGCGATGGCAAGACCACCTTCGCCCGCGCGCTGGCCGCCGAGATCGACCCCGACGAGCGGATCGCCACCATCGAGAAGGAGTACGAGCTGTTCCTGCACCACCAGGGCGATCGGCATCGGGACGTGCTGGCGTTGGAGGCCCGGGAGGGCAACAGCGAAGGGCTGGGCGCGATCACCATGCACCAGCTCATCGCGGACGCGTTGCGGTTCAACGCCCGGCGGATCATCGTCGGGGAGGTCCGCGGGGATGAGCTGGTGCCGATGCTGGAGGCGATGAACACCGGCGGCGCCGGATCGATCTGCACCATGCACGCCGACTCGGCCGCTCAGGTGTTCGCCCGGATGCTGATCCTGGCCGGCTCGGGTGGGCTGGCCCTGCCTGCCGGGACGCTGTTTCGGACCATCGGGATGGCGGTGGACTTCGTGGTCCATCTGGGGCACGACCTGCGGCACGACCTCGACGGCCCGGTCAACCACCGCTACGTCGCCGAGGTACACGAGGTGCTGCCGCCGGGGGACGGGGCGGAACCGGCGGTCAACCGGGTTTATGTGCCGGGGCCGGATGGCCGGGCGGTGTCGCACACGATTCCGCAGTGCATGGACGAGCTGGTGCAGGCGGGGTTCGATCCGGGGTTGTTCACCGGCTGGGGGCTGGTGTGACCGGGCTGCTGGCCGCCCTTGCCGGGGCGGCGCTGGTCGCGGGGCCGCTATTGGCCATCACCACCTTGACGCGCCCCTCGCCGCTACGGCCGCCCCGTCCGAGACAGCGACGGCTGCCGCCGATTTCGGCCAGGCCGGTCCTGTACGCGCTGGCGGCCGGTGGGGTGACGTGGTGGGCCACCGGCTGGCCGGTCGCCGCCGCTGGGGCCGCCGCGGGCGCGGTCACGCTGCCATCGATGCTGACCAACCGCGCCACGACCCGGCGGATCGAACGCCTGGAAGCCCTGGAAGCCTGGACTCGGCACCTGGCCGATGTCCTGGGCGGCAGCGCCGGTCTGGAAGAAGCGCTGCGTTCCAGCGCGGACAACCCGCCCGCGCCGATCGCCGAACAGGTGCGGGCGCTGGCCCGGCGGCTGGCCTACCGCACCCCGACCGAACAGGCGCTGCGCGCGTTCGCCGATGACCTGGACGACCCGGCCGGGGACATGATCGCCGCGGCGTTGATCCTTGCGTGCCGGGCCCGCGGCAAAGGCCTGCGTGAGGTGTTGCAGGGTCTGGCGCGTACCGTGGCCAAGGACGTCGCCGCGCGGCGGGACATCGACGCGCAGCGGGCCACGCACCGCACCACCGCCCGGTGGGTGATCGGCGCGCTGCTCGGCTACACTGCCTTCGCCTTGGCCAACCGTGCCTATGTCGCGCCGTTCGGCACGCTGGGCGGGCAGGTGGTGCTGGCGGCGGTGATCGGCTTGTATGCGGGGGCGTTCGCCTGGCTGCACCGCCTGGCCCAGCCGCCGAAGGCCCACCGCTTCCTCAACCCATCCAGCGGGGAGCGGTCATGATCGGTCTGGTCCTGGCCTGCGGCGCGCTCATCGGCCTCGGTATCGCGCTGGCTGTCGTGGCGCTGCTGCCCGCCGCGCCCGCGCTCGGCCCGGCGATGCAACGCCTCCAGCCCGGCGCGAGCCGTACCGAACCTGACCGGGACTGGAGAACCCGCCTGGCCCGCAAGCTCCCGATCACCGCCCCGCAGACGGACCTGGCCTTGACCGGCAAGACCGCCGAAGACTACCTCGCCCAGAAGACCCTGATGATCGGCCTCGGAGTGGCCGGGCCGCCGGTGCTGTGGGCCTGGTGCGCCCTGCTCGGCATCACCCTCCCACCGATCATCACCTGGGGAGCCTGCGCCGCGTTCGCCGTCGCGGTGTTCTTCGCCCCCGACGCCGCCCTCCGCGGGCAGGCCGCCGAAGCGCGCGCCGCGTTCCGCCAGGCCATCATCGCCTACCTCGACCTGGTCGCACTCGCCCGCGCAGCCGGAGCCGGACCGGCCGACGCCCTGGAATCGGCGGCCAAGGCCGGGCAGGGCTGGACGTTCCGGCGGCTGGCCCACGCGCTGGACCCGGCCCGCCGCACCACCGGCGGCGCATGGGACGAACTCACCCGCCTGTCCGCCGAGATCGACCTCCCCCAGCTCGGCGAGGTCGCCGCCATCGCCCAGGCCGCCGGAACCCGGGGCGCGGGGATCACCGGCACCCTCATGGCCAAGGCCCAGTCCCTGCGCGAGGCCGAGCTGTCCGCCGCGACCGCCTCGGCCCGCTCACGGACCGAGACCATGACCGTCCCGATGGCGTTGTCGGTCATCGGTTTCCTGCTGCTGCTCGGCTACCCCGCCTTCGCCCGGATGACCGGCGGCTGACCCACCTGGAGGGTGTTCATGATGATGTACAGATTCCTGCTCGCCGCGACCGTCGCACGGCTGGAGGACCTGCGATCGGCCGCCGGACGACGCCGCGAACACGGCGGCTCGACAGTGGAATGGGTGGTCATCGCCGCCGTGGTGTTCCTGCTCGCCATCGCCGTGGGAGCCAAGCTCACCAGCGTCGTCAACGAACACCTCGCCAAGATCAAATGAGCCGACGAGAGCGGGGATCGGCCACCCTGGAGGCCACGGTGATCTACCCCATGGTCCTCCTGCTGATCCTCCTGGCGGTCAATGCCGCGATGTGGTTCCACGCCCGCGCCATCGCCCTGGCAGCCGCCCAGGAAGGACTGCGCGCCGGCCGCGCCCACGGCGCCGGCCTCACCACCGGGCAGACGGCGGCCCGCGACTTCCTCCGGCAGACCGGCGGCAACTTCCTCACCTCCCCATCGGTCCGCGCCGAACGCACCGGCGGCAGTGTCCAAATGGTCGTCACCGGCCGGGCGATCAGCCTGATCCCGCTGCTCGACCTGGGGGTGGAACAGGTCGCCCGCGCCCCGCTGGAACGATGGACCACCCCATGACCACCCCGGCAGAGCGGGGCTCGATGGCGCTGGAAGCGGCGATCATCGCCCCCGCGCTGGCCGCCCTGGTGCTGGCGGTGATCGGGTTCGGGCGGATCACCCTCGCCCACGGCGCGATCGACGCCGCAGCACGGGACGCGGCCCGGCAGGCGTCCCTCGCCCGCGACCCCGCCTCCGCCCGCACCCAAGCCGTGGCCAGCGCGCATGCCGCGCTGGCCCGTGAGGGCCTGGCCTGCATCCCGACGGTGACCGTGAACACCGCCGCTTTCTCCGCACCGGTCGGCGCACCCGCCACCGTGGTGGCCCGGGTGTCCTGCCGGGTGGACCTGGCCGACCTCGCCCTGCCCGGCCTTCCCGGCTCCAAGCATCTGACCAGCGAGTTCACCAGCCCGATCGACCCCTACCGGGCCCGAGGAGACATCCGGTGAACGCCGAGCGGGGATCGGTCACAGCGTTCGCCGCGGTCATCGCGCTGGCGGTGCTGGTCTGCGCCGGGCTGGTAGTGGACGGTGGCGCCAAAGTCCAGGCCTACCGCACCGCGTACGCGGTCGCCGAAGAAGCCGCCCGCGCCGGAGCCGGACACGTGGATGTCGTGGGCGCGTACAGCGGGGGCCGCATCGAGACCAGCCCTGCCCAGGCAGTCTCGGCCGCCCGCGCCTACCTGTCCTCGACTGGCCACACCGGCAAAGTCGCCCTGGCCGGTGGCCGGACGGTCCAGGTCATCGTCGCCACCTCCCGGCCCACCCGTCTGCTGTCGCTGATCGGCATCGACCAGGTCACGGCCAGCGCCACCGCTACCGCGCACCTGTTCCACGGCATCGAACAAGGACGACCGCAATGACCTGGCCGCAGCACCCGATCCTCACCAAGATCACCGCAGCCACCGCGCTGGCCGCGTTCCTGGCCGGGATCCCCGCCGTCCTGCTGACCTTCTTCTGGCCGATCGACCTGCCCACGGCCGATGACCTGGCCACCCCCGGCGAGCCCGTGGTGATCGAGGCGCTACTGCTGGCCGTGGTGTGGACCTGCTGGACGCTGTTCACCTGGGCGGTCCTCACCGAAGTTATAGGAGCGATCCGGAATCGCCCCAGCCGGATACGGCTGCCGTTCCAGCGCCTGGCCGCATACCTGATCACCGCCATCACCGTGACCGCCACCGCGCCGATCGCCGCACCACGCGGCC
>NZ_POUA01000103.1 GCF_003236385.1 Spongiactinospora gelatinilytica
GGGCGGGGGCGTGGTCGGCCCAGGGCTCTCCGGGCCGGGTTCCAGCAGCATGCGCACCACCTCCTCCGACTGCTCCCGAAGCCGCCGCGGCAGCGCCGGCGCGCCGAGCTCGGCCGCCTTCGCCTGCCCCGCGTCGCTGATCAGGTGCTCGATGAAGGCCGCGAGGGTCTTGCGCTTCTCCAGCGGGAGCGGGTTGCGCCCGGACGCGTCGGCCGCCGGGACCGCGATGTAGTGGATCATCGGCAGCGGATACGCGTCCGCTTCGCCTGCCCGGTCGAAGACCGGGGTGTACGTGCCGTCGGCGTTCTTCGTCATCGTCTCGAAGGCGGCGAGCAGGGCCTCCTTCGTCGGCAGCACGTACCGTCCCGCCGCGTTCTTCACCGGCGCGGAGTTGATCACGTACCCCTTCTCCCGCGCCGCCGCCACCTGGGTGATGTCGGTGAACCCGAGCGCGCCGATGTTCTGCTTCTCGGCGTTGCTCTCCTGGTAGGTCTTCCCGTCCGCCTGGACCAGCTTGATGCCCTTGCCGCCGAGGGTGGCGATGTACTCCGCGGCGGTCGCGCCGTTCTCCGCCGAGTACATCTCCCCGTTCGCCTTCGGCCGCAGCCACAGGTCACCGGGCTCGGAGGAGAACACCTCGGCGAACCGCCCCGGCGGCAGGGACGCCGCCAGCCACGACGAGATCAGCTTGTTCTGGGCGGACTGCCCGGCCCGTGGCACGATCCGCGCGTCCAGCGTCGGCAGCCCGCACCCCCGGTTGTCGTCCACGGTCGGGCCCTTGAGCGTCGAGTCCGACCATAAGGACGTGCCGAGGCCGAGGAGTTCGGTCACGGAGGCGGCCGACATGCGGGTGGTGGCCAGCCCGAGCCCGCCGTACTCCACCCCGTTGGCGATGCTCAGCCCGGTCAGCGCGATCGGGGCGTAGGCCACCGCGCCGCCGGTCTCCTCGGGCGTGAGCCCGGTGCCCACGACCGCGAAGTCCGCGCCCTCGGCGAAGCCGCCGGCGAACCCCTGCTTCAGCTTGCCCGCCCCGAACACGGACGTCCCCCGTAAGTAGGAGACGTCGCGGGCGGGCGTCCTCCGGCGGATCGAGATCAGCCAGTCGGTGATGACCTCGGAGAGGTTCACCGAACCGGCCCCGCTGATCGGCGCGCCCTCCGGCCGCTCGGGGATCGGCAGCGGGTCGGGCACCTTGACCTCCACCCGCATCGGGGGCGGCGGCGGCCAGTCCGTCATGACCGGCACGCCGTCCGGGTTGCTGAACCGCAGGTTCTCACTGGCCGCGGCGAGCGCGGGGTCGGCGAGGTCGGTACGCGGGCTGGGCACCAGCTTCCAGTCCGTGCCGTCCTGGGTGAGGGTGAGCGGCTGGTCCCACTCGCACTCGCTCACCGTGACGACGCACGCGCTCTCCCACTCCTCGCCCTTGTACTCCCCGTTGCAGCCGAACGGCTCGTTGCCGCGGCCCCGGGAGATGATCGTCTGCTGGAACATGCCGGTCGTGATGACCGTGGACAGCTTTCCCTCGCCGTCCGCGCCGGTCTGGGCGTACCGGCGGATCTGGTGGGCGCAGTGGAACATGCCCGCCCCCCAGCTCGGCAGCCCGAACAGCCCGACCAGGTCGGGGGTCCGGCACTGGGAGATCACCACGCGGGTGCCGGGGGTGAAGCCCTTCCACCTGATCTCCACCTGCTGGTCGGGGTCGAGCTCGACGGACGGCACGCCGTCGGCGCGGGTCTCCGCGTCCAGCCAGATCTCCACTGTCGGGGCAGGCGCGAACCTGGCCGGGCCGGGCGCCGCGGCCAGTAGCGCCGGGCTGGTGAGTGCGAAGGTCAACAGCAGGGCACGGGTACGCCTGGCCACCGCTCAACTCCATTGGGTCGAACCGACAATCCAGGACCAGACAAACGGGCCGCGAGCTGCCCGGACAATCCCCGGTGCCGCCCGTCCGCCAGATTTCCCACCGAGTTCACAAAAGTGCGGTGGAGCGGACACGTCTCTTGAATTCCGTATCGGATTCTTATGGCCCCGTTAACCCCGTGGCGGCTGGGCCGTACCACGCCGGGGCGGAAACTTGCCCCGACTCATGGACCGAAACCCGCCGCGAGGACCGATCAGGGAAGGGCCGGGCACCCCCGTGACAACGGAGACACCGCGCACCATCACGGCCAGGCTGAGCCGGGGCGACCGCGTCTACCGCGCCGTCACCACCTCGGCCGCCGCCACCGTGCTGGTCACGATCGTGCTGATCACGGTGTTTCTGGTGCTCACCGCCATACCGGCGATCCAGCGGGCGGGCTGGTCGTTCTTCACCACCACCGCCTGGAACCCGGACGAGCCGTCCGGGCGCTTCGGCATCGCCGCCATGATGTACGGCACCGCGGTGACCGGGCTGATCGCGATGGTGTTCACCGTGCCCATCTCCATCGCCACGGCCGTCTTCATCAACGAATACGCGCCGCGCGCCCTGAAAGGCGGGCTGACCACCGCGGTCGAGGTGATGGCCGCGATTCCCAGCATCATTTTCGCGGGCTGGGGCCTGCACGTCCTCATTCCGTTCCTCGATCCGATGGAAAAATGGGCGGTCGATCATTTGGGCGGGGTCTTCTTCGTGTTCGAGGCCCGGGAGATCGGCTCGTCGTTCTTCAACGTGGGCCTGGTGATCTCGCTGATGGCGATCCCGATCACCACCTCGATCATGCGCGCGGTGCTCGCCCAGGCGCCCCGGCACGAGTGCGAGGGCGCGCTGGCGCTCGGCGCGACCCGCTGGGGCATGGTGCGGACGGTGGTCCTGCCGTTCGGCCGGGGCGGCATGATCGGCGCGTCGATGCTGGGGCTGGGCCGGGCGCTGGGCGAGACGATGGCGGCCACCCTGATCTTCAGCTTCGCCTTCGAGATCAAGCCGCGCCTCTTCGAGAACGGCGGCGTCACCATCGCCAGCGGCATCGCCATCTACTTCAAGGAGTCGCGGGAACTGGGCCTGAGCGCGCTGATGGCGGCGGGCGCGGCGCTGTTCCTGGTGACGTTCATGATCAACCTTCTCGCCGCCCGCGTCGTGGACCGCGCGGAACGGGCCGCCCGATGACCGTCACCGCCCCGGCCGGCGCACGGCCACGTTCCCGGGTGGCGGCGGCGCGCCGCCGTCCGGGGGCCTGGCGGCTGTCCGACAGCATCGAACTGGCCGCCGCCGCGGCCTCCTCCTACGTGCTGACCTGGCTGATCTTCGGCCGGCTCATGCCGTTCACCGTGCAGCCCGCCGGTTTCGCCATCTGCTGGTACGCGCTGTTCCTCGGCGCGTACTGGGGCGTGGCCCGCGACTCCAGCGGCCCCGTGGTGGCCCGCGACCGCATCATGGCGGTGCTCATCAGCACCGGGGCGGGCCTGGCCCTGGCCCCGCTCCTCCTGGTCATCGGTTACGTGGTCTACCGCGGGCTGAGCAGCCTGCGCCCGGGGTTCCTGCTGGAGACCATGCAGCTCACCGGACCGTTGCAGCCCGCCACCGAGGGCGGCGGCATGCACTCCATCCTCGGCACGATCGAACAGGTCGGCATCGCGGCGCTGATCTCGGTGCCGCTCGGCATCCTCACCGCCGTCTACCTCAACGAGGTCAAGGGACCGATCGCGGCCCCCGCCCGCCTGGTCGCCTCCGCCATGACGGCCCTGCCGTCCGTGGTGGCCGGCCTGTTCGTCTACGCCCTGCTGATCGTCCGGCTGCGCTGGGGCTTCTCCGGGTTCGCGGGCAGCCTGGCGCTGGCCATCCTGATGCTGCCCACCGTGACCATCGCGGCCGAGCAGGTGCTGCGGATCGTCCCGGGCAGCCTGCGCGAGGCGGCGCTGGCGCTCGGCGGCCCGGAGTGGCGGGCCGTCGCCCTGGTCGTACTGCCCACCGCCAGGACCGGCCTGATCACCGCGGTGATCCTGGGCACGGCCCGGATCATCGGCGAGACCGCGCCGATGATGCTGACCGCGGTCGGCACCAAGATCCTCAATCCGAATCCGTTCGGCGGCATCCAGGACGACCTGCCGCTCTTCGTCTACCACCAGATCCGCGCCCCGCAGGATACCTCGGTGGACCGCGCCTGGGCCGGATCGCTGGTCCTGCTGATCCTGGTGCTGCTGCTCTTCCTGCTCGCGAGGGCGGGCGGCCAGGGCGGGCGGCGAAGTGGAAAGGGAACCCGCCGATGACCGCCGACACGCAGGTGACGGACACCACGGACGCGCCCGGCCCGGCCGGCGGCACGCTCGACGCCGTGGGCGTGAGCGCCTGGTTCGGGCAGCGCAAGGTGCTGGAGCAGGTGGACATCGTGATGAACTCCGGCGAGGTCACCGCGCTCATCGGCCCGTCGGGCTGCGGCAAGTCGACCTTCCTGCGCATCCTCAACCGCATGCACGAACTGGTGCCCGCCGCGACACTGGCGGGTTCGGTACTGCTGGACGGCGAGGACGTCTACGGCACAGCGCTGGCGCTCACCGAGGTACGCCGCCGGATCGGCATGGTCTTCCAGAAGCCGAACCCGTTCCCGGCCATGAGCATCGCCGACAACGTGACCGCGGGCCTGAAGCTCACCGGGCGCAGGCCCGCCGACCGGGAGGCGCTGGTGGAGGAGTGCCTGCGCCGGGCGAGCCTGTGGGACGAGGTGCGCGGCCGGTTGACCGCCCCGGCCGGGGGCCTGTCCGGCGGCCAGCAGCAGCGGCTGTGCATCGCGCGGTCCCTGGCGGTACGCCCGGACGTGCTGCTCATGGACGAACCGTGCTCGGCGCTGGACCCCACCTCGACCCGGCGGGTCGAGGAGACCATCGGCGAACTCAAGGAACAGGTGACCATCGTGATCGTCACCCACAACATGCAGCAGGCGCAGCGGGTCTCCCAGCGCTGCGCGTTCTTCCTCGCCGAGGAGGACTCCCCGGGCCGGGTCGTCGAACAGGGCCCCACCGAGCAGGTCTTCCAGCACCCGGAGGACCCGCGTACCGCCGACTACGTCAACGGCCGCTTCGGCTAGCACCGCGAGGAGCACCATGATCGCCGGACGCCTGTCCCGGGTCACCGCCGCCGTCTTCCTGGCCCTGCTGTGCGCCGCCGCGCCCGCGCGAGGGTCCGCCCTGCCCCCGGTCAGCGGGGCGGGCTCGACGTTCGCCTCCCCGGCGATCGACCAGTGGATCGTGGACGCCGGGGCGAAGCTGGGCCTGGCGGTGAGCTACAACGCCAACGGCTCCACGGCCGGCCGTACGCAGTTCGAGCAGAAGCTGGTGGACTTCGCCTCCAGCGACGTCTCCTACCGGTTCCCGAACGGCCTCGCCAACGAGCCGACGCCCACCCAGCCGTTCACGTACCTGCCGCTGGTGGCGGGCGGCACGGCGATGCTCTACAACCTGAAGGACAACGCCGGCCGCCCGATCACCGACCTCCAGCTCACCGGGCCGCTGATCATGAAGATCTACCACCAGCACTGGAAGTCGAACGGGAACATCCTCTGGAACGACCCCATGATCAAGGCGGAGAACCCGCACCTGGAGTTCCGCCTGCCGGCCACGCCGATCATCGTCGTGGCCAGGAAGGGCGGCTCGGGCACCACGGCGGTCTTCACCGAGTACCTGCGGACGCAGGCCTCCCAGTTGTGGCACGAGTACATCTACAACAGCGGCCAGGCGTGCTACGGCGGCGAGCCGTGCCTGCCGACCAGCGACTGGCCCTCCGAGCGCGGCGCGGAGCTGCGCGCCGACTCCGCCGGGCTGGCCGACTTCGTCGGCTCCAAGAACGGCACGATCGGCTACGCCGAGTTCGCGTACGCGCTCCAGCGCGGCCTCCCGGTGGCCAGGGTCAAGAACAAGTCGGGCAACTACGTGCTGCCCACCGCGTGCAACCAGGCCATCGCGCTGACCGAGGCCAAGCGCAACCCCGACGGCACGTACAACCTGCTGGAGGTCTACGATCACGGCCACGCGAGCGCCTACCCGATCTCCAGCTACAACTACGTGATCGTGCCGGCCGGCGGCTCGGACCCGGCCAAGGGCGAGACGATGGCCAAGTTCGTGCTCTACTCGATCACCGATGGCCAGAAGCTCGCCTCCGACCTGGGATACTCCCCGCTCCCGAGCAACCTCATCAGGCAGGGATTCATCGCTCTGAACGACGTGCCGGGACACCCCCCGATCCCCGCCGACCCCGACGTATGGGGCAAGTTCTACCAAGGCCTGGCCCTGCCCGACGGCACCAAGTGCGGTGACGCGGGCCAGAAGGGCACCGGCGGCGGCGTGGACGGCGGTGGCGGCGTCGGCGGCAACGACGGCGGCGGTGGACAGAACAACGGCGACCAGAACCAGAATCAGAACCCGAACCAGAACCCGAACGGCGACAAGGACAAACCGCAGAACCCCGGCCAGAACCAGCCGCAGAACAAGAACACCCCGAACGGCAACAACCCAGCCAAGAACACCAAGCAGCCCACCCAGGGACCCGGCACGAACAACCCCCAGCAGACCGGGGGCCCGGTCGCGCAGGGGCAGGGCCGGGACCCCACAGGTCCGGACGCCCCGGTCCAGGACGGTGCCACCTCGCCCGCGTCGCCCGACGGCACGGTCACCACGACCACCGGCGATCCCGCGCTCGCCCTTCAGCAGCAGCAGTCGCAGACCCTCGCCCAGCCGGGCGCCGCGACCGCGAACAGCCTGATCGACCCGCGGCTCGCCGCCGACTCCGCCAAGGCGGTGGACGCCACGGCCCGGTCGGCGGCGACGCCGTGGGCGCTGTACGTCGTCGCGATGGTCGTCATCACCGGCCTCTTCCTGCCGCCGCCCCTGCTACGGCTGATCCGCCGCAAGAGGGGCGCGTGAGCTTACGGTCGTCGCGCGCCACAGCCGTACGCAGGACACCACCGCCGCGGCCACCAGCAGCCCGTTGCGCAGGGTGAGCACCGCCACCCCCACGACGGTGCTCTCCTGGACGGCCACGAAGAGGTTCGGGAACTCCAGCATGGTCACCGCGGTCGCGGCCAGGACCAGCGTCACGACCGGCCGCTGCGAGGAGCCGCGGGCCGCCGCGCACACCGCCGCCAGCCCGACCAGCCACACCAGGTACTGCGGGCTGATCACCCGGCTGGTGACGACGAACAACAGCACGGCGGCCAGGGCCGCGTCGGCGGGGGCGGCGTCGGTCCAGGTACGGGCCCTGCGCCGCCAGTACACCAGCCACAGCAGGCACCCGGCGGTCACGACCAGGGACAGCCGCCCGGCCTCCGCGGTGAACGGGCCGATCATCTCCATGGACCCGTAGTTGGGGGCCACCTCGCCGGGCCAGCCCGCCCAGCGGGCGAAATGGAACGCCAGCGCCCATACCGACTCGACCTCGACACCGCGGTCGCGCTGCGCGCTCAGGAAGTCCGCGCCGCGCCCGAGGCAGGCCAGCACGCCCAGCGTCGTCACCGCCGCGCCCGCCGCCGCCCCCAGCACCGCGTTCCTGGCCACCCGCCCGCGCGGCACGCCGATCAGCGCCAGCGCGGGCCAGAGCTTCAGCCCGGTGGCGACCCCGAGCAGCAGCCCGCCTCCGGTGGACGACCCGCGCAGCCGTACCAACCCCAGTACGGCCAGCGCCGCCACCACGAGGTCGTACCGGGCGTACACGACCGGCCCGAGCAGCGGCACACCCGCCAGCCACACCCACAGGCCCGCCCGTTCCGGCAGTCTGGCCAGGGTGTAGGTCACGAGGGCGTCGCAGACGACGAGGATCGCCATGAAGCCGCTGAGGTAGCCGAACGGCAGCAGCGAGGGCGCGATCATGAGCAGTGCGGCGCCCGGCGGGTACTGCCAGGTGGGGTCATCGACCGGGAGTGATCCGGTGGTTCGCATGACGCCGTACCAGTTCTGGTAGACGCCGCCGACGTCCACGTTGACGCTCTCGAAGATCGTCACGACGTCGAGCACCATGAGCAGCAGCAGGACCCGGGTCGCCAGCCAGAGGTAGATGATCGTCAGGGCCGCCCGTGCGGACGATCGCTGGGGGGTGATCACGCGCGGAGCCTAGCGGCCCAGCATGACCACCCCCTGTACGCCTCGGGAACGCCGGGCGTCGCCGCCTGTGCCCGAAACCTTCACGCCACGTTCCCCCGGGAGCCGGGGGCGCGTCCCTAGGGTGGCACGCGTGATCGGGAGCCGGGTGGCGACGCTCGCGCGGGTCATCAGGCCGCCGGTCGAGCGGAGGGTCCTGGTCGCGCTGGTGGTGGCCGCGTTCTGCGCGTACGCGCTGCTCAGCCTGACCAAGCACCGCCTGTTCCAGACCACCAGCATCGACCTGACGATCTTCGACCAGGCCGTTCGCGGCTACGCGGCGTTCCAGGCGCCGACCAGCCCGGTCAAGGGGTTCAGCATCGGCAAGGGCGCCGCCTGGAACCAGCTCGGCGACCACTTCTCGCCGATCCTCGCGCTGCTCGCCCCGCTGTACTGGATCCACGACGCCCCCGAGACCCTGCTCGTCGCCCAGGCCGCGCTGCTCGCCCTGGCCGCGGTGCCGATCTGGGCGTTCGCCCGCCGCAGGCTCGGCGTGCTGCCCGCCCACCTCACCGCGGCCGGGTACCTGCTGTCCTGGCCCGTCGCGCACGTCGTGGCGTTCGACTTCCACGAGGCCGCCGCCGTCCCGCTGCTGAGCGCGCTGCTGATCGAGCGGTACGAGGCGGGCCGGCACACCGTGGCCGCGTCGGCCGCGTTCGGGCTGCTGCTGGTCAAGGAGGACATGGGGCTGACGGTCGCGGCGTTCGGGGCGCTGGCCGTGGTACGCGGGGACCGGCGGCGCGGCGCGGCGTACCTGGTGGCCGGGCTGGCCTGGACGGTCCTGGCCCGCGCGGCGCTGATCCCCGCCGTGGGCGGCGACCCCGGCGCGCACTGGGCCTACCACCACTTCGGCCCGGACGTCCCCGAAGCGCTGGTGGGGATGCTCACCGACCCGCTGGGGGCCCTTCAGTACCTGGTGACGCCTGCCGACAAGCTCAGCACGGCCGTGCTGCTGCTGTGGACGGCGCTGCCGGTGTGCCTGTGCTCGCCGATCATCGTGGTGGCCGTGCCGCACCTGCTCGAACGCATGCTCTCCGACAATCCCAACTGGTGGGGCACCGACTTCCACTACAACGCCTTCACCATCGCCATCGTGTTCTGCGCGGGCGTGGACGGCGCGGCCCGGCTCGCGCGCAGGTACGACCGGCCCGGCATCGGCCCGGCGTGGGCCGCCTGCGTCTGCGCCGTCGCGCTCACCCTCGCCCCGCAACATCCCCTGGCCCGGCTGGCCGACCCGGGCTTCTACCGCGCGGGGCCTGATGTCGTCGCCGCCGCCGAGGCCGTCGCGCTGGTACCGGACGGCGTCATGGTCGAGGCCGCCAACCACATCGGGCCGCGCCTCACGGCGCGCACGACCGTGCTGCTCTGGGAGGACGGCAAACAGAACGCGCCCTGGGTGGTCGCCGACACCGCCCGGCAGGTCTTCCCCTGGCCTTCGGCGGAACGCCAGCGCGCGCGGGTGGCGGAACTGCGGGCGGCCGGTTATCGGGTGGTCTTCGAGCGGGACGGATATGTCGTGCTACACCGGGGCCAGTGAGCTACCACGGCTTTGGCGGCATGGTCCGATGTCGCGCAGCGGGTCGGCGTCCGGGACGACGAGGCAGGCCCGCCGGGCTTGTCGCGCGCGATCGTACCGAGGTCGCGTTCCCGGTCGAGGAACCTGGCCGGTTCCAGCGCCGCCGTGCGCAGCGCCGGGCGTCCGGCGTCCGGCGCGTCATGGCCACCTGGCCGGGGGGAATCCGGTCCAGCGCAGGTCGGCGGGGAGGTGGCTCATGTCGTTGAACATCACGAGCGTGGGCGGCAGGCCGGCTCGGTAGTGGATGACCGTCAGCGCGGCGTTGGCGCTGTTCAGGTCGAGCCACCGCGACGGCGGCGCGTCCAGCGCTTGCCGTACCAGCCACGCGATCGGGTACGCGTGCGTCACCAGGACCTCGTGAGTGTCGCGCCGGCCCTCGCCGGGGGCTCTGGCGAACCGGGCGACCAGGGCCTCGGCGAGCCGGTGCCCCGAGGCCGCCTCGGCCTCCTCGTAGCCGTCGAAGAAGCCGGTCCATGAGGAGGGCGTCTCCTCCGCGCGGGGCACGTACGGTACGTGATCGATGAGTTCGGGGGCCTCGTCCACGAGCACCTGCGGGAGGTGCCGGGCGAGTTCGTGCGCGCTCGCCACGGCGCGCGGCAGCGGGGAGTGCCAGACGGCGTCGATCGGCATGCCGGCGAGGCGTTCGCCCAGCAGCGCCGCCTGCCGGTGGCCGAGGTCGGTGAGGTTTCCGAAGGCGTCGGCGGCGCCGTGTCGGGCCAGGTAGAGGTGTCGCGTGGTCATGAGCGGTTCGGGCGGGGCGGCGGTGCGGCCCCGCCGCCCTCCTCTTCTCGGATGATGGTGATGGTGCCGGTGGTGCCGTCGATGGTGGCGGCGGCGCCGTCGTGGAGCCTGCTCGTGACCTCCGCAACGCCCAGGACGGCGGGGATGCCGTGCTCGCGGGCGACGATCGCGGCGTGCGAGAGCACGCCGCCGACCTCGGTGACGACGCCGGCGGCGACGCGCAGCAGCGGCGTCCAGGCGGGGTCGGTGAAGGGGCAGACGAGAATGTCCCCCGGACGCACGCGGCCGAAGTCGCCGGGGCCCCGCACGACCCGCGCGGTACCGGTGACGGTTCCGCGACTGCCCGGCGTCCCTGTCAGTGTGGCCTGGACTTCGCCGGGGTCGCGGGTGATCATCGCGGTGTCGATGGTGGTTCCGCGATTGCTGGGCGTCCCTATCGGTGGGGCCTGGGCCTCGCCGGGGTCGCGGGTGATCGGTGCGGTGTCGGTGGCGTGGCTGCCGGGTGTCCCTGTCGGTGCGGCCTGGAGCTCGCCGGGCATACGGGACGGGAGTACGGCGGTGATCGGGCGGGCTTGCAGAATCCAGACGTGCCCGTCGGCGATTGCCCACTCGACGTCCTGCGGCCCGCCGCGTACAGCGGCGATCTCCCTGCCCAGTTCGGCGAGGCGTACGGCGGTCGCGGTGTCCAGCGTCGGCCGGTCCCGGTCGGGGACGGGCACGTCACGCGTGACGAGCCGCCCGCCGTGCCGGTCGAGCCGGGTCCGTTTGGGCGCGATCGTCTGCTCGACCGACCCGTCCCCGGCGACCCGATAGGCGTCAGGGGTCACCGTGCCGCCGACGACGCTGGGCCCGAGACCCCAGGACGCCTCGATCCTGGTCCCGTCGTCCGGACCGGTGGGGGTGAACATGACGCCGGACACGTCGGCGTCCACCTGGCGCTGCACGATCACGGCCATCGCGAACTCGCCGGACGGCCGGCCGTGGCCGGAGGCGTCCCGGTAGGCGAGGGCGTGCGGCGCGAGCAGCGAGGCCCAGCAGGCGCGCACGGCGTCGGCGACGTCGGCGGCCCCGCGTACCGCGAGGAAGCTCTCGTACTGACCGGCCGCCGAGACCTGGCCGGTGTCCTCGTCCGATGCGGACGACCGTACGGCGACAGGCGGATCGCCCAGCTCGTCCAACGCCCGTGCCAGCTCCTTGACCACGGCAGCGTCGAGGGGTCGGCTCTCGATGGCCCGCCGCGCCGCATCGGGATCACCCTTCAGCTCCCGTACGGCGGCACGGTGGGCGGCGAACGGCACCACGAAGCCGTCCGGAAGCGGCACCCCCGCCCGGAGCAACGCGCCGAGCGCGCCGGCCTTGCCCCCGCATTCCCCGGCGACGGCCGAGATCAGTGGTACGAGCACCCTGCCCTCCCCTCATCAACAAAATATTGACAACATTTCCTTGATTCTGGATCATAGGCGCATGGCAAGCAAGCCGGACATTTCTCGCGCCGGGCACGAGGATCGCGCCCAGGCCGGTCGCGAGCACGACGCGAGCAAGCGGCTCCTGGCCCTGGGCGCGGACGAGCTGAGCCCCCGCCCGTGGCGGCCCGCACCGGCCCCGCCTTCAGCGCTCGACCTCGTGCAGTTCGCCGTCTGGCGCAACGCCGGGCTGAGCCCCGAGGACGTCCTGGCCGCACTCACCCTCATGCCCGCCGCCCGCGCCGAGGTCGAGGGGTTGGAGTCCGCCTTGCTGTTCACGGCGCGCGGCGCGGGCCTGACCTGGGCGCAGATCGCGCAGGCGATGGGGTTCAACTCGCCGCAGGCGTGCCAACAGCACTACAACCGGCTGACCGCACGGCAGGACACCGAATCGTGAGCCGGGACTCCGAGCCCCTCCTGCTGGTCCTGCACGCGGTGCGCATCCTCGGGTTCGCGGAGGCCCCGGCGGTCGCCGCCCGGTACGGGCTCGACACGGCCGAGGCGGACGAACTGCTGCGGGACGCCGAAGCCTACGGCTGGGTCTCGTACTCCGCCTTCGCGGGGGCTGGCGGCTGGTCGCTCACCGAACGGGGCCGCGCCGAGAACGAACGCCTGCTCGCCGCCGAACTCGCCACCACCAGAACCCACGGCACCGACTTCGGCGGCACCGAAACCGGAACCGGCACCGGTACGGGCATCGGAACCGGCGGCACCGGCACCGGCGAAGTCGGCAGCGATGGAGCCACAACGGTCCGCGACGTCTACCGGGAGTTTCTCCCGCTCAACGCCCGCCTCCTGCGGGCCTGCACCGACTGGCAGCTCCGGCCCACCGCCGGCGACAGGCTCGCCCCCAACGACCACTCCGACCCCGCCTGGGATGTCAGGATCCTCGACGAGCTGACCGGCATCTCACTCGCCCTCACGCCACTGTCCGCCCGGCTCGGAAGCGTCCTGACCCGGTTTCGTGGATACGACACCCGCTTCGCGGACGCCCTCGCACGCGCCCGAGCCGGGGAGAACGCCTGGGTAGACCGCACCGACGTCGACTCCTGCCATCGCGTCTGGTTCGAGCTCCACGAAGACCTCATCGCCACACTTGGCCTCGACCGGCACGCGCACCCCTGACCGCTGGCGCATGACGGGCCGAGGGGGGAGCTCTGCGCTGTCGCGAGGAGGCGCTTGATCGTTCGCCTCCGCGACGCAGCCACGACGATCACCAGTGGCCGGCCGCTCGAATACCGCCGCCGCCAGCCGCCGGCGCCGGCTCCTGGCGGCCATCCACGCCAGTTCGTACGCTCGGTCGTCCCCGGAGGCGCGGGACGACCGCACCCGACGTCCGGCGAACGGCATCCGCCCAGCCAGCAGCCACCACGGCGGGAGTACTTGAATTTCTCAATCACCCCCCTTGGAATTACGACGGACCGTTCGTTTAGGATTGCCTACGGCGGGAAGCAGAGATCTTACCCGTGTGCTGGTCCCTGTCCGGATCATTGCCTATGCACTTCCGCAATACCGCGAACGTCGCCACCCACGCCGGTCGAGAGAAGGGTGATTGTGGATGACCAGGACGACGCAGCTCCGCGTATACACTGTGCGTGCGGGGCTGCTGGACGAGTGGGCTGACAAATGGCGAAAACTTGTCGTGCCGCTGCGACAGCAGTTCGGTTTCGAGATACAAGGCGCCTGGATGGATCGGGATCGAAACCAGTTCTTCTGGATCTTGTCGTATGCGGGAGCAGAGAATTTCGCCGAGATCAATGAGCGGTACTGGGCATCGCCGGAGCGCGAGCGGATCGGGCTCGATCACCGCGACTACGTGGTGAAGACCGAGGTCCGAGAGGTGGACGAGGCCTAGGGATCGAGGACCTGACACCCTCCGCAGCCGGGCGGGCGTGATCGAAGAAGGCGGTGGCCACCTGAGCGGGCCACCGTCTTCTTGCGCGGATCAGTGAACGCCCGCCGGGCTGGGAATTATTCTGGGAAGGGATTTGGGTCTCCCAGGAGAGGCGGCTAGGGCGATGCGCGATGGCGCGGCTCGTGAGCCGGGCGCGCGACTGCGGCAGTTGCGTTCTCGGCGAGGGTTCACCCAGGAAGCGCTGTCCGAGGCGGCCGGGCTGAGCGTGCAATGTATAAAGAAGATCGAGCAGGGCGGAAGCGCCCGTATGGAGACATATCACCAAATCGCCAAGGCGCTCGGCGTGACGACGGTATGGTTTGTCGTACCCGGTTCGCCGGAGCCTATTGCCGAAAGTGAGAATGTCGCTCTCCTGGCCGACATGCGCGGCGCGATCATTCCACCGGTCGGGCTGGACGGCACCGCCCTGCACGACACGGCCGATCAGGATGAGCCCTCGCCGGCCCGCCTTCGGGATGCGGTCGATGCCACGGCCGCCGCCTACCACGGGGACCGGTACGACCACCTCGCCCAGGTCTTTCCTGAGCTGATCAAGTCGGCTCAGTACCATGTCGCCCGCTTCGACGGCTCCGACGCCGACGGACGCGAGGCGCTACGGCTGCGCGCCGACGTACTCGGCCTCGCGGGCCGCTACCTGCTCCAGGTCCGTGCCCACGATTTGGCCCTCACCGCTCTCCAGCAGTCCCTGCGTGACGCCTCGGCGATCGGGAACACGCCGCTCGCCGCGTCCGCGCTGTGCTCGCAGGCGTGGGCGATGCTGCGGCAGGGCCGGCTGGCGGAGGTGGAACGGTTCTGCGCCGCCACGGCCGGAGAGCTGGAGCCACGCGTATCGGTCGCCACCAAGGAAGAACTCGCCGCGTGGGGATGGCTGCTGCTGCGTGCCGCGAGTGCGGCGGTGCGCAACACCCGGACCAAGGAGGCCGAGGAGTACCTGTCGATCGCGGAGATGGCCGGGGCACGGCTGGGCAGGGAGGAGAAGGGCTTTCCGGGGCACCGGGCGTTCGGGCCGGTGACCGTCGCCCTGATGCGTGCCGAGGTCGCCATGGTGGCCGGCGAGCCCGAACGCGGGCTGAGCATCATGGACGGCATCTCGCCCGCCGCCGGACGTCCCCATTCCTCCACCTGGAACCGCAGTCAGATCGAGCGGTCGTGGGCCTGCCTCGAAACGGGAGACACCGACCGGGCCACGGAGATCTTGCAGGAGCTGAAGGCCCGGAGCCCGCAGTGGTTGCGGTACCAGCAGCGGGCGAAGGACACGGCCGAGGGCATCCTCAAGGCCCGCACCCGCATCCCCACGGCCGCCCAGCGCGAGATCGCCGACTTCCTCGGCGTGCAGGACTGAATGGCCCACCTCCCGGACAGGTGGGAAATGCGGGGAGTTTTTGGCGTATTGAGCGCTCTGAGAATTCGGTTTCGATTCGATTGCTGGTCTGAATGAGCGGCGCGTGCCTAACCTGGGATGGAATAGGTCTCCCCGGGAGAGGCGGCAAAGCGATGCCGGATGACAGGACGCGTGAGCCAGGTGCGCGGCTGCGGGAGCTGCGGTTTCGGCGTGGGTTCACGCAGGAAGGGCTGGCTGAGGCGGCCGGGCTGAGCGTTCAATGTATAAAGAAGATCGAGCAGGGCGGAAGCGCCCGTATGGAGACATATCACCAAATCGCCAAGGCGCTCGGCGTGCGGACCGTATGGTTCGTCGCGCCCGGTTCGCCGGAGCCTGTGGCTGAGACGGAGAATGTCGCACTGCTGGCCGATATACGCGGGGCGATCATCCCGCCGGTCGGCATGGATGGCAATGTTCTCTATGAGGCGGCCGACGCGGACGACGTCTCGTTGCCCCGTCTCCGAGAGGCCGTCGATGCCAGTGCGCTGGCCTACTACGGTGACCAGTACGACCATCTCGCTCAGGTCCTTCCTGAACTGATCAAGTCCGCGCAGTATCACGTCAGCCGCTTCGATGACACCAGCGCCGAGGGGCGGGAGGCGATACGCCTGCGTGCCGACGCGCTCAGCCTCGCAGGTCGCTACCTGATCCAGATTCGCGCCAACGATCTCGCCTTGACCGCCATCCAGCAGTCCCTGCGCGACGCCCGGACCATTGGGAGCGTGCCCCTGGCCGCGGCGGCGATTTCTATGCAGGGCTGGGCGATGCAACGGCAGGGCAGGTTCGACGAGGTGGAGCGACTGGCGGTGGCTGCGGCCCAGGAGATAGAGCCTCGGGTGTCGGTCGCCAGTAAGGGAGAACTGGCCGCCTGGGGTTGGGTGCTGCTGAGCGCGGCCACCGCCGCCGTCCGGAACAACCGCACACGGGAAGCGGAGGACTACGTATCGATCGCCCGCACCGCCGCGACGAGGTTCGGTAAGGAACAACAGGTATCGCCGGTACATAAGTCATTCGGCCCGGTTAGCGTGGCTTTGATAGCCGCCGAGGTCGCGACGATGGCCGGCGAGCCCGCGCACGGCCTGGAGGAGATGGAGCAGATCACCCCTGACGACGGCCGTCCGCCCGCCCCCGTCTGGAACCGAGGGCAGATCGAAAAATCGTACATTCACCTGGAAATGGGAGACACGGAACGGGCCACCGAGGTCTTGCAGGAGTTGAAGGCCCACAGCCCACAGTGGTTGCGCTATCAGCAGCGGGCGAAGGACGCGGCGGAGGGCATCTTGAAGGCCCGCACTCGCATCCCCACGGCCGCCCAGCGCGAGATCGCCGACTTCCTCGGCGTCAAGGAGTAGTAGACAACTACGCTACGTAGTCCTGCACAGCGAGGCGTGGCCGGATGGCCGCGCCTCGTTGCTGTTGCGCTGAGTGATCGCCCCATTACATTTCTCGCGTCAGGAAGGGGTGTGGGGATGTGTCCACAGAACCACGCCAGGGCGAGGAAGGTGGGCCTTGGCCGAGTGTCGCGGAAGAAGTACAAGCCACGTTCATCGACTGGGACATCGAGCGCGAAGTACTTGACGACCACCACGGTGACTGGGTGGCCCGCCACCGGAACACCGAACACGTCGTCCGGGCGGCGGACATCTTCACCTTGCGTGACCTTTTGCATTCCTCTTCACGGAAGGAGTCGGGGCCGTGAGCGATGGCAGGCCGCGTGACGTGCTCGTCGTTTGGGAAGTGGACGCGGGGACCGGTGGCGCGGGCGGCGTCACGGACGACGCGGGACGAGCCGAGAAAGAAATGGTCCACGCCCTGGAGGGATTCCCGGAAGGGCGGGGCCGGGTGCGGGAAGCGCGATTGTCGGCGTTCGGTGTCTACGTGTACGGCGAGACCGTGGTGACGGCCCGGCGTACCGGCGGGGGAGCGATCACGCTCACCGGAGACATGTGGAACGCCTGCGACGCCTGGGACGCGCCCTTATAAGAAACCGGCGTGACGGCGTGGCGGGGCAGGGCCGCCATGCCGTCCGGGCGCGGGCCGAGGTAGCGGCCCGCGACACGCGCGGCCGGGCGGCCTCGGTGGCCGGCCTCCGTCCGGCCGCGCGATTCCTGAGCGTACGGCGGGCGAGGGACACGTCTTCCCCACAGAGTGTCCCGCCCGCCGTACCCGCGACGGGGCGTGAAAGGAGACCGGTGGACGAACTCACCATTCGGGAACGGGCACATCTGGGCGCACTGGAAGTGACGTTTCCCGGCTGGCGGATATCGGTGCGTGGTGGCGTATGGTGGGCGACCAGACACGCTGCGCCGACCGACGCGCAGAAAGCGGCTGGACTGTGCCATCAGCTCGCCCGGTGGGGTCCTATTGAGCTGGCGGACGCATTGACCGTGCAACTCGGCATCCTGGTGCGGATGGGGGCGGCCTGACCAGCGGGTTTTCCACTATTCACAATGCGAGTACCAGGACGGTGGGATACTCGCGAAATGCCCTCTCGCATCGCACGTAAGAACGCTCGTTGTTTCGGCGGCGCGCTGCCGACCTTGCTCATCGCCACCCCTGATCAGGCCGAACACCTGCCGATACTCCGCCTCGACGCGGGAAAGCCGACCCCGTCCCCTGGTTGGGCAATCCGGCCCAGCCTCACGATGACCATCGTGAACGGACCGGGCGATTCCGGTTACCTGGTGGAAGGCATTTCCAACCCGGGCGAGGCCGAAGAACGCCAGGCATGGCTGAGCACGGTGGACCGCGTCGGCGGAGCCGTCGTGGTGGTCGTCAACACGCTCGGTGACGCCCGCGACTGGGCCGCTCTGCTGGCCGCCGAAAAGGCCCGGGGCGGTTTCATGCCCGCTGAGCATTGAGTCCCCGAGCCCGTTTCACGGATCTCAGCGGGTGGCCTTCTCCGGGATGGCCTGCACCTGAGCTTCCAACTCCTCGACGATCCGCCTGGTGAGCGTACGCAACCGACTCCTACGGCCGGTCAACTCCCCAACGAACTCCCTCGCCGCCGGCCCCACCCACACGGCCTTACCGGTGACCGTGGCATGCGCCGGATCGAGCGCGGCCTCCAACCGCGCCGCATGTGCTCGTACCTTGGCCAGCGCCTGTAGCAGTTCGGCCTTGCGAAGGCCCATATCCTTTGATTCAAGGGTCAAACGCTTCCCTTTCTCTCTCTCGCGACAGGGCTGGCGGCTGACTCTAGAAGGGTATCGAATGCGCCGTTATAAGCGAAGCATCCACATACGGTTAGGTGCAGTGCTCGTGCTGGCCGTTCTGGCCGCTGCGGTGACCCTGTCCGCCACGGCCACGCCTGTCCCCAAGGTGCGGCAACCGACAGCGGCGGAAGCGGGCACGACCCTTAAGCGGCACATCCTGAGACTGCTCGACGAGGTGAGCGGCCATGATGTCCGCATCACCGATCCCGGTGGCGAGGACATCCCATGCGGAGCAGGCAAGGCCAAGCGCGCCTTCGCCGCGACCGCCTCGGGCGGGATCTGGGAACGAGACGCCCGGACGCTCAACGTTCAAATGGTCGCAGCCGTGAACGAATTCGCGGACTACGACGTCACCGATTCGGAAGGCCCCGATTTTGGCATGGCCAGTGACGGCACGAAGACCTCACTCCATCTGAACTCATCGAACGAGGGTAGGTATTCGGTGCGCGGGCAAACATCCTGCCTCAGCCCGTCATGAGCCTCGCACGGATGCGGGCGATATGAGATCGTGCGTTCAGACGGCTGACTCCTAGGAGGGTATCGAATGCCCCGTTCCAACCGAAGCCTCCCTGTACGGTTAGGCGCGGTGCTCGTGGCGACCATTCTGGCCGCGTCCTGCGGTGTGGGGAACACGAAGAGTCAACCCACAGCGGCCCAGGCGGGCGCTAACCTTAAGGCGCACATCCTGAAGCTGCTCGACAAGGTTAGCGCCCGGGGCCCTCGTATCACCGATCCCGGTGGTAAGGACATTCCGTGCGGAGCAGGCAAGGTCAAGCGGACCTTCGCCGCGACCGCCCTGGACAACGCCGAACAGACCACACCTCGGTCGCTCAATGAGATGATGCTCGGCACTTTGAGCGGATTCGCCGACTATCGCCTGACCGGCCCTGGCGGACCGGATTTCAACGTAGTCAGTGAGGGCACGAAGACGTCACTCCATCTGAACTCATCCAAGCATGGAGAGTACTCCGTGAGCGGTGAAACAGCCTGCCTCAGTCGGTCGTGAGCTTGTTCTTGTAGAGCCAGGTCCTCTCCATGGCGGGCTGCTTTCTTCCGTCGAAGCTCGTCGCTAAACGACGACTCAACTCTCCGAAGCTAAACTCTTTCGTCGTGCCCATTCCGTTATCGATGAACCACTGATCGACCAATTTCATGCCTGGGTTCCCCTGCTTGATTACCTCTTGGAAAGGACGCAGGGTGCCGTCCTGACCGGCGATGGCTCCGGACGGAGGGACCTTGGGAGCGAAGCCATGTTGCATGAGGAGGCGGGCGGCTTCGTACTGGCGAGCGAGAGCCTCACTTCCGTCCAGTTTCTTAAGCTCGTCCACCTGCATCTTGGGGTCGCGCCCGTAGGTGTAGTACGCGTCGACCCCGGTGGAGAGCGCGGTCCAGGTTCCCGGAATAGCGGAGAAGGGCGGGAGCAGACCGAGGGCTCCGAGCAAGGCGCCTGCCAGGAGGCTCTCAGCGGCCTCAGCGCTCTTGAGGGCCTCGTCCTTGGGCTTGAGCACTCGCATCGCGGCGGCCAACTCGAAGCCTCGTACGTTGCCCAGAGCGCTGAACAGGCGGTCCAACCGGGTGACGTCGCGACTGCTTTTGGCCGAATCAGCGGCAACCGGAAATACACGCTGCGAAAGCGCGTCCATGCCGTCCTCGAAAGGTCGACGGGTAACTGGGGTTCCGGCGAAGGTGGTCATGAAGCGGAAGGTGTCCTCCGGGCTCAGCCGGAAAGCGCCGTGCAAACCCGGGATCGTGATCGGATCGCGCGGGTCGGGAGTGGCCTGCATGGCGCTGTCCTTGGTCATGTCGGCGTCGCCCAGGTCCGCGCCCATGGTGATCTCCGAGGCGTACGCACCCGCGATCTTGGAAAGGTGAATCCGCGTCGCATCGTTCAGCGACCACCCGTCCGCCGATGTCATCACGGTGTAGGTGAACAGTGCCGCCTCCCGGCTGTGCTGCCCGTCCCGCTCGTCAAAGGCCCCGGAGGCGGCGGCCAGGAGTCGCCCGAAGGCGTCCGAGATCTCCGGTGAGTGTGACACCCGCTCATTGAGATTCTTCAGGAACGCGGCCAGCTCCGGTCGACGGTCCCAACGTTCAGGGGACTTGGGAAGGGGGCCGAACGGCACAGTGAGAGTG
>NZ_POUA01000104.1 GCF_003236385.1 Spongiactinospora gelatinilytica
GACCGGCCCCCGCCGTCCCCCAGACGGCCGAAGAGAAGCCGGGAGCCGCATTCCAGGCCAAGGAGTCCAGCCGGACCATCGAGGGCGCCTCCTTCAAGCTCAAGCCCTTCCGGGTGCCCACCGGGCCGAACACCCGCCCGCACCTGACCGCGGCGGTGATCGCCGATCCGCACGCCGAGGCGCTGCTGCGCTATGAGTGGCGCCAGACGGTCGGGTTCACCCCGCGCGACTTCGCCCGGGTGCTCGCCCAGGAGGTGCCGCACCTGCTGGTGGTCGAATCGGTCACCGGTGGACCATGGGCGGGGGAGGTCCGCGAGCCGGGCGAGGACCTGCGGGCCCTGCTCGCCTGGTGCTCCGAGCGCGGCACCCGCACGGTCTTCTGGCACACCGGCGGCGACGTGGCCGAGTTCCGGGAGGTGGCGTCGCTGTTCGAGTACGTCTTCACGGCGCTGCCCGAGGCGCTGCCCGCGTGGCGGTCGGCCCACCCCCGCGCGGGCGTGCTGCGGTACGCGATCCAGCCCCGTGTGCACAACCCGCTGCCGCTGGCAGGGGGGCGCTTCGACCGCGTGCTCACGCTGGCCGAGCTGCTGCCCGAGCACCTGACCTACCCCGACCTGCTCACCTCCTACCGCTGGCCCAAGGGCGTGTCGGTCCCGCCGGGCACCGAGCCCTGGCGGCTGGCCGAGATCGCCGCCTGCGCCACCCCGATCGGCAGCCTGCCCGACGACCGGCGCGCCCACGCGGCGATGCGCCAAGCGTACGCCGAGGGCACGATGACCGAGCGGCTGGACGACTTCCTTGAGGCCATCGGCCTGCCCGCCGCCCGCGCCACCCTGCACGTCTCGGTGATCGTGCCGCCGACCGGCGACCTTGAGCGCGCGCTCGCCCAGCTCGCCGGACAGGCCGGGGTCCGCCAGGCGGTACTTCTCGCGCCCGACGGCGACGTGGCCGCCAAGCGGGCGGGTGAACTGCTGCCCGGCTCCGTGGACGTGGTGGCCAGGACCGCCGACCCCCGGCTGAGCACCGGCGGCGCGCTGAACCGGGCGCTGGACCTGTGCGAGGGCGACCTGGTCGCGGTGATGGATTCGCGCGACCTGTACGGCGAGCACTACCTGAGCGACCTGAGCCGGGCCTTCCTCTACACCACGGCCGACGTGGTGGGGAAGGCGTCCTACTACGCCTACCTGGAGGACGCAGGGGCGGCGCTGCTGCGCCAGCCCGGCGCGGAGCACGCCTACCTGCCGGAGATCACCGGGGGGACGCTGCTGGCCCGCCGCACCGTGCTGCGCGGGCTGGGCATCGCCGACGTGGCGGAGGGCTGGGACGAGGTGCTGATGCGCCAGTGCCGCGCCGACAACATCCGGGTGTTCTCCTCGGACAGGTTCGGATACGTCCGGGTCCGCCGCGAGGACGCCTCGCTGCTGGCGTCGGCCCGGCTGGTGGAGTACGGCCCGGCGATCCCGCACGCGATGGCCTGAACACGCCGACTATCGTTTTCAGGGTGAGGATCGCCCTGCTGGCGCGGCTGCTCGGAGGTACGCCGCGGCCCTCGGGAAGCTGGGAGCGCGAGGCGGTCTACCTGGCCCCGGCCCCTGACCCGCTCGCGGCCGAGCGGTTGCGCGAAGTGGCCGGGATCGCCGGCGTACGGCCCGGCCCGGGCCGGCTGCTGGAGATCGTGGTGACGACGCCGGGCGAGATCGTCGCCGAGTTCCGGCCGGGGGCGCTGGGGCTGGACGCCTTCCAGGCCCGATGGCCGGATTTCCCGCGGACGTGGGACAACCCCGGCTTCGTCGTCCGTTACGCGCACGCGCGGGCGGTGGCCGCCGGACGCTGGGCGCGCGACCTCGGCGTGCCGCTCGGCGGCTTCCGCCCCGAGACGCTGTGCGGGGCGCTGGACCGGGCCGTGCTGCGGGTGCTGGCCGAGCTGCCCAGCAGGCGTGAACGCGCCCGGCCCGGCTGGGCGGGCTACCTGGAACGGCTGGCCCTGGCCTACCACGACGCGCACGAGGGGGCGCCCGCCGTACCGATGGGGGACCGGGCCGCCGAGCCCGTCCACACGGCCCGCGTACGGCTGGCCGGGGCGGTCCGCCTGATACTCGCCGAAGGGCTGGCCGCCAATGGACGAACAGCGCCCCACAGACTGTGATAAACCCTCCCGAGACGGAAAAAGGGAGTGGTGGTGGACGAAAAACGCGGGGTGATCAGGCGGTCACTACCGGCCGCCGCGGTGTTCGCGCTCGTGCTCGGTGCCCTCGCGTTCTTCTATCCCGATATCCGAGACGCCCTCGGCACCGCGCCCGGCTCCCCGAGGTCCGGAGCGGCGACCCACGCCCTGTACTCCACGCCCCCCGTGCCGAGCCGCTGCGAGTTACCCGATGACCGCGACGAGGACATCAGACGGACCCTGAACGCGCTGGCCCGCTGCCTGGACCGGATGTGGACGGCCTCCCTGCGGACCGCCGGCTACCACTACGAGCCGCCCAGCGAGGTCAACCTGGTCGAGACCCCCGGTGACGCCTCCTGCGGCCAGGGCGACGAGGGCTGGGCCGGCATCTACTGCCCCGAGTCCCGGTCGGTCAACGTGCTGCTCGACGCGAGCTGGGCCTTCTCCGACATGTTCACCCTGGCCCACGAGTACGCCCACCACGTACAGGAGATCAGCGGGATCGCCGACCAGCGCGGTTCGGAGATCTTCGACGAGGCGTGGTCGCGGCGGCTGGAGTTGCAGGCGGACTGCATGGCGGCGGCGGCCATGCGGGACGTCGATCCCGAGGCGCTGGCGATGGTGCGCGCGGCGGCGGGCTCGGCGGGGGCGGAGGACGAGGAGTGGGCGGCGCACCGCAAGACCCACGGCTCGGCGAAGAACAGCGCGGCGTGGATCGGCCGGGGCGAGCGGCTGGGCACGATCGGCGCGTGCAACACCTGGGCCGCGCCGGAGGATCAGGTGTCATAGCGAGTATTGAACGTGATTTATCCGCAAGTTCCGCTGATTTGGAGGATAAATTGCAGAGCATGTGTCTCGGAGAGTGGACAGGCGTGCCGATGGGATCAGCCGGTCCGATAGCCTCGATCGGGTGAGTCCCTTCGTCCACCCCGCAGGCGACCGGCATGCCGGGGCCCCGCCGTACGACCGCCCCGCCCACATGCCCGGCGACCCGGGTGAGCTGGCGCGCGGCCGCCTCGACCCGGCCATCTGGCCCCGCACCGCGGGGCGCGCCGACGGCGTGGTCACCGTCGGCGGCATCGACGTCCGCGACCTCGCCGCCCAGTACGGCACGCCGCTCTACGTGCTCGACGAAGACGACGTGCGCTCCCGCTGCCGCGAGTTCGTCGCCGCGTTCGGCGACAGCGACGTCCACTACGCGGGCAAGGCGTTCCTGTGCAGGGAGCTCGCCCGCTGGATCGACCAGGAGGGCCTGGGCCTCGACGTCTGCACCGGCGGCGAGCTGGCCGTCGCGCTCAGCGTGGGCTTCCCGCCCGAGCGCATCACCCTGCACGGCAACAACAAGACCGCCGCCGAGCTGGAGCGGGCGATCGAGGCCGGGGCCGGCCACATCGTCCTCGACTCCTTCGAGGAGATCGCCCGGCTGGGCCACCTGGCCGAGCGGCACGAGGCGCGGCCCACCGTGCTCATCCGGGTCACCACCGGTGTGGAGGCGCACACCCACGAGTTCATCGCCACCGCCCACGACGACCAGAAGTTCGGCTTCTCGCTGAACAGCGGGGCGGCCGCCGAGGCGGTCCGCCGGGTGCTCGCGCTGCCGCAGCTCAGGCTGGCCGGCCTGCACTCCCACATCGGCTCCCAGATCCTCGACTCCGCCGGCTTCGAGGTGGCCGCCCAGCGGCTGGCCGGGCTGCTGGTGCAGATCAAGCAGGAGCACGACGTGGTGCTGCCCGAGCTCGACCTCGGCGGCGGCTACGGCATCGCCTACACCGAGGCCGACGAGGCCCCGGGCGTCAAGGTCGTCGCCGACGCGCTGCGCGAGATCGTCGAGCGGGTCTGCACCGCCGCCGGGCTGCCGGTGCCCCGGCTGACCGTCGAGCCCGGCCGGGCGATCATCGGCCCCGCCGGCGTGACCCTCTACAACGTCGGCACGGTCAAGGACGTCGAGGGCCTGCGCACCTACGTCAGCGTGGACGGCGGGATGAGCGACAACATCCGCACCGCGCTGTACGGCGCCGAGTACACCTGCGTGCTGGCCTCCCGCACCAGCGAGGCCGCGCCCATGCTGTCCCGGGTCGTCGGCAAGCACTGCGAGAGCGGCGACATCGTGGTGCGCGACGCCTACCTGCCCGCCGACCTCGCGCCCGGCGACCTCATCGCGGTGGCCGCCACCGGCGCCTACTGCCGCTCGCTCGCCAGTAACTACAACTACCAGCCGAGGCCCGCCGTCGTCGCGGTCAAGGACGGCGCGTCACGAGTGATCGTGCGCGGGGAGACGGAAGAGGACCTGCTGAGGGGGCAACCGTGAAACCGCTGAAAGTGGCCCTGCTGGGCTGCGGCGTCGTCGGATCGCAGGTCGTACGGCTGATGCGGGAGCAGTCCGGCGACCTCGCCGCCAGGATCGGCGCCCCGCTGGAGCTGGCCGGGGTGGCCGTGCGCCGGTTGGGCCGCAAGCGCGACGCCGACGTCGAGCAGGGGCTGCTCACCACCGACGCCGAGGCCCTGGTCTCCCGCGACGACGTGGACATCGTGGTCGAGGTGATCGGCGGCATCGAGCCCGCCAGGTCGCTCATCACGACCGCGCTGCGCGGCGGCAAGTCCGTGGTGACCGCCAACAAGGCGCTGCTCGCCGAAGACGGCTCGGCCCTGTACGCCGCGGCCAGGCAGGGCGGCGGCGACCTCTACTTCGAGGCCAGCGTGGCGGGGGCGATCCCGCTGCTGCGCCCGCTGCGCGAGTCGCTGAGCGGCGACCACGTCCACCGCGTGCTCGGCATCGTCAACGGCACCACCAACTACATCCTCGACAAGATGGACTCCACGGGCGCGTCCTTCACCGACGCGCTGGAGGAGGCCCAGGCGCTCGGTTACGCCGAGGCCGACCCCACGGCCGACGTCGAGGGCTTCGACGCCGCGGCCAAGGCCGCCATCCTGGCCGGGCTGGCCTTCCACAGCCGGGTCACCGCGGCCGACGTCCACCGCGAGGGCATCACCGAGATCAGCGCCGCCGACGTCGCCAGCGCCAAGGCCATGGGTTATGTGATCAAGCTGCTGGCCATCTGCGCCCGCGCCGACGACGGCCGCACGGTCGGGGTCCGCGTGCATCCGGCCATGATCCCGAGGTCGCACCCGCTGGCCGGGGTCCGCGACGCCTACAACGCGGTCTTCGTCGAGGCGCGCTCGGCCGGCGAGCTGATGTTCTACGGCAAGGGCGCGGGCGGCGCCCCGACCGCCTCGGCCGTGCTCGGCGACCTGGTCGCGGTCGCCCGCAACCGGCTGGCCGGAGCGCACGGCCCCGACGAGTCCACCTACGCCGACCTCGCCGTCCACCCGATGGGCGACACCGTGACCCGCTACCACATCGCCCTCGACGTCGCCGACAAGCCGGGCGTGCTCGCGCGGGTGGCCGACATCTTCGCCAAGCACGATGTGTCCATCCAGACGGTCCGCCAGGAGGGCCACGGCGACGACGCGCAGCTCGTCCTGGTCTCCCACCGGGCCGCCGACGCCGCCCTGTCGGCCACCTTGAGCAGTCTGCGCGAGCTCGACATCGTCCGCGCGGTGGCGAGCGTGATGCGGGTGGAGGGCGACGAGTCGTCCTGAGCCCCGCCCGGGCGGGTGTGGCGGCATCTGGCCAGAAGCCCCGTGGGCGGCGGCTGAAGGGCACTACCCTACGGGATACGCGCACGTTCGGCGTCGGGTGACTCGTGCGCGGCACACCGATCGCGCACACAGGGAGAGGCCCGTGGCCAAGCCCGCTCCGGACTGCGGATGCTGCAACGGGACCGGCCAGCTCACCTACGAGAGACCGAAGCGGCAGCCGGACGGCTCCGTCATTTGGGTGAATTCATTGGAGAACTGCCACGTATGCCGGGGCAGCGGAAAGTGTAAATGACCGGCGCGCGGCCGGCCGGAGCGCACTCCCGGTGCTGACCTGTTGTCAGGGTTCGTGCCGGGAGAGCGCCCGCAATCGGTACGCTCGTTGGCGACCGCCCCGCGAATTACGGATGTGAACGAGTCCTGTATGAGTGTCGCGCCGGAATCATCCGCCGATCCAGCCACGCCGCGAGCGCCAGAGGAACGGGCCGGTCCGCGAGGATACGTCCGCACTCCCAGCGAGGGCGACGGAGTGCTGCGCTGGGCCGGTGAGCACTGGGTCGCCGGTGACCGTCCGCTGGGCCGGGTCGCGACCGCTTCGGACGCCGAGGCGCTGCGCCCGCTGCGCGGCCTGCGGGTCGAGTGGCCGGGTGAGTCGCCGGTCCCGCTCGCGCCCGTCCTCGACCTCGCCGCGGCCGGGGTGCCGCTGTTCGCCGCCGAGACGCCCGCCTGGGCCCGGGAGGCCGACTCCGGGCTCGCCGCCCTGCTCGCCGAATGGGACGGCTCGCGGCTCGCCGAGGGCCCTTCCGGCATCCGCTCGGTGGCCGACCTGCGCCGCGAGGAGCACAGCGTGCGGCTGCGGCGGCACGGGCTGCGCGCCCGTCGTACACCCGCCGACCGGCCGCCGACGGTCAGTGTCGTGATGTCGAGCATGCGCCCGCCCCACCTGGCCGGCGCGCTCGGCCAGATCGCCCGCCAGCGGCATGTGCGCGCCGAGGTCGTGCTCGGCCTGCACGGCGTGCCCGGTGGCCGTGACCACCCCGACGTACGCCGGGCGGCCGACGGCTTCGCGCTCCCGCTCACCGTGGTGGAGGCCGGCGCGGACCGGCCGTTCGGTGAGCTGCTGCATCTGGCGGCGGGCCGGGCCACCGGCGAGTACATCGCCAAGTGGGACGACGACGACTGGTACGGCCCTGAGCACCTGGCCGACCTGCTGCTCGCCAAGGAGTACTCGGGGGCCGACGTGGTCGGCGTGCCCCCGGAGTTCTTCTACCTGGAGCCGCTGCGCGCCACCGTCCGCAGGATCGACTACAGCAGCGAAGTGTGGAGTGATTACATCGCGGGCGGAACGATCCTGATGGATCGCGCGAAATATCAAGAATCCGGTGGTTTCAGCGCCCTGCCCAGCGCCGTGGACGCCGATCTCCTGAAACGAATCCACGCCGCGGGCGGCCGGATATACCGCACCCACGGACTCGGATACATGCTGCGCCGTTCACTGGCCGGCGACCACACCTGGCGGCTTTCCCTGGCCCATTTTCTGCGGGTAGCGGCAAACCAGTGGCGCGGATTCCGGCCCAGTATGATCATGGAGGCCGGCCCCGGCACCGGGCAGGGAGCGCTTGTGAGCGAAGTGAGCCGAACGTGACCGTCAGGATCAGGGGCAACGACTACACCGTGCTGCGCCCGCCCGCCATCGGGACCTGGACGCCCACGCTGACCGTCACGGTCGTGGTGCCGGCCTACAACGGACAGGACAAGCTCGACCTCGCGCTCGCGGGCCTGGCCGCCCAGACCTACCCGCAGGAGCTGCTGGAGGTCGTGGTGGTCGACAACGGCAGCGAGCCCGCCCTGCGGCTCGGCGGCATCCGCCCGGAGCTGACCCGGCTGGTCGGCTGCGAGACCCCCGGCAGGGCCGCCGCCCGCAACGCGGGCCTGGCCGCCGCCACCGGAGACGTCGTCCACTGGCTCGACTCCGACGTGGTGCTCGCCCCCGACGAGGTGGAGGCGCACCTGCGCTGGCACCACCTCGCCCCCTACCTGGTGGTCACCAGCCACCTGCGCTTCACCACCGCGCCGCTGCCCGAGCCGCGCGCGGTGGCCGCCGCCGCCGGGACGGGCGGCCTGGGCGTGCTGTTCGAGCCGGCCGAGCCGCACGAGTGGCTGGTCGATCTCGTGGAGCGCACCGGCGGCCTGGTACGCGACCCGCACCGGGCGTTCAGCCTGCACGTCGGCGGCGCGACGTCGGTCGGGGCGGCGCTGCTCAAGGCGGCGGGCCCGATGGACACCGAGCTGATCCTCGGCCAGGACACCGAGCTGGGCTACCGGCTGGGCCAGGCGGGCGCGGTGTTCGTGCCCGACCCGCAGGCCCGCGGCTACCACCTGGGCCCCTCCATGCGGATGCGCGACAAGGAGCCGATCGACCGGGTCAGCCACGCCTACATCGCCGACCGCATCCCCTCCTACCGCTGGCTGCGCACCCACCCGGGCAGGCAGTGGAAGGTCCCCTACATCCGGGCCACCGTCGAGCCCGGCGGCTACGACGACGTGCGCGCGACGGTGGACGCGCTGCTCGCGGGCACGATCCCCGACCTCGTGGTGGACCTGCCCGGCCCGTGGGCGCGGCTGGCCCCCGAGCGGCGGGCCCCGCTGACCGACCCCGATCTCGACCTGGTCCTGATCCAGGGGCACTACGCCCACGAGCCCCGGGTGCGCCTGGTCGGCCAGGAGCCCGAGCCCGACACCGCCGAGCCGTACCGGCTGCACCTGCCCGCCGGGTGGGCGCCCGGCGAGGACAGCCTGGCCAGATTGCTCGACCTGGCTTCCGAACAGGGCTACGGCCTGATCAACGTGCTGCTCGACGAGACCGCCGACGGCGTGGTGGCGGCCCGGTTGGAGCGCTCCGCCGCCTTCGCCAGGGCGCGGATCGTGGCCGAGCCCGGCGAGGACATCGACGACGCGGTGAACGACACCTTCGGGGTGCTCTGGGTGGACGCCGAGACCTACGGCTTCGCGTCCGCGGCGCAGGCCGCGCCCCCGGTCGGCCGGCGCGGCGCCTACCGGGCCCGCTCGGAGGCGGCGGCCGAGGTCGCCAAGCTGAAGAAGGAGGCCGAACGACTGCGCGGGCAGATCGCCAAGTGGCGCGATGAGTCGGGCCGCTGGCGCAAGGGCGCGGTCGAGTACCGCAGGGAGATCGGCACGCTGCGCCGTGAGCTGGCCGCGGCCAAGAAGGCCCAGCCGGTGCCGCGCACCGGGTTCGCCCGGGCGCTCAGGCGGGCGCTGTCCCGCCGTCGCCGCGGCAAGGAGGGGTGAGGCCGTTGCCGGAGGCGGCGGGCGCGCGCGAGGTGCAGAGCAGCCCGCGCTCCAGCGTGTGGCGGCTGGAGTACGGCGGGGCCGCCGTCGTGGTCAAGCAGGCCACCGGCGGCGACGACGCCCAGGCCAGGTTCGAGCGGGAGATCACCGCGCTGACCCTCGCCGCCAGGAGCGGCGGCGTGCCGCCGGTGGCCAGGGTCATCGCCTCCGACGCCGGATGCCGGGTCATGGTGCTGGAACACCTCGCCGAGGCGCCCGCCCCGGCCGACTGGGCGGTCCGTTACACCGACGCGCTCGCGCGGCTGCACGCCGCCACCGGCCCCGCCGACGCCGGCGCGCTGCCCAGGTGGCAGGGCCCCACGGAGGCCGACGCCGAGGCGTTCGCGGGCTTCGCCGGCGCGCTGGGCGTGCCGGTGCCCGCGCGGGCCCGCGCCGAGATCTCGGCGCTCGTCGAGCGGCTGGGCGCGGGCGATCACCACGCGCTGCTGCACGGCGACCCATGCCCCGACAACGTCATCGTGACCCGCCAGGGCCTGCGCTTCGTGGACCTGGAGCAGGCGTCGCTGGGCAACGGCCTGATGGAGCTGGCCTATCTGCGGACGGGCTTTCCGACCTGCTGGTGTGCGCTGGGCATCGCCCCGGCGATGCTCGCCGAGGCCGAGCGGCGCTACCGGGCGATCTGGCGCGTGCTGACCGGCACCGACGTTCAGGGGCGGCTCGCCGACGCCTGCGCGGGCTGGCTGCTGCGCGGTGACGCGCTGGTCGAACGGGCCCGCAGGCACACCACCGACCACCTCGCCGCCGTGCTGCGGGACGACTGGAGCTGGGGCGTGGCCGGCGCGCGAGAACGGCTCGCGCACCGGCTCGGCGTGGTCGCCGCGGCGGAGGAGCCCGATCTGGCCGCGCTGGCCGCCCTGGCCGGAGCGGTACGCGAGCGCATGCTCACCCGCTGGCCCGGCCTTGCCCCACTGCCCCCGACACGGCCCTGAGCCCGAGGTCAGTCGCCGGAACGGCCGCGGCCGGTCAGGCGGCCGAGCAGTGACACGCTCCGCGGCCGGGAGGGCTGTGCGGGCGCTGCCTGGGCCGGTTTGCGGGGTTCTGCCGCGGGCGTAGCGGGTTTCTTCTTGGGCGCGGGCCAGAAGTCGGCGTGCTCGCCCTTGACCACCCCGTGGGTGGCCTCGATCAGCTCGTCCCTGTGATCGGCGGCGAGCCGGCCCGCCGTGGCCAGCTCACCGAGCGGCACGCCCGGGTTGGCCAGCAGCAACGCCCGGCTCAGCGCCTCGGTGCGCTCCAGGCGGGCGGTTCCGCCGGAGGGAAGATCCACCAGAACCAGGCCCGGCCGGTGCTCCTGCATGGCCTCGATCATCAGGCGCAGCGTGTCGCGGCCGAGCGGCGCCTCCACCGGGCCGGTGTACCTGAAGGGGATCGGCGCGGGGGAGGGCGGCACGGTGTCGGCCAGGCGCACCCGGTCATCGCCCGCGAAGTGCTCGCTCATCAGGCGCAGGTCCAGGTCGGGATCGCGGAGCACGGGCCGCCGCACGCCGGTCAACCGCGACCAGGGCGCGACCACCGTCACCACCACGTCGCCGACGCTGCCGGTCAGTGCCGCGCCCACGGCGGCCCGCACGGTCTCCTCCGCCGCGCCGCCGACCTCCAGCACCACCTCCACGTACTGCACGCGCCACCGCCGCCCCGCGTCCTTGCGCAGGTCGCGGCGGAGTGGGATGCGCTGGGCCAGGTATGGCGAGACCACTCGGACCGCCAGGTCGCGTTCCAGCTTCTGGGCCGGCAGCCCCAGATGGACCGCCTGGGCCAGCGGATCGGGGACGAACACGGCCCCGGCCTGGGCGAGCCGGTAGGCGAACTCGGTGTCCTCGCCGCGCGGTACGCCCGCGTCGATGCCGCCGGCGGCGCGGAACAACTCGCGGTGCAGGCACAGCGTGGGGCCCGTGCAGCAGTGGTAGGGGTTGCGGCTGGCGCGCAGGCCGTCCAGGCGCTCGATCGTCGCCTCGGTCGAACTCGGCACCGCCGCCGCCAGGTCGAACAGCGTGCCCAGCCCGCCGCCCGACACACCGTCGCGTACCCGGGCCGCGGAAAGCCCCTCGGGCTCGGCCAGAAACCGCTTGTAGCCGATCGTGACCGCGTAGTCGGTCAGGTGGTGCCAGCGGGCCAGCGCCTCGATGTGCTCGCGGCAGACCACCATGTCGGCGTCCAGGCGCTGGAGCAGCGTGCCCTCGGCGACCGCAGCCCCGGTGTTGACCGCGTGCCCGATGCCCCAGCCCGACGGGTCGGCGGTGACGATCCGCGTGCCGGGCGGCGCGATCTCCGGCAGGCGCAGCGGCGGGTCGCTGCCGTCGTCCACCATGATGACCTCGAGCAGGTGCGCGGGGTAGGTCTGCGCGGCCAGCGCGGCCAGGGTGAGATCGAGGCGGCTCTGCCCTCCGTGGGCCGGTATGACGACGCTCACCGGCAGCGACGGCGTGAAGGCCCCCAGGCCGGGCGGGGTGAGCGGGGAGTGGTCGTTGCGCCGGATCCGCGGACGGTCGCCCGGCGCCCCGTGATGTTCACCCGTCATGTCAGAAGACCCTATCGCGACCGCGTCTTCACCTCGTAGGAGCGGGATCGCGTCCGCAGGTCAGGCCGGTTGCCCGTAAACTCGGTGCTCGACACCGCAAGGCTGCCTAGGAGCGATCATGACCAGGGTGTGGCGTGGACTCATCGAGGAGTACCGTGACCGGCTTCCGGTGACCACGGCGACGCCGGTCGTCACGCTGCTGGAGGGGGGCACGCCGCTGGTCCCCGCGCGCAGGGTCTCCGCGCTGACCGGCTGCGAGGTCCACCTGAAGGTCGAAGGGCTCAACCCGACGGGGAGCTTCAAAGACCGCGGCATGACCATGGCGATCAGCAAGGCGGTCGAGGCCGGGGCCAAGGCGGTGATCTGCGCCTCCACCGGCAACACCTCCGCCTCCGCCGCCGCCTACGCCGTCCGCGCGGGGCTGACCTGCGCCGTCCTGGTGCCACGCGGCAAGATCGCGATGGGCAAGCTGGCCCAGGCGCTGGTCCACGGGGCCAAGCTGCTCCAGGTCGACGGCTCCTTCGACGACTGCCTGGAGATGACCAGGAAGCTCTCGGAGAGCTACCCGATCGCGCTGGTCAACTCGGTCAACCCGTACCGGCTCCAGGGCCAGAAGACCGCGGCCTTCGAGATCGTGGACGCGCTCGGCGACGCGCCCGACGTACACTGCCTGCCGGTGGGCAACGCGGGCAACATCTGCGCCTACTGGATGGGCTACAAGGAATACTCCGCCGACGGGCCCGCCACCAAGACTCCGCGGATGCTGGGGTTCCAGGCGAGCGGGGCCGCGCCGATCGTGAAGGGCGCGCCGGTGACCCACCCGCACACGATCGCCACCGCGATCCGGATCGGCAACCCCGCCTCCTGGCGGCTCGCCGAGGCGGCCCGCGACGAGTCCGGCGGCGCGATCCAGGCGGTGACCGACCGGCAGATCGCCGCGGCCTACAAGCTGCTCGCCCAGGAGGAGGGCGTGTTCGTGGAGCTGGCCTCGGCGGCGAGCGTCGCCGGGCTGCTCCAGGCGCGTGAGCAGGGGTTGGTGCAAGATGGTCAGCGGGTGGTGTGTACGGTCACCGGTAACGGCCTGAAGGACCCCGACTGGGCGATCTCCGGAGCCCCGGCCCCGGTGACGATCTCGATCGACGCGCACGCCGCCGCGATGGCGCTCGAACTCGCCTGAAGCCGGGGACGGCGCTGCGCCATCCGGCCCGACACCCCAGACACCGAACGCTTCTTCCGAAGGTGGCCCATGCCCGACAGCACGACGGTCGTCGTTCGCGTGCCCGCGACTTCGGCCAACCTCGGCCCCGGCTTCGACTCGCTGGGCCTCGCGCTCGGCCTGTACGACGAGGTCACGGCGGCCTTGTCGGGGGAGAGCACGCAGGTGGAGGTCACCGGCGAGGGGGAGGGGGAGCTCGACCTCGGCGACGGCCATCTCGTCGTGCGGGCCATGCGCGCGGCGTTCGGCCGGATGGGGGTGGAGCAGCCGCCGGGCGTACGGCTGCGCTGTCACAACCGCATTCCGCACGCGCGGGGGCTCGGTTCGTCATCGGCGGCCATCTGCGCGGGCCTGCTGGCCGCGCGGGCGCTCGCCGGCGACGCCTCCGGGGCCGCGGCGTTCCCGGATGAGGAGGTGTTCGCGCTGGCCACCGAGCTGGAGGGCCATCCCGACAACGTGGCCCCCTGCCTGGCCGGCGGACTCACCATCGCCTGGAGCGACCAGGAGGGGATCGCGCGTATGGTGAAGCTGACGCCGCACGCCGCGATCCGGCCCGTGGCGTTCATCCCCGCACACCGGCTGTCCACCGACGTGGCGCGGGGCTACCTGCCGAAGGACGTACCGCACGCCGACGCCTCCGCCAACGCGGGGCGCGCGGCGCTGCTGGTGGCCGCGATGACCACGCGACCGGAGACCCCGGTGCTGCTCGCCGCGACCGAAGACCGGCTGCACCAGCGATACCGCGCGCCTGCAATGCCCCAGACCGCGAGTCTGGTAAAACGGCTCCGCGCAATCGGAGTTCCCGCGGTCGTCTCCGGGGCGGGTCCGACGATTCTGGCGTTTCCGACACCGGAGGCGCAGGATTCGATCGCGTCTGAAGTGGGTATCGACTGGCACATCCAGCCACTGGACGTCGATACCGACGGTGCCAGAGTCCAGTTTCCCGAGACACGCTGATGCCTCTTCGACCTTCAGGGAATAGCCGTGTGCGCTGGTGATGTTAGGCTTATAGCCGCACCAGATGCCCCCATGATGGGTGCGTGCTTGTCAGCCTCACATCGCTGCGTCATGCTCCACCTCGTCAGAAGTGGGCAGCATACCCTCTCTGAATGCGCCGTTGCCGGTTGCTCCACATCCGGCATACGCCGTGAAGGGCGGCGCACGCGGGGATATGCGGGCTCCAACCATCTCGATGACATCTGGTTGGCGGTAACAATCCGGGGGGTGGCCTCCAGGCCCCCATCGTCGGCGAGTCCCGGCGATGACGGCGTGGGCGCACCTGTCCCCGACACTGGCAACCGCTCTTCGGGGCGGCCAAGGAACGCAACGTGCACCCCGATCCGGCCAGTCCCGCCGGATCGATCGCACCTCCGGGACGGTCGGCAGATAGCCGCCGACGCCCGACCCCTGGGAAGGACCCTTAGTGAGCGACACCACCGAACTCCTCACCGACACCGGCTCACCTGAGCAGTCGGCGGCCGGCGACACCCCCACTCGCGCCGCGGCACGGCCGCGCCGTCGCTCCGGCACCGGCCTGTCCGCCATGGTGCTCCCCGAGCTGCAGAAGCTCGCGTCGAGCCTCGGCATCAGCGGGACCGGGCGGATGCGTAAGAGCCAGCTCATCGCGGCCATCCAGGAGAAGCAGGGCGTTTCCGCGGACGGCGCGGCCCAGACGTCCGACGCCAAGCCCGCCACCTCCGCGCCGGCCCCTGTCGCCGCGGACCCCGAGCCCCAGCCCGAGCGGCCCGCGCGCACCCGCCGGGTGCGCACCCGCACCGGCGCGGCCGAGAGCGCGGGCGCGCCCGCCGCCGACCAGCCGACGCTGCCCGAGGCCGCGGCCCAGGCCGCCGAGCCCGCGGTGGCGTCCGCCCCGCCGGTGACCGAGCAGCCCGCCGAGCAGGGCCAGCAGGACGGCAAGCCCGAGCGCGGCGAGGGACGCCGCGAGCGTGGCGAGCGCCGCAGCCGCCGCGAGCGCGGCGACAGCAGGGAGCAGCGCACCACCGACGGCGGCCAGGGCCGCGACCAGGCGCGCGGCGGCGACCAGCGCGACCGTGGCGACCAGCGGGACGGCGGCCGTGACCAGCGCGGCGACCAGGGCGGCCGCGATCAGCGCGACCGTGGCGACCAGCGCGACCGCGACCAGCGTGATCGCGACCGTGACCGCGACCAGCGCGACGGCGGCCAGGACGACGACGGCCGCCGCGGCCGGCGCGGCCGGTTCAGGGAGCGCAACCGCCGCGGCCGTGACCGCTTCGACAGCAACGAGCCGGTGATCGGCGAGGACGACGTGCTGATCCCGATCGCCGGGATCCTCGACATCCTTGACAACTACGCCTTCGTGCGCACGACCGGCTACCTGCCCGGCGCCAACGACGTCTACGTGTCGCTGGCCCAGATCCGCAGGAACGGCCTGCGCAAGGGCGACGTGATCACCGGCGCGGTACGCCAGCCGCGCGAGGGCGAGCGGCGCGAGAAGTTCAACGCGCTCGTCCGCCTCGACACGGTCAACGGCATGGACCCCGACCAGGCCCGTAACCGCCAGGACTTCAACAAGCTCACCCCGCTCTACCCGCAGGAGCGCCTGCGTCTGGAGACCGAGCCCAACATCCTGACCACGCGGATCATCGACCTGGTCTCGCCGATCGGCAAGGGCCAGCGCGGCCTCATCGCCTCCCCGCCCAAGGCGGGCAAGACGATGGTGCTCCAGGCCATCGCCAACGCCATCACCAGGAACAACCCCGAGTGCCACCTCATGGTCGTCCTCGTGGACGAGCGTCCTGAAGAGGTCACCGACATGCAGCGGTCGGTCAAGGGCGAGGTCATCCACTCGACCTTCGATCGTCCCGCCGAAGACCACACCACCGTCGCCGAGCTGGCCATCGAGCGGGCCAAGCGGCTGGTGGAGCTGGGCCACGACGTCGTGGTGCTGCTCGACTCGATCACCCGCCTGGGCCGCGCCTACAACCTCGCGGCGCCCGCCAGCGGCCGGATCCTGTCCGGTGGTGTCGACTCCACGGCTCTCTACCCGCCCAAGCGGTTCTTCGGCGCCGCCCGCAACATCGAGAACGGCGGCTCGCTGACCATCCTGGCCACCGGCCTGGTCGAGACCGGCTCCAAGATGGACGAGGTCATCTTCGAGGAGTTCAAGGGCACCGGCAACATGGAGCTCAAGCTCAGCCGGTCCCTGGCCGACAAGCGGATCTTCCCCGCGGTGGACGTCGACGCGTCCAGCACCCGTAAGGAGGAGATCCTGATGGCCAAGGACGAGCTGCAGATCGTCTGGAAGCTGCGGCGGGTGCTGCACGCGCTGGACATGCAGCAGGCCCTGGAGCTCCTGCTGGAGAAGATGAAGGAGACCAAGTCCAACGCGGAGTTCCTGCTCCAGGTCCAGAAGACGACCGTGAGCAACGACCGCGACTGACGAGCCCTGTGCTCATGTACGGCGGGCCCGCGCGGCCCGCCGTACTCATCGGACCGGAGCGGGCGGAAGCAGCGCGCAGGGCGCTCTGCGGGCCGCTCTCGGGCATGCCCGAGAGCCCCGACCGGCCCCGATGACCCCGGGAATTTCCGATGGCCCGGGAAGGTTGCAGGATCTGGCACACTGGAACCCGAACCGCAGCGGTACCGGTTCCCGCCCGCGCGCATTTCCCGGTGTGCGGCGCGCGCACCCCGTCCGGGGTGAGGCGAAGGCAAAACGGCGACCCGGCGACCGCCACATGCGAGAGGAAGCGACATGAAGCGCGACATTCACCCTGAGTACAACGTCACCCAGGTGAGCTGCACCTGTGGCAACTCCTTCACCACCCGCAGCACCGCCAAGAACGGTGTGATCCACACCGACGTGTGTTCCGAGTGCCACCCGTTCTACACGGGCAAGCAGAAGATCCTCGACACCGGCGGCCGGGTGGCGCGCTTCGAGAAGCGCTTCGGGAAGAAGACCGCGGGCAAGTAGCCAACGACCAGCGCCGGCTCGGAATCACCCCCTCGTCCGACGGGGGTGTGCCCGGGTCGGCGTTCTTGCTGGTCGGGGTTTTCGCAGGATGGTGAAGGGATCACGCGGTGAAGCTGGACGAACTGCTCAAGGAGTACGCCGAGCTGGAGGCCATGCTCGCCGATCCCGCCGTGCACGCCGACCAGAACAAGGCGCGCACGATCGGCAGGCGTTACGCGCAGTTGAGCCCCATCGTGGCCACCTACCGCGAGCTTGAGGCGGTGCGCGACGACCTCGGCACCGCCAGGGAGCTGGCCGGGGAGGACCCGGCGTTCGCGGTGGAGGCCGAGGAGCTGGCGGCGCGGGTGCCCGCGCTGGAAGAACGCCTCAAGCACCTGCTCATCCCGCGTGACCCCAACGACACCAAGGACATCCTGATGGAGATCAAGGCGGGCGAGGGCGGCGAGGAGTCGGCCCTGTTCGCGGGCGACCTCCTGCGGATGTACCTCCGGTACGCCGAGCGGGCCGGCTGGAAGACCGAGATCATCGACTCCCAGCCGTCCGACCTCGGCGGCTACAAGGACGTCACGGTCGCCATCAAGTCCAAGGGCGACGAGGGCGTGTGGTCGCGGCTGAAGTTCGAGGGCGGCGTGCACCGCGTCCAGCGGGTCCCCGCCACCGAGTCGCAGGGGCGCATCCACACCAGCGCCGCCGGGGTGCTCGTCTACCCCGAGGTCGAGGAGGTCGACGTCCAGATCGACCCCAACGACCTGCGCATCGACGTCTTCCGCAGCGGCGGGCCCGGCGGGCAGAGCGTCAACACCACCGACTCGGCGGTGCGCATCACCCACCTGCCGACCGGGGTCGTGGTCTCCTGCCAGAACGAGAAGAGCCAGCTCCAGAACAAGGAGACCGCGATGCGCGTGCTCCGTGCCCGGTTGCAGGCCATCGCCGAGGAGGAGGCCGCCGCCGAAGCCGCGGCCGAGCGCAAGTCGCAGGTCCGCACCGTCGACCGGTCCGAGCGGATCCGCACCTACAACTTCCCGGAGAACCGCATCTCCGACCACCGGGTCGGCTTCAAGGCGTATAACCTCGATCACGTCCTGGACGGTGAGCTGTCCGCGGTGATCCAGGCGTTGCTCGACGCCGAGACCGCGGAAAAGCTCGCCTCCCACTCCTCAACATCCTGATCCGCCGACCACCGAACCCCGGCCTGCCCCAAGACCTCATGTCATGAGCCTCCTCCTGGACGAGATCGCCCTCGCCACCGCCCGGCTGGCCGAAGCCGGAGTGCCCTCGCCGCGCACCGACGCCGAGGAGATCGCGGCCTTCGTCCATGGTGTGCGCCGCGGTGAGCTGCACACCGTCAAGGACTCGGAGTTCGACGCGCTGTTCTGGGAGGGCATCGCGCGCCGCGAGGCCCGTGAGCCGTTGCAGCACATCACCGGCCGGGCCTACTTCCGCTATCTGTCCCTGGAGGTCGGTCCCGGCGTCTTCGTGCCGCGCCCGGAGACCGAGGTCGTCGTCGGCTGGGCCATCGACCGGCTGCGCGAGATGGACGTCGCCTCCCCGACCGTCGTGGACCTCGGCACCGGCTCGGGCGTGATCGCGCTGTCCATCGCCCAGGAGGTCGCGCTGGCCAGGGTACACGCCGTGGAGATCGACCCGGAGGCGTACGGCTGGGCCAAGCGCAACATCTCCGAGCTGGGGCAGGGCCGGGTCACCCTGCATCCGGAAGACCTCGCCGAGGCCCTGGGGGAGCTGGACGGCCGGGTCGATCTGGTCATCTCCAACCCGCCCTACATCCCGCCCGGCGCGATCCCCCGGCATCCTGAGGTCCGTGACTACGATCCGGCGCTGGCGCTGTACGGCTCGGGCGCCGACGGTCTCGACCAGGTCCGCGCGGTCGAGCGCACGGCCCGGCGACTGCTGCGGCCCGGCGGGTTCGTCGTGGTCGAACACGCCGACGTGCAGGGCTCGGCGGTGTATCTCATCTTCCGTGAGGAGAACGGCTGGCGCGACGTACGCGTCCAGCAGGACCTGACCCGCAGGGACCGCTTCGTGACCGCCCGCTTCGGCCAGGAGTGAGCGGCAGTGAAAGGATGCTGACTGTGAGCCGAAGTTACGACTGCGCCGACGCCGAGCAACGGGCCGCCGGCCTGGCCGACGCGGCGTCCACCCTGCGCATGAGCCAGCTCGTGGTGCTGCCCACCGACACGGTGTACGGCATCGGCTGCGACGCCTTCGTCCAGTCCGCGGTCAACGCGCTGCTGGCGGCCAAGGGCCGGGGCCGGGACATACCGGTGCCGGTGCTGGTGGGCACCGTCCGGGCGGCCACCGCCCTGGTGGAGAACCTCGGGCCGTACGGGCAGGACCTCATTGATGCGTTCTGGCCGGGGCCGCTGACGCTGATCTGCCGGGCCAACCGTTCCCTGTCCTGGGATCTCGGCGACACCAAGGGCACGGTGGCGCTGCGCATGCCGTTGCACGCGGTGGCCCTCGACCTGCTGAAGGACATCGGCCCGATGGCGGTCAGCAGCGCCAACCGCTTCGGGCAGGAGCCGGCGACCACGGTCGAGGAGGCCGGGAAGCAGCTCGGCGAGGCGGCGGAGGTGTACCTCGACGACGGGCCGTGCACGGACCGGGTTCCGTCCACGATCGTCGATCTCACCAGCGCGGTACCGCGGCTGCTGCGGCGCGGGGTGATCAGCGAGGACAAGCTGCGCGCGGTCGCCGGATACATCGCCACCGACGGCGCCCCGCAGCCGGCGGCCTCGGGTTTCGAGCCCGACCCCAAGCCGGAGAGCGCGGCGAAGGCGGATCCCGACCAGGATTGATCGGTTATACCTCGTCCTGATCCCTAGGACGGACGGCCTGTGCCCGGGTACGGTAAGTGGGCGGCCGATATCCTTCCCCCCGGGAGACGCGCATGGGCAAGTTCGAGGGCATGGATCCCAAGCTCGTCCGTCAGTTACTGACCGAGGTGGAGCGCGCTGCCGAGCGAATGCGCTCCACGGAGGGCCAGGTCACCCGCCTGGTGAGTGCGGCGGGCGTGCCTGCTCAGGCGAGCCATCGCCCGGTCCAGATCGCCGACGCCTGCGAGCGGATGGTGACCGACGTCAACTCGCGGCTCACGGTCTTGGAGAAGAAGGAGAAACAGCAGGAGGGCCCGCCCCCCGGCGGCGGCCCGGAGCTGACCCAGGACGTCCCGCCCCCGGCGCGCGACGACCCCGAGCCCAAGCAGCAGGACCAGCCGAAGGGCGACAAGACCGACGAGCCTCGGCAGGACCACCCCAAGCAGGACGATCCCAAACAGGATCAGCCCAGGGACGAGCAGCCCAAGGGCGATGACCCCAAGGGTGAGAAGCCCGACGAGCCCAAACAGGACGACCCGAAGCAGGACGATCCCAAGCAGGATCAGCCCAGGGACGAGCAGCCGCAGGAAGAGCAGCCCAAGGACGAACGTCCCAAGGACGACCAGCCGAAGGGCGAGCGGCCCGATGGGCAGCCGGAGGGCGACAAACCGGACCAGCCGCAGCCCGACGGCGAGGACCCGAAGGACGAGCACCCGAAGGACGAACAGCCCAAGGACCGCGATCCTCGGTCTCCGGAGTCCCCTGAGTCCCCTGAGTCCCCTGAGTCC
>NZ_POUA01000105.1 GCF_003236385.1 Spongiactinospora gelatinilytica
CGGGCTGGGGGTGACGGTGGGGTTCCACCGGCTGCTCACCCACGGTTCCTTCACCGCCCTGCCATGGCTGCGCACGGCGCTGGCCATCGCGGGATCGATGGGATTTCAGGGCAACGTCATCGACTGGGTCGCCGTCCACCGCCGCCATCACGCCTTCACCGACCGGCCAGGTGATCCACACTCTCCCCACCGGTACGGCACCGGCCTGCGCGGGCAGCTTCGGGGGCTTGCCCACGCCCACCTCGGTTGGCTGTTCACCGGCGACGCGACGACATCCGCCGGACGCTACGCCCCCGACCTGCTGGCGGACCCGGTCATGACCCGCGTGGCCCGGGCCTTCCCCGCGCTGTGCGCGCTGTCGCTGGCGCTGCCGTTCCTGGCCGGGTGGGCGATCACCGGCACCCTGCACGGCGCCCTGACCGCCTTCCTGTGGGCCGGGTTGATCCGTGTCGCCCTGCTCCAGCACGTCACCTGGAGCGTCAATTCCCTGTGCCACATGATCGGGAACCGCCCCTTCAAGACCCGCCGCTACGACCGGGCCACGAATCTGTGGCCGCTGGCCCTGCTGTCCTTCGGCGAGAGCTGGCACAACGGCCACCACAGCGAACCCACTTGCGCCCGGCACGGTCTCGGCCGAGGCCAGATCGACCCGTCCAGTGGGGTGATCCGCCTGCTCGAACGGCTCGGCTGGGTGAGCGATGTGCGCTGGCCCAACCCCGAACGCATCCAGCGCCGCCGTACCGGCCCGCCTTCACCGGCCCCGGCCGGGGACTGAAACCGATGACCCTGCCGGATCCGCCGCCGGTATGGCTGCCGGCCGGTGCGGCGGTGGCAGTGGTGATCGTCATCGGCCTACTGGCCGGGCGCGGTCGTCACGTCGGCCCTGTGCGGGCCGGAATGTGAGTGGGAGCGTATGTCACTCTGACGGTGGTTCGGCGTCGGACTGGGAATGGTCGCCGGCGCGGGATTCGGTGGTGCGGTTCTTCGCCGGTTTCCGCACCGAGTACAGCCCGTCGGTCGGCGATTTGTTCGTCGTCGGGGTCGTCGTCGGGGGCTTCGCCGTGCCGGCTGCATTCCAGGCCCGCATGCCGCTCGTCGGCATCACCGCCGCGCTCGTCCTGCGCGGATCGTTCATCCTGGCCGGACCCGCCACCTGCTACCCGTCGGCGCGTTCCTGATCTTTACCACGGAGCGGGTCGTCCACCCTCGTGGTGTGCGGCCCGACCTCGCGCGTAATCCGGTGCTCGACCGGCTGACCTACCTCTCCGGTGGCGACCGATGCCGCCATCGCTCGTTTCCCCTACCAGACCGGGCCATCGCGGACGGGCATGCGGTTCACACAGCCACGCCGCGCCCTAGAGTGGAAGACAACGGAGACAACGGCCTGAAACGGCGCCGCCCGGACAGGGAAGGGGTGGCGGGCATGGAGTTACGGCAGCTCCGCTACTTCGTGACGCTGGCCGAAGAACTGCACTTCGGCCGGGCCGCGGCACGCGAGCACATCGTGCAGTCCGCGCTGAGCCAGCAGATCCAGCGGCTGGAACGCGAACTGGGGGTGCGATTGCTGGACCGCAGCACCCACCACGTCAACCTGACCCCCGCGGGCGCCGCCTTCCTCATCCAGGCACGCCAAATCCTCGATCACGTGGGCCGGGCCGGGCAGGCCGCACGCCATGCCGCCGCCTCAACGCCCACGCTGCGCGTCGGCATCATCGACGCCGGCTACGACACCATGCCGCAGATTCTGCGCGAACTCCAGCGCGGTCATCCCGACATCACCATCCATCAGATCGAAGCGGGCAGCCCCGAGCAATACCGGCAACTGGCCGACGGGCGCCTGGACATCGCCATCGGACACGCCGCCAAAGCCCCGGCCGAGGTGACCTCCAAGCTCATCAGGCTCGATCCGCTCGGCGTTCTGCTACCCGACGACCACCGCTTCGCCGACATGGACGGCGTACCCGTGACCGCCCTTGCCGGCGAACTCCTGCTGCTGGGCGAGGAATCCCAGACGCCGGAGCTCAACGAGTTCGTCATCACGCTGTGCCGTTCGGTCGGATTCGTGCCGGCCCTCTACGAGGGAACCGTGGAGAGCACCCGTGCCGCCGCCGACCTCGTCCGCCAGCGCCGCTGCGTGCACTGCGTCCCCTCCTCCTTCCGCACCTCCAACCGGCCCGGCACCACCTGGCGGCCCCTGGCCGACCCCGCGACGCACTACCCCTGGTCACTACTGTGGCACGACGCCAACCCCTCTCCTCACATCGCCACCGTCATCGACAGCGCCCGGCAACTCGCCGCGCAACTCGGCTGGCTGGAAGCCGCCGCCCCGCCCAGCGGGCCCGGCGGACCAAGGCCCGGCGAAGACGCCCCCACGGCCGCCGGCCACAGTGATGAGCCTGCCTGATGCCCCGGTGATCGGTTCTGCAGATGGGTCCTTCCCGGATCGCCTGTTTCGCCTACGGCACGCGCGGGTGTTGGCTCGAAGTGAACGAGTCTGATCGCCGACGATCGCGCGGCGGCCGGCTCCTGCTTCGACCGGTCCGGAAGACCGATCCCACGCAGCCGTCGATGCACCGCCACAGGAGTCCGGCCATGGGCATCATCGCTTGGATCATTCTCGGACTGGTCGCCGGGGTGGTGGCCAGAATGCCGGTCCCCGGCAAGGACACGCAAGGTTTGATCATCACTTTCGGGCTCGGCATCGCCGGGGCGCTGCTGGGTGGGTTCCTCGCCACCAAGGTGTTGCACGTCTCGGGCAGCCAGGGGTTCTTCCACCTGGCCACCTGGCTGTGCGCCATCGCCGGCGCGGCAGCCCTGCTGCTCGGCCACAACCTGATCACCGGCCGGCGCTCCGGCCGCTGGGCCGGCCGCCGATGACCCCGCCCGGCACGCTCCGCAACCCATTCCAGCGCTCACGTGCCTGCCCGTGGCAGGGGTGGTGCGTGATGTCCGTCGCCGCAGCCGTCGCGGTCATCGTCGTCGGCGCCGTCCTCACCTTCGCCCTGGCCGACGGCCCGGTGGGCGGATCGATGGGCGGTGCCGGACAGCGCATCGTGGGCGTCATCCTGATGCTGGGTGGCATCCTCGGGCTGTTGGTGCCCCTGTTCCGTACCCGGTCGCGCTGGAGCGGGTCGACCGTCCGGAGCCGGCAGGACGCCATCGATGACCGGTCACCGCCCGGTCCCGTCGCTCCGGCCGGCCGCAACACCAAGCGGCGCGGCAGCCGCGGGCCCACCGCCGACTCCGACCGCCCGAGTGCGCCCGGCGGATCGGCCGGGCAGGACGGCTGAAATGGATCGATCCCGGAGGCGGGCAAGCCTTGTTCCAGGAACTCCTCGCCGACACCATCTCCCGGCCGGCCGCCTCTATCCGCGACGACCGGCGATATACAAGGCAAAACCCCTCAAAACGCCTCCTGAAAGGCGAAGCGCCATGAATCTCCGCAACGACGACAAACACCTGCAGGAAACCACCGACCGGCCACCGCTCCCACCCGAGCCCGAGCCCGGACGCGGCCACGACGGCAAGCGCAGGCCGCCGCCACCGCCCGACAAGCTCGTCTACAGCCCGGCGATCCAGCCCGGCGCACCGCCGACGCCGCCCGCGCCGCTGCTCATCCCTGAGCCTGCCGGCTGATCCATCCGCCGGCACCCGCTCGGGTTCCGCGTCGCCCGCCAGGGCTCCCTTATGGACGCACCACAGCGACAGAGCCGCGTGCGCCGTACAAGAGCCCGAGGGTGACGGATCCGAGCATCACGGCGCCGATCGCCCCTCGGCCCTGCGAGCCTACGACGACCAGATCCGCCTGAGCCGAAACGCTGATGAGCGCATCGACGGGGTGGGCACGACGGACGTCCTCGATCACCGGAACCTGCGGATACCGCCGCCGCCACCCGCCAAGGGCGGCCGCCGCGGTCCGGCACCGAGCAGCGTGGATCTCCTCCAGATCATGGGCGCGTCCGGGGATGTGAGCATGCGCCGGCGGTCGCCACGCATGGACCACACGCAGCGTGCTCGCGCGGAGCATCGCCTGCTCGAAGGCGTAGGCGAGGGCGGGTTCGCAGGCCTGATAGTCGTCGAGCCCGACGACGACCTGCCCATGGGCGGTGCCGGAGCCGGTGCCGGGGCCGAATCGGACGACGACCACCGGGCCGCGCACGTGCCCGGCCACATGGGTGCTCACCGACCCCAGCACGGCGCCGGGGAAGCCGCCGAGACCGCTGCCGCCGATCACGATCTCGGCAGAGTCGCCGGCCTGGCCCCGCAACGTCGCCGCGGCGCCGCCCTGAAGCAGTTCGCAGTCGACGTCGATGCCGGGCTGCCGCTTGCCCGCCACCGCCTCGGCGTCGCTCAGCACCCGGTGCGCGCTGCGCATGACATCACCCTGACCTTGGGCGGAGAACATCGCCATCGCGTACGGTGTGCGCTCCACGGCATGGACGATGCGGAGCCGGGCACCCGCGCGGGCGGCATCGTCGGCCGCCCACTCAACGGCCGCGGTCGCGGCATCCGAACCGTCGACGCCCACGACGATGACACGATTCATGGCAACTCCAGATCTGTGCCCGCAATTCGCGGATCACTCGAGGCGAGAATGTGCAGGGCCGACCCGGCACATTTCGATGTCGGTGCCGGTCGCCGCGGTCAGCTCTTGGGCATCTTCCCGGTTTTCCCGGCGCGCCGCCCCAGGTCGTTTTCAGATTCAGACTGGATGGCCATGCCTTTCGACTCCAGGTGCTGGTTGCCGGTGGCACGGCCGAGGTAGATCATGATTCACCCCTGAACGGCCCGCACCCTGGATTTGATCTTCATTGTCGGGCTCATGGCGCTTCCCTTCGACTGCTCTCGGACGCAACGCGACCTGTTCTCAGGCTGTTCTTCCTGACAGGCGCAGGAAACAGGCAATCACCGACCGGGTTATCACCGCGATCGATAACAGCGCCGATCATCCCGATGGCGGCTTGACGCCTCTCCGTGCCTCAGCAAAAGAGGTAGAATAGAAACACCGAGGACATTTCGTGCGCTGGCATTCAGGTTGGCGTCGCCCGCGGCGACAGACCACTTCGGCCCACGTATGGGCCTGATAGGCCAGGCGACCATCATGACGACACTCCTCTCCCCGTCCAGCCCTGTACTCGCGGCTCAGGCCGCGCCCAGGCTCAGCCTCAACGCCGTCCTCGATCAGCGAGGTACCGTCGACGGCGCGTGGTGGCCGCGCTCCCGCGACGCCGCCGCCGAACTGCCCGCGCTCATCTCGGCCGTCGACCGGCGGCTCGACAGGGCCGTCCTGCGTGTGGGCCTGCATGCGGACGCGTGGGATCACATTCCGCACCGCATCCCGGCCCGCGGCCGCCACATCAGAGTGGGCTGGTTCAACAGCGCCGACCCGCATCTGATCACCCTGAGCATCGCGGGAACCGTGCCGATATCCCTGCTGGTCATCCCGCCCGGCACCGCAGACGGCCCGGCCATGGCCGCGCTCGCGCTCGCCGCCGCAGGCACGATCGGCGTCCGTCCGGCCGACATGCTCCACCCCGCGCCCCCTGCGGAAGGCTCACCTGGCCGGGACGGCTCGGCCTCCTGGGAGAACGAGGGCGGCCACGTCGCCGACCCCGCGCCCGCACGGCCCGCCACCACCTGGTCGTAGCGCAAGGCCCGGCCGGCCGGCCGATGGTGTGGCCCGCGTGGGCGCGGCCATCATGGTCGATGCTCGCCGTCCGCCCGTTCTCGTCTGGCCGCGGCCGCGATCTGCTCCGCGGCATGCTCGTTTTCGGCGCGGGCCTGGGCGGATATCGCGGCGGCCCCGGCCTGGGCTTGTCCCCGCATCTGGCGGCGCGGCCGATCCAGCTCGGCCGCCGGTGCTCCGGGATGGCGGGATGCGACGCACCTGTCGGTCTGCCGGGCTCGCCGGCAGAGGGCGTTCATCACTTTGGGGCCATCCGCCGGTGCGGTGGTTTCTGAGCCCGGCCAGGTGGATCAGGTCCGGGCGGCGGCGCGTGCAGGTGCAGGCCGGGCGCCTTGTGCCAGCCGGTGAGGTTGAGCAGGCGCTGTACGTGCCAGGGCGCCGACCGCAACGTCAGCACGTGACCGCTGCCTCCGTCATGCAGAGCGGCGGCGGTGGTGACCAGGGCGCGTAGCCCGCCGACGTCGATGAACGCCAGGCCGCTCAGATCGACGATGAAGCTGCCGCCGCCCATTGCGGCCAGCGCCCGCCTCAGGGCGGGCAGGGTGGCGTAGTCGATCTCACCCTCGATCCGCAGGCCCACACGGTCGGCGAGCGGGGTGATGCGCAGGAGCCGGTCGGCTGCGGCGCCGGGGGCGGGCGCGAGGACAGGGACGAAGACAGGGCCGGGAGTGCCAGGGGCGTCCGGGGTGTTCACATCAGCTCCAACCGGGCGTACGGGACACGACACCACGAAGGCCGGCGAAACCACCTTGCGATGCGCCGACATGAACGACGCGGTGACCTGCGAGCGGGGCACGATGTCCTGATCATCCAGCGGATTCGACGGAGCGGAAAGCATCAATCCCGACCGTGCTTATCACCGCTGGTGATCACCGGTTGGATCAGATCGCCGCCCGCCCCGGCGATACAGGCGCAGTCGCAGGCGGACATGACCCGCCACGCCAACGAGGCCGACCTCCTCACACGGGCGGCGGATCAGCCACAGCCCGGCCACGCGACCGGGGGATTCGCGTTCGGTGTCCAGATGAGCGCCGGTCAGGGTGCCCGCGACATCGACGACCTCCAGGTCAACGCCCGCTCCATCGCACCACGCGGTGAGGGTCCCGCCTCCGCCGCCGCCGTGCTGCGGCACGTTGGTGGCGGCCTCGTTGGCGGCGATCACCAGATCCTCCAGGAACCGCCCGCTCAGGCCCGCTTCGGTACCGAAGACGCGGACACGGCCGCGCGGCGCGGCCAGGTCACTGGTGATCGGCCACTGTGACCGGAAGCCGGAGATCACACGAAATCGCCACCTCTCGGAGGTGGGGCCGAATCGCCCGCCGCCCTACTGCCCAACCCCGGCCCCGCCATGCCGATGAGCATGTGCCCCGGGGAGGCCGGCGGAGGGTCTTGGGGGCCGGGCCTGGCGAATCACCGCCGGGGGCTCAGCCGGCACGGCCTGGGAGGCCCCCGGCGACCGCGAGACCAGTGCCGAGATCACGGCGAGGGTCAAGGCGGGCGACCAGGGCGCGCTCAACCACCGCGACGGCGGATCGCTGTCGACCTACCGCAAGATGGTCCAGAGCCTGGACTCCGCGGTCGGCAGCGTCCTGGCCACGCTGCGCTCCTCGGGCGCCGAGCGCAACACGATCGTGCTGTTCAGCAGCGACAACGGCGGCGGGCGCTGGTCCTACCAGTGGCCGCTGAGCGGCGGCAAGGGCGGCCGGACCGAGGGCCGACGTACGCGAGCAGGCCGACCTCGCCGAACGCGACCCCGCCCTACTGGCCGACCTACGCACCGCCTGGGAGGACATCGACAAGACCCTCCTCCCCTACCCCACCTGACCCCCGCGACAGCGGTCAGGGGACCGGTCGGAAGTACTGTGGGCGGGGGGTGTGATCCTGCTTTTGGCCGTGGTCGGCAATGAGGTGGGGTCGTACGTTGAGGCCCCATGTCACTTGAAGACCTCTCATCGGTCGCGCGTGCCCAGCAGGCCGCGCCGCCGCTCCGGCGGGCGCGGGTCGGGGCGCTCGATGTTCTGCGCGGGTTCGCGCTGTGCGGGATTCTGCCGGCCAATGTGGCGCCGATCGCCAACACCGGCGATGCCATGCGGGCCGTGACCGCCGGTCAGGGGGTGGACGTGCTCGGGCTGCTCGTCCATCAGCGGTTCTTCCCGATCTTCTCCCTGCTGTTCGGGATCGGGTTCTCGCTGCTGCTGGACTCGGCGGGCGACCGCGTCGAACGCCCGCGCGTGCTCCTGCTGCGCAGGCTGCTGGTACTGCCGGTCATCGGGCTGGCGCACCTGTTCCTGCTGTGGCGCGGCGACATCCTGACCGTGTACGCCCTGGTCGGACTGGTGGTCCTGCTGCCCTCGACGTGGCTGCCGCGCTGGGCCGTGGCCGGGCTCGGCGTGGCACTGGTCGCGACGTCGCTGATCATCCAGGGCGGGCACTACTCGCTGGTCCCGGGATTGTTCCTGCTGGGCTCCGCGCTGACCAGGTACGGTGTGGTCGCCCGGATCGAGCGCGCCACATGGGGCCCCGTGGCGTTGTGCGCGGCGTTCGCCGCCGCGGCGGCGCCTTTCGTGGTGGCGCAGATGTCCGCCCACGACGCCCTGGTGTTCACCGTGGCGGGGCTGCTGCTGGCCGGCGTCTACGTGACCGGCGTGATCTCCCTGCTGCGCACGCGGCTGCGGCCGGTGCTCAGCGCCGTGTTCGCACCGCTCGGCAGGATGGCGCTCACCAACTACCTGAGCGCGACGGTCATCGTCAAGGTGCTCGCCCCGGCCTTCGGCGGCGCTGCCGCGGGCTGGCCGCCCGAGCGGATCGTGCTGTTCTCCTTCGTCGTCCTCGCCGCCCAGTGGGCGATCTCCACCGTGTGGTTGCGGAAGTTCCGGTACGGGCCGGTCGAATGGCTGTGGCGGTGGGCGACCTGGCTGCGCAGGCCGCCGCTGGCGCGGCGGCCATGACCGCGTCCCGGGGCGGGCGGGCGCTCAGCGGCCCTTGGCGGACGCGCCCTGCTCTCCGGGCGTGGCGACTTCGATGCGCAGCCAGGACGGCAGCAGCCGCTGCACGCTCGCCAGTGCCATCACCCGCGAGACCGCCCCCGCGACGGTGAGGGCCCCGGCCACCCAGGGAATGGTGTCCGGGATGCCGGTCGCGGCCACGATGCCGGGCAGCGCGACACAGATGCCGACGAACGCCTGCAGGGCCGTGCGGATGGCGCGTTTGTTGTCGTCGCTCACACTGATCACCTCCGCCAGGGCGGCGACGGCCCTTCGTGGCCTTTGCTCCTGCCCACAGCCCATGATAACCGAGGGTCATGATGACTTGACGGTAAGTAGTAGGTGTAGTAGGTACGGCCACGGCCCCGGCCGGACGGTCAGGGGCCGGTCGGCTGAGCCAGCCGGCTGGACCGGCGCGCGATGGACTGGACGATCTCGCCGGTCCGCACAGCGGTCATGGACAGCAGCGAGGAGGCGATCCCGTGCGTGTCCTCGGTGGCCCCTTGCAGGTAGACGCCCCAGGTGTGATCAGGGTCGGTGGCGATGCGGTAGTCGCGCTCCACCATCGGCCCACCGTCCTCGCGCAGCCGGCAGAACGCCCCCGCCTCGCCGAGCAGTTCCAGCGGGTCGCGCTCGCGGTAGCCGGTCGCGAAGACGATCGCGTCGGCCTCCAGGGCCGTCGTCTCCCCCGTGGGCAGGAAGCGGACAGTGGCCCGCACCGAGTCGGAGCCGGACTGTACGCCGGTCAGCCGGGAGGCGTTCATCACCCTCAGCCGCTCGCACCCGGCCACCTTCTCGGCGTAGGAGCGGCGGTAGAGCTCGTCGATGAGGTCGAGGTCCACCACGGAGTAGTTGGTGTTGCGCGAGTAGGCGAACAGCATCCGTTTCACGTCGTCGGGCGCGGCGTAGTAGTGGTCCACGGCCTCGGGGTCGAAGATGCGGTTGGCGAAGGAGCTGTCGTCGGCGGGCGAGTAACCGTACCTGGTGAAGACCGCGCAGACCTCCGCCGCGGCGTGGGTGCGGTGCAGGTGTTCGACGGCCTCGGCGGCGCTCTGCCCCGCGCCGACCACGACGAACCTGCGCGGCTCGGGATCGCGCAACGCCGCCAGCCGGGTCAGCAGTTCCTCGGTGTGCCAGATCCGCTCGCCCTGCCGTACGCCCTCGGGCAGCACCGGGTCCAGGCCGACGGCGATCACGATGTTGCGGGTCAGGCAGGTGTGCAGCTCGCCGTCACGCTGCACGACCACCTCCAGCGTGCCGGAGTCGGCGGGCCGGACCGAGACGACCTCCGAGCCGTAGCTCACCTGCTGCTCGAAGGCGGCGGCGGCCCACTCCAGGTAGTCGTGGAACTCCAGGCGGGTGGGGAACATGGTCTTGTGGTTGATGAAGTCGATCAGCCTGCCCCGGTCGTGCAGGTACGCCAGGAAGGAGTGCCTGCTCGTGGGATTGCGCGGGGTGACCAGGTCCTTCAGGAAGTGCACCTGCATGGTCGCGCCGTCGATGAGCATGCCCCGGTGCCAGCCGAACCGCGGCTGCTTCTCGAAGAAGACGGCGTTCACTCCCGAGCCGTACTGCTCTTCGAGTGCCACCGCGAGCGCGAGGTTGGACGGCCCGAAGCCGATGCCCACAACGTCATGGACCTGGCCATGTAACGATTTCGACATGTTCGCCCTTCGTGAGAACCTGCTGAGGGGCCGCCCGTTCTTAGGCAAGGCTCACCTAACTTAGCAACCCTTTGCCTTCATGTGAAGCGGCGGGTGAGGTCCTCGGCCAGGACCTTGATCAGGGCGTCCCGGCCGGGCACGAGGTGGAAGTGGTCGCCCGGGACGCGGTGCAGCGTGAAGTCCGCGCTGGTGTCGGCCTCCCAGGCGGCGACCCGCCCGGCCTCCACCGTGTCGTCGTCCTCGGCGCTGAACGCCGTGATCGGCACCGGCAGCGGGGCGGCGGGCCCCCTCCGGTAGGTCTCGATCAGCCGGTAGTCGTTCCTGACGATGGCCAGGACGATCTCGCGAAGTTCGGGGTCGCCGAGCACGGCCGGGCTGGTCGCGCCCTGCGCGAGCAGGTCGGCGGCCAGGGCGTCGTCGTCGAGCAGGTGCCGCGTCTTGCCGGTCACCGGGCCGGGGGCCGGGCAGGCCGAGACGTACAGGGCGGCGGGCGCGGTGGCGGGGTCCGCGAGCAGCCTGCGGGCGGTCTCGTAGGCGGCGGCCGCGCCCATGCTGTGGCCGAACAGCGCGATCGGCAGGTCACGCGCGGTCGCGGCCAGGGCGCCCGCGACGCCCTCCGCGAGCGGCCCGATGTCGGCGATCAGGTCCTCGGCCAGCCGGTCCTCCCGGCCGGGGTACTGCACGGCCCACACTTCGAGCCAGGGGGGCGCGGCCTGCCCCCAGCCGCGGAAGAAGCTCGCCGCGCCACCGGCGTGCGGCAGGCAGATCAGGCGGGCCGTGGCCCCGGGCCGCCGGGTGTGGACGCGGATCCATGGACTGTCGGGCGGGGTACTGGGCGTCATGCCCCCATGCTCCCTTATCCGCGCGGGGCCGCCCCGGAACGCCGGCCGCGCGGGCCGGCGCGGCATCCAGCGCCACCGCGGAGGAGTCAGGTGACGGGGGTGTTCATGTCGGCCTGGATCTGCGCCGGGGTCAGCGCCCGGTCGTAGAGACGGACCTCATCGATCAGCCCGCTGAAGAAGTCGCCCCAGAACCCGTTCCCGCCGATGAACAGGTCCCACCCGGTCGAGACCCGGATGTCGCCGCTCACCGCCTGCGTCCCCGCCGGCACGCCGTTGACGTACAGCCGCAACGCCGTCCCGTCGTAGGTCGTCGCCAGATGCGACCACTCCCCCGCCGTCAGCGGCGACGAGCCGAACGTCTCGGTCTCCCCCGAGATGCTCACGATCGAGGACGGACGCACGTTCGAGGTGGACCCGAACAGCCCGTACGACAGCCCGCTCGGGTGCTCCTTCAGCACCACCGTGTCGTACTCGTCGCCCACCGAGACCGGGCGCACCCACGCCTCCACCGTCATCGCGCCCGTCAGCCGCAGCGCCGCCGCGTCCGCCACCCGCACCCAGCTCGACGAACCGTCGAAGGACAGCGCCTGGCCGTGCCGCCCCGCCGCCCAGGAGGCGTTCCGCGCGGTGCCGGTGTGGCCGTTTCCTGAGGCGTCGGCGACCGACGTGCCGCTCCCCTCGTCCATGCCGTAGGCGGCGACCAGCCCGGTGGGCTGGGAAACGGTCTGGTAGGTGGCGGTGTAGGCGGCCGCCGTCGCCGGCGCGGTCATGTTGTGGCTGGCCGCGCCGCCGTCGGACCAGGAGAGGAACCCCTGGTCGCCCTGCGGGGAGGGGGCCGAGACGGAGTTGCTCGAACCGACGATCACCGTCCGGGTGAACGGCGCGGGGATCTCCGCCCCGTTGAAGCCCAGCCGCAGTCCCGCGGGGGCGGTGCGGAAGGTCAGGTCCACCGTCTTGGGCTGGAGCAGGACGCTCTCGGTGTCGGTCAGGCCCTGGGCGTCCCGCACGGTCAGGCGCAGTTCGAGGTGGGAGGGGTATTCGTGGTCGGGGGCCTGGAAGGTCCCGCGCTCACCGGTGAACGTGGTGATCTGGTGCTCGTGGCAGGTGCCCGGGCAGTGGTGCAGGATCAGCGTCCAGGTCATCCGGGAGCCGGGGATCGTGCCGTCCTGGGCGTCGGTACCGGTGCCGGAGTAGTCCACCGTCTCGCCGACCGCCCACGTCACATCAGCGGCCGGCGCGTCGATCCGGGCGGCCGGAGCGCTGTTGTCCACGTTGATCGTGACCGTGGCGTCCCCCTGGCCGCCCTTGCCGTCGCTCACCCGCAGGCGGACCTCATAGGAGCCGGGCTGGGCGTAGGTGTGGGCGGGGGCGGCGGCGGTGGAGTCGTCGAGGTCACCGTCGCCGTCCAGGTCCCAGGCGTACGTGAGCGGGTCGCCGTCGGCGTCGCTGGAACCGGCGGCGGAGAAGGCGACCGGCAGCGGCGCGGTGCCGGAGGTCCGGTCTGCGGCGATGATCGCGACCGGCGGGGTGTTGGCATAGATGTAGCGCAGGATCCGGCCGTTGTTCAGGTCCACGGCGAACAGGTCGCCGCCCGGGCCGGTCTCCAGCTCGACCACCGGGGTGGCGGAGTCGAAGGTGGCCACCGAGGCGGGCGCGGGCAGGCCGTTCGCGCCCTTGGGCATCACCCACACGCAGCCGCGGCTGTAGTCGGAGAAGAACAGCGCGCCGTCGAAGGAGTCGGGGTAGTCGCCGCCGTCGTAGAAGGCCACGCCGCTGGCCGAGGAACCGCCGGGCGGGCACGGCTCGCCGGGCACGACGCGGGAGCTGTGCCGCCAGGCGAAGTACGGGGCCGAGTGCGCGCCCGCGCCGGCCGCGTAAAGGGTCTCGCACAGCGTCAGGTTGACGTTGTCGTAGCCGCCCTGCCGGTTCGGGCCCTCATAGCAGGGCCAGCCGAAGTTCTGGACCGAGCCGGTGGGGTCCGCGACCCTGCCGATCTCCTCGTAGCCGTCCCAGCCGACCTCGCCGTACCAGATCTCGTCGGTGCCCGGCCGGTGGGCGATGCGGAACGGGTTGCGCATGCCGTGGGCCACGACCCTGGCCAGGTTGGCGTCGCCGCTGCCGGCGTTCGGGTTGCCCGCCGCCGCCTGCCCGGTGTCGGGGTCGATCCTGATCAGCGCGCCGTTCAGCCCGGCGGGGTCGGCGGTGGTCCGCACGTCCTGGGCGCGCAGCGCGCCGCCCTCGGCGTTGGGCGGGGTCAGCGCGGTACCGGCCGGGGACGGCGGGTCGCCGCACGGGTTGTCCGGGGTGATGTCGGAACGGGGGAAGTTGTCCTGGCCGTAGTCGACGAAGTTGAAGCTCGCGCCGTCGCCCGAGGACGCGTACAGCGCGCCGTCCCTGCCGAACTCCAGGTCGCCGACCGAGTGGCTGGGGTACTGCTGGCACCAGTCGGTGATCAGCGGGGTCTCCGCGCCGGTGGCCGACAGCACCGACAGCCGCCCGCTGACCAGGCAGCCGTCGCTGGTCGGCCCGGGTGGCGTGGGGCACGGGTCGTCGCCGGCACCGGGCGTCCCCCAGCGCGGGGCGGTGCCGCCGGGCGGCGCGTCGTAGGTGTAGAGCACGTAGATGCGCGGGTCCTGCGGGAAGTCCGGGTGCAGGGCCATGCCCAGCAGCCCGCGGTCCCAGAAGTTGTGCACCTGGGTGCGCAGGTCGGCGAAGGTCTCCGGCGTGGTGTCGGCGAGCGAGTCGAAGACCTTGATCAGGCCGCTCTTCTCGGCGACGAAGACCCGCCCGTCGGCGGCGAACTCGACGTTGGTGGGCTGGGTGAGGCCGCGGAGCGCGACCTGCTTTTCGAATTCGGCCGGCAGCGCGGCGGCGGGCCGGGCGGTGAGCACGACCAGGCCCGTCATCAGCAGCAGGACCGATAGGAGGGCATGGCGGACACGCGTCATGGGTTCTCCCGGAGGTGAGCTGGAACCGCCCGCGGCGCCCCCTGATCACCTCGGCGCCTTACAAGGTTTATCCGCCCCGAACGGTGCGATGCCAATCAGGTGACCACATGTGGTCATCGGTGGCCGCGCGGTGCGGCGGCGTCACAGGCCGGGGCCGGTGAGGCGGCGGTCACCGTCGGTGGTGACCACGTAGACCTGCCAGGAGTGGTAGCGGTAGAAGCTTCTGACGTCGCGTTTCATCTGGCCGGCGTGCAGCAGGACGGCGTTCACGTAGCGCTGTGAGTGGTTGTAGGCGAAAAGCGCCCTGCGGTAGTCGCGGGGGGCGCCGGAGGCGTGCAGGTAGTTGGCCGCGGCGAGGATGGAGTCGCCGGTGTCGTGGACGTCGCCGCCCATGCCGTACGCGGCCCAGGTGCCGGGCATGAACTGCATGGGGCCCTTGGCCCCGGTGTGGCTCGGCGAACGGACCCTGCCGAACTTGGTCTCCACGAACATCACGGCGGCGAGCACCTGCCAGGACACGCCGAACCTCCGTTCGGCCCGCTTGAAGTGGCGCAGCAGTGCCGCCGCGGGTTCCGGCTCGCGGACGCGGAACTTCGCGCCGCCCTTGAGCGGGCGCACCAGGGACAGCAGGTCGCGGGCGGCGGTGACGTCGTCCCTGGTCTGCCGGGCCAGCGGCGCGGCGAGGCGCGGGTAGGTGCGGTCGGCCAGGGCGGGCTTCCTGGCCAGGTGCCGGACGATCCGCTGCTGGCGCAGGGCGAGCAGCACCACCGCCTCGGGCGGGCGGCCCTCGTGGTCCCAGGCGTCGATGGCCGCGCGCAGCGCGCCGGTGGTGGTGGTGAGGTCGGCGGCGAGCCCGGCGGCGTCCTTGGGCAGCGGCGCACCGGCCGCGGGCGCCCCCGCCGCGTCCGTACCCCCGGTGGGGCCGGTGTCCCGGCCGCCGTCCGTGGGTGCGGCGTTCTCGGCTGCGCCGGTCGGGGCCGTGGCGGGCGGGGTGCGGGCCGTCGTGCCGGAGGAGGCCGCGCCGCCGCACCCCGCGAGGACCGCCCCGGCCAGGACCGCGGCCAGCGCCGCCCGCAGCGCCCCGCCGTCCGCTCGCTGCTCGTTCATCCGCCCCAAGGTATCGAACCCGCTCACTCCACGACGGCGTCTTCCGGAGCGCTCCTGGCCAAGGCCGCCAGGGTGTCGAGGGCCGACAGCAGCGTGGGCACCGCCGGGGAGGCCAGGGCCAGCCGTACGGCGTTGGGGGCGTGGCCGGGCCCCGCGGCGAACGCCGCCCCCGGGGTCACCGCGATGCCCTGGCGCGCGGCGGCGGCCACGAACGTGTCGGCCCGCCACGGCTCGGGCAGCCGCCACCAGCAGTGGTAGGCGTGCGGGTCGGCCGACACCTCGAACCCCGCCAGCCGCTCGGCCGCGATCCGCTGCCTGGCCGCCGCGTCCCGCCGCTTGGCCGCCTCCAGGCGGGCGGTGACGCCCTCGCTCATCCACCGGGTCGCCGCGTCGAGGGCGAACGGCGAGGCGGCCCAGCCGCCGGAGCGAAGCGCCGAGGCCACCGGCCCGGCGAGCGCGGCGGGCGGCATGACGAACCCGACCGAAAGGCCCGGCGCGACCCGTTTGGACAGGCTGTCCACCACCACGACCCGGTCGGGCGCGGCGGCGGCCAGCGGCGGCAGGTCATCGCGCAGGAAGGCGTAGACGCCGTCCTCGATGGCGTGCAGGTCGTGATCGTGCAACAGCCGGGCCAGGTCGAGCCTGCGCCGCTCGGGGGCGGTGACGCCCAGCGGGTTGTGCAGCGCGGGCTGCAGGTAGAGGGCGCGCAGCGGCAGGGCGGCGCGCACCGCGCCGGGGACGAGCCCGTGCTCGTCCGTCGCCAGCGGGACCAGGGTGATGCCGAGCCGGGTCGCCACGCCTTTGACGATGGGATAGGTCAGCGCCTCCACGCCGAGCCGCTCGCCGGCCGGCACCAGGGCGGCGACCGCGGCGGCGATGGCCTGCCGGCCGCTCCCGGCGAACAGCAGGTGGCGGGCCTCGGGGGCCCACCCGCCACGGGCGAGGGCCACGGCGGCGGCCTCGCGGGCGGCCGGGGTGCCCGCCACGCCCATCGGCCGCAGCGCGGCGGCCAGCGAGTCGTGCCGCAGCATGCCGCCGAGCGCGGGCGCGAGAAGTTCGGGCTGCTCGGGCAGCACCGAGAAGTTGAGCTCCAGATCGACGCGCACCCCGGCGGGCTCGGCGAGCGCCGGATCGGCGCTCGCCCCGGCGGCGCGCACGAACGTGCCGCGGCCCACCTCGCCGACGGCGAGGCCGCGCCTGATCAGCTCGGCGTAGACGCGGGCGGCGGTGGAACCGGCCACGCGGTGGTCCCTGGCGAACCGGCGCTGCGGCGGCAGCCGGTCCCCCGGCCGCAGCTCGCCCGCCGCGATGCGGGCGGCCAGGGTGTCGGCGATGGCGCGGTAGTCCCGATGGTCGTCTGCCATGCCGCCCATTAGATTGCACCGAGAGCATTTTGGCAATTGCTCCGAGCAAGCGCACCGAATAGCATCGGAGCATGAACACCGGAAAGACCGCCGCGGTCAACGGGATCACCATCGCGTACGACGACGAGGGCGACGCCGGCGCGCCCGCGCTGGTGCTGGTCCACGGGCACCCGTTCGACCGGTCGATGTGGCGTCCGCAGATCGGCCGGTTCGCCGGCGAGAGCCTGCGCGTGATCGCGCCCGACCTACGCGGCTACGGTGGCAGCACGGTCACCAGGGGGATCACCCCGCTGCCGGTGTTCGCCGCCGACATCGCCGCCCTGATGGACCACCTCGGCGTGCCCGCCGCCCTGCTCGCGGGCCTGTCCATGGGCGGTCAGATCGTGATGGAGTTCCATCGCTCCCACCCCGGCCGGGTCCGTGGCATGGTGCTCGCCGACACCACCGCCCGGGCCGAGACCCCGCAGGGCAGGTGGGAGCGTGCGATGACGGCCGACCGCCTGCTGCGCGAGGGCATGGACGGCTACGCGGCCGAGGTCCTGAACAAGATGATCTCTCCCGCCAACGTCGCGGGACTGCCCGAGGTGGCCGCGCACGTGCTGGCGATGATGCGCGGCACCGCACCGCAGGGCGCGGCGGCGGCCCTGCGCGGGCGCGCGGAACGACCCGACTACCTCGATTCCCTCGCCGGGGCCACGGTGCCCACACTGGTGGTCGTCGGCGCGGACGACGAGTACACCCCGATCGCCGAGGCCCGGCTGATCCACGAGCGGATCCCGGGCGCCGCGCTGGCGGTGATCGAGGGCGCGGCGCACCTGCCCAACCTGGAGCGGCCCGCCGAGTTCGACCGCGCACTGGCCGGCTTCGTATCGCGGGCCGCGAGCGAATCCAGCCGATGATCCGCACAAAGTTTCGACAGCGCATGCGACACGAGCCCCTGAGAGGTGCCTTCTGATCGCATGAGGCCCCGGATGGGTCCATAATCCCGGTGGTTCTTCGTTTCACCTCCGGCCGGGACGCCCCATGGCCCCGGCGGCGGAGCCCGACGTCGCCCCTGAAGGAGACAGCCATGCGCGCAGCCCCCGCGCCGCCGTACCGGCCCCGGTGAACCACCTGGACCTCCCGGCACGCGATGTCTTCCCGTTGCCGGTAGGCCGCCGACGGTTAACGATCAGCGGCTACACTCCCGCCGACCCTCCCCATCGAAGCGGAGCAAATGAACGACCACTTTCCCACCCGCCGTGCCTTCCTGGCCGGAGCGGCCGGCGGCCTCGTCGCCACCTCGGCCATGGGCGCTCCGGCCGCCGCCGCGGCGCCGGCCAGACGGCCCAACTTCGTGATCGTCCTGGCCGACGACCTGGGCTGGGGCGAACTCGGCTGCTACGGCCAGAAGATGATCGAAACCCCCAATCTGGACCGGCTCGCGGCCGAGGGGGTCCGCTTCACCAGCGCCTACTCCGGTGCCCCGCTGTGCGCGCCGTCCCGGGCCTCGCTGCTCACCGGGCTGCACACCGGCCACTCCACCGTGCGGGAGAACCCCGAAGGGGGTCAGCAGTTGTCCATGACGTCCGCCGACCTGACCTTCGGCGGGCTGCTCAAGCTGACCGGCTACCGTACGGCCTGCATCGGCAAGTGGGGCTTCGGGCCGGAGCAGTCGCATCAGCCCTCGCATCCCAACGCGCGCGGGTTCGGCGAGTTCTTCGGCTTCATCGGCCACCGCCACGCCCACCAGTACTGGCCGCACTATCTGTGGCACAACCGCGACACGGTCGACCTCGGCGGCAACGCCTACGCCCCCGACCTGTTCCTCGACCGCGCCAAGCGGTTCATCAAGGACGCGGCCGACTCCGACGACCCGTTCCTGTTGTACCTGCCCACCACGCTGCCGCACGCGCCGAGCGAGGTGCCCGGTACGGCCGGGCGGTATGAGAACAAGCCCTGGACGCGCGCCAACCGCAGGCACGCGGCGCAGGTCACCCGGCTCGACGCGCACGTGGGCGAGGTCATCCGGACGCTGCGCGAGTGCGGCGTCGCCGACTCCACGATCGTGCTGTTCTCCGGCGACAACGGGCCGCATCGGGAGAAGGGCGTCACGCCCTGGCTGTTCGACGCCAACGGCCCGTTCCGTGCCGACAAAAGAGACCTTTACGAAGGCGGCATCCGCGTCCCGATGATCGCCTGGTCGCCGTCCCTGCTGCGCGGCGGGGCGGTGGAAAGCGAGCCGGTGGCCTTCTGGGACGTGCTGCCGACCCTCGCCGACTTCGCCGGTGTGCCGGTGCCCGACCACCTGGACGGCCTTTCCATGCGCGGGCTGCTGACCGGGGCGGGCGGCTTCGCCGGGCACCCGCACCTGTTCTGGAACCGGCCGCGCAAGGTGCAGGCCGTACGCCGGGGGCACTGGAAGGCCGTGCGCTTCGCGCCGCGCATCGCGGGCGCGGGACCGGGCGGGCGCCTAGAGCTTTACGACCTCAAGACCGACCGGGGCGAAAAGCACGACCTGGCGGGCGAGCGGCCCGAGCTGGCCGCCGAACTCGACGCCCTGATGGACGCCTCGGTGGCGCCCGACCCGCGCCTGCCGTACGGGATGCGGCTCGGCGGGCAGGTGGCGGCGCGCGGCGGCCGGACGCACGAGCTGGTGGTCACGCTGCACAACGGGTCCAAGGTGTCCTGGGACGACCTGCGGATCGACCTTTCCGTGCCGAAGGGCTGGCGGGTCAGCCGGAGCACCGCCCGGCGCGCGCTGGAGCCGGGCGCTTCGGCCAAGGTCGTGTTCCGGGTCACGCCGCCCTCCCAGACCGCGCCGCCCCGGCGGTTCACCTCGACCGCGCGCTTCTCCGCGGGCGGCCGGCCGGTCCGCTTCCTGGCGCACCGCAAGATCGCCGTGGTGGCGGCCGACGCGGACCGCTGACGCGGCAGGACTTCCGGCCGCCCCGGGCGCGACGCCCGGGGCGGTCCGGTATTTGCCGCCGGAGTCCCATCTGAACCGAAACCCACCCCCGGACTGGCGCACAAGCGGTGGGGATCGCAGACTGGAAGGTGACATCACTGGGCAATACACATGGAGTGTGCCGTGCACGATCAGCAGACTCAAATGCCCGCACTGGTTCCCGCCCTGTCGCGGGGCCGACACCGAAATCCGCGTAAGGGCGCCTGCTTCATGGAACTGGCGTCCTACCTGGCGGGGGAACGCTGGAGCGACCACCCGGCCTGCACGCACCCCCTGCTGGCCGCGCTGGCTCGCCTCGTCAACGACTTCACCACCGACGGGGCCAGGAACCAGCTCGCCCCGCTGATCCCGTCCGTCATCGGGCTCACCAGCGAGGACCTGCGGGTGGACGCCAGGCTCGCGCTGCGCGCCGCGACCACGGCGCTGCCCGTGGTGGCCGCCGACCTCCAGCTCGCCATGGCCGTCTCGGTGCTCGCCGCCGAGCAGATCCTGGCCGAACTGGACGGCCGTACGGACGGCGAGCTGAGCGAGGAGAGCGAACGCGCCCTGGCACAGGCCCCGCTCGCCGCGGAGGGCGCGCGCAAACTACGCCGGGGCATCCGCGTCTCCACGCGCGGCTTCCGCCGCTTCGCCGCCCCGAACACCGTCCAGCTCGCCGCCCGCGGCATCGCCAACGCCTGCGTCGCCGACGCCGACACGCTGCTACGCGGCCTGCTCTCCGACGCCATCGCCGACTGCCGCGCCCTGATCGGCGCCCCTGCCCCGCGCCGCCGTACAGCCGTCCTCATCAACGCCTGACCCACTGGTCAGGGGGCCGGGGTCTTCGAGCCCCAGGGCCAGCGGGGACGGGGGAGGCGGGTCATGAC
>NZ_POUA01000106.1 GCF_003236385.1 Spongiactinospora gelatinilytica
TGTCGTGCCTTCCGCCACCGGCGCGGCCCCCGCCGATGCTCCCAGGAACGCCGACGAGTCGCCGCCGAAGGAGACCGCCGGCGGCGGAAGGCACGACAACGGCCCGGAGTAGCCCGAGCGGGTGCCCGGTGGCTGTAGTGTTCCGCAGCGTGACCCGTTCCATGGTGAAGAGCGTCCCGCGGGAGGCGGCCGCATGATCGGTGTGCTGATCAAGCGGCTGGACCAGGGCCTGCCCGTGCCGTCCTACGCCCGTCCCGGCGACGCCGGCGCCGACCTGTACGCCGCGCACGACGTCGAGTTGCAGCCGGGGGAGCGGGCGGTGATCGGCACCGGCCTGGCGATCGCGCTGCCCGAGGGCTACGCGGCGTTCGTCCATCCCCGCTCGGGGCTGGCGGCCAGGCACGGTGTCGCGATGGTCAACGGGCCCGGCACCATCGACGCGGGATACCGTGGCGAGATACGCGTGACACTGCTCAACACCGACGCCAAGGAGCCAGTGCTGCTGCGGCGTGGTGACCGCATCGCCCAACTGGTCTTCCAGCGGGTGGAGCGGGCCGATTTCCAGGAGGTCGAGCGGTTGCCCGAGTCGGTGCGGGGCACCGGCGGTTTCGGGTCGACCGGTCGCTGAAACGTTTGCGAGGAGCGTGAGGAAAGTGTTCCGACGTCGCCGCCGTCATGCGGAGCCGGAGGCGGACGCCGCCGCTCCGGCTCCGGCGCCCGTGCCGGCCAGGGAGTCCGGGCCGTGGGACGCCGACGAGGCCTATCCCGAGCGCAATCGGGTCGATCTGGGCGGGCTGCTGCTGCCGGTCATCGAGGGGGCCGACATCCGGTTGATCGCCCCGGCCGAGCAGATCGTCGGCGTCGCCATGCTGGTGGACGAGAGCGCGCTGCAACTGCACGTCCTGGCCGCGCCCAGGTCCTCGGGCCTTTGGGACGAAGTACGCGCCGAGCTGGCCGAGGGCGTGAAGAAGGCGGGCGGCACCACCGAGGAGCGCGAGGGCTCCTTCGGCACCGAGCTGGTCGGCCGGCTGCCGGTCGAGGGACAAGACGCCCAGACGGTCCGTTACATCGGCGTGGACGGCCCCCGCTGGCTGCTGCACGCCGTGTTCAGCGGGCGGGCCGGTGCCGATCCGGCCGCCGCCGAGCCGCTGGAGGCGGTCGTCCGTGACGTCGTCGTGGTCCGCGGCGAGGGGCCGATGGCGCCCAAGGACACCGTCGAGCTGCGGCAGCCGCAGGAGATCCATCCGGCCGGGGACGACGCCGAGGGCGAGGGGCCCGACCTCGATCCGTTCCGGCGTGGTCCGGAGATCACCGAGACCCGCTGACGACGGCCCGTTCCGGACGACCCTGCTGCCCGCATACCATCGCATAGGCTGATTCATCATAGTTGAGAGGAAGAGGCCGTGAGTGCGGCAGAACCCCACAAACCCAGGGGACTTCGCGGGTTCTTTAGGCGTCTGACGACGAGTCAGGCCGAGCTTGAGGCCGAGGAGCTTCAGGAAGACCTCGACCGGCACGGCGCGACCCCGATAGTCAGGTGTCGCGGGCGGCGCAGGTTCTGCGTTGCCGGTACGCTACGGACGGTGACCTTGCGCCCACGCGGCGGCGCTCCGGCGCTGGAAGCCGAGCTCTACGACGGCTCCGACGTGATCGACCTGGTCTGGCTGGGCCGGCGGAAGATCGCCGGTATCGAGCCGGGCCGCATGCTCCGCGCGGAAGGGCTCGTCAGCCTGCAGGATGGGCGCAAGGTGATGTTCAACCCCAGATACGAGCTTCGCCCCGCGGGCGGCGCCTGACCTTGGAGTGGTGAGCGACACGATGAGTACGGCCGAGGCGACCTCCGGCGGCACCGCGTACGAAACGGTGGAGGCGGCGGTCCGCGCTCAGCTCGCCAAGGCGCTGGGCGGCAAGCGCGGCATCGTGGAGGCGGCGCTGCCGACCATCGCCTTCACGGTGAGCTGGATCGTCTCGGAGGATCTACGGACCTCGCTCATCGTGAGCATCGCGCTCGCGGTGGTGCTGCTGGTGGCACGGCTGGTGCAGCGGTCCACCCCGCAGTTCGTGATCAACAGCCTGATCGGCATCGCCATCGGCGCGTTCTTCGCGGCCCGCACCGGCGAGGCCAAGGACTACTACCTGCCCGGCATCCTCTACAACGGCGGCTACGCGGCGGCCATGCTGCTGTCGGTGGTCACCCGCTGGCCGCTGGTCGGCTTCATGATCGGTTCGGTCACCGGCGACCCGACCGGCTGGCGAAAAGACCCGGGGATCGTCCGGCTGTGTTCCAAGCTGACCTGGCTGCTGATGGTCCCGTGCCTGGTCCGGGTGGTCGTGCAGCTTCCGATCTACCTGATCTGGGGCAATGACGGCGTGGCCGCGATGGGGGTGGCCAAGATCGCGCTCGGCTGGCCGCTCCAGGTGGCCGCGCTGGGCGCGATGGTGCTGGTCCTGGCGAGGGGACGCACGCCCATCCAGCCCGCGTCCCCCATCGGGCCCCTGACCGGCGAGAAGCCCTCCTGATCAGTGCGGGGCCAGGAGCTGGGCCAGCTCCTGCTCGACCTCCTGGGAGGCGACGAACAACAACTCGTCGCCGGCCTCCAGCGGGTCGTCCGCGCTCGGCACCAGCACCCGGCCCTCGCGCAGGATGGCCACCAGCGCAGAGTCGGCCGGCCAGGGCACCGAACCGGAGCGCTGCCCGACCACCGGGGCGTCGTCGGGCAGGGTCAGCTCGACCAGGTTGGCCTGCCCCTGCCGGAACGTCATCAGCCGGACCAGATCGCCGACGCTGACCGCCTCCTCGACCAGGGCCGACAGCAGGCGCGGCGTGGACACCGCGACGTCCACCCCCCAGGACTCGTTGAACAGCCACTCGTTCTTCGGGTGGTTGATCCTGGCCACCACGCGCGGCACGCCGTACTCGGTCTTGGCCAGCAGCGAGACCACCAGGTTGACCTTGTCGTCACCGCTGGCCGCGATCACCACATGGCAGTTGTTGAGCCCGGCCTCGTCCAGTGAGGAGATCTCGCAGGCGTCGGCGAGCAGCCACTCGGCCCGCGGCACACTGTCGATCTTGATGGCCTTGGGGTCGTTGTCCACGAGCAGCACCTCGTGGCCGTTCTCCAGCAGCTCCGCCGCGATGGACCGGCCCACCGCCCCGGCGCCCGCGATGGCCACGCGCATCAGTGCTCTCCCTCCGGTGCGCCGGCGAGCACCTTGTTGATCCGGTCCATGTCGTTCTCCGCGGCCAGCACGTGGAGGATGTCGCCCTCCTGGACGACGGTGTCGGACTTGGGCAGCAGCGCCTCGCCCATCCGGTTGACGAAGGCCAGCCGGACGCCCGTGGTCTCTTCCACCTCGGCCACGCGACTGCCGATCCAGCCGGGATTGCAGGCGACCTCGGCGAGCACGACCGTGCCCGTCGGGTCGCGCCACAACGGCTCGGCGCCCTCGGGGAGGACGCGGCGCAGGATCTGGTCGGCGGTCCAGCGCACGGTGGCCACCGTGGGGATGCCCAGCCGCTGGTAGACCTCGGCCCTGCGGGGGTCGTAGATGCGGGCCACGACGTTCTCCACGCCGAAGGTCTCGCGCGCCACCCGGGCGGAGATGATGTTGGAGTTGTCTCCGCTGCTGACCGCGACGTAGGCGCCGGCCGTGCCGATCCCGGCCTCGGCGAGGACGTCGCGGTCGAAGCCGATGCCGGTCACCCGGCGGCCGCGAAAGCCCGCGCGCAACCTGCGGAACGCCTGTGGGTCCCGGTCGACGATGGCGACGGAGTGTCCGTTGTCTTCGAGGATGTGCGCGAGCGTGGAGCCCACCCGCCCGCATCCCATGATCACGATGTGCATTCTCCCCCGCCGCTGGCTCGATTGAGGCGGACCGATTCGTGCCTCTGACAAGTATGGACCGTCCGGGGAGCAATACGGCAGTGCTCCGAGCCCGCCGGTCGGCCTGCCGGTCAGCCGGTCCGGCTACCATCGTCAGGCGTGTCTAAAGTGACCGATGCCGTCAAGCGGCTCCTCGTCGGCCGGGCGCTGCGCAGCACCCAGCTGCACGAGCAGTTGCTGCCCAAACGCATCGCGCTGCCGGTGTTCGCGAGCGACCCTCTGTCGTCGGTCGCCTACGCCCCCCTGGAGATCCTGGTCGCGCTCTCGGTCGGCGGCGCCGTGGCCTACCTGTTCTCCCCATGGATCGCCGCGGCCATCGTCGTGCTGATGTTCACCGTGGTCGCCTCCTATCGCCAGACCGTGCACGCCTACCCGAGCGGCGGCGGCGACTACGAGGTCGCCATGACCAACCTCGGCCCGAACGCGGGCGTCACGGTCGCCAGCGCGCTGCTGGTCGACTACGTGCTGACGGTCGCGGTGTCGGTCTCCTCCGGCGTGGACAACATCGGGTCGGCCATCCCGTTCGTGGCCGAGCACAAGGTCGCCATCGCGATCGCCATGGTGACCCTGCTGACGGTGATGAACCTGCGCGGCATCCGCGAGTCCGGGACGTTCTTCGCCATCCCCACGTACGCCTTCGTCATCGGCGTGCTCGGCATGGTCGCCTGGGGACTGCTCCAGATCGGCGTGCTCGGCGAGGAACTGCGCGCGCCCAGCGCGGACTACACCGTGGTGCCCGAGCAGACCGGCGACCTGGCCGGCCTGGCGCTCGCGTTCATGCTGCTGCGGGCCTTCTCCAACGGCTGCGCCGCCCTGACCGGCGTCGAGGCGATCAGCAACGGCGTCCCGGCGTTCCGCAAGCCCAAGAGCCGCAACGCGGCCACCACGCTGTTGCTGATGGGCCTCATCGCGGTGTCGATGTTCGCCGGCGTGGTGGCGCTCGCGCTGGCCTCCGGGGTCAAGGCGGCCGAGAACCCTCCGACCCACCTGCTCATCGACGGCAGGCCCGCCGGGCCCGGCTACACCAACGACCCGATCCTGCCCTCGGTGGCCTCGGCCGTCTTCGGCCCGGGCTCGGTCGGCTTCATCTACATCAGCGCGATCACCGCGCTGATCCTCTTCCTGGCCGCCAACACGGCCTTCAACGGCTTCCCGGTGCTCGGCTCCATCCTCGCCCAGGACCGCTTCCTGCCCAGGCAGCTCCACACCCGGGGCGACCGGCTGGCGTTCTCCAACGGGATCATTCTGCTGGCCGCCTTCGCCTGTATGCTGATCTTCGTCTTCGACGCGAACCCGAGCGCGCTGGTCCACCTCTACATCGTCGGCGTGTTCGTGTCGTTCACGCTCAGCCAGACCGGCATGGTGATCCACTGGACCCGCCTGCTGCGCACCGAGACCGAACTGCCCGCACGGCGGCGCATGCAGCGCTCCCGGCTCATCAACGGGTTCGGCGCCATCCTGACCGGGCTCGTGCTGGTCGTGGTGCTGATCACCAAGTTCATGCTGGGCGCGTGGATCGTGGTGCTCGCGATGCCGGTGCTGTTCGGCATCATGAAGAGCATCCGGGCCCACTACGACCACGTCACCCAGGAGCTCGCGCTGCCCGCCGAGGGCGAGGAGACCGAGCAGACCCTGCCGGCCCGCAACCACGCGATCGTGCTGGTCTCCAAGATCCACAAGCCCACGCTGCGGGCCGTCGCCTACGCTCGCGCCACCCGGCCCAGCTCGCTGGAGGCGGTCACGGTGGCGGTGGACGCCCGCGAGTCCGAGGCCGTGGCCGAGGAGTGGGAACGGCTGGGCGTACCGGTGCCGCTGAAGATCCTCGACTCGCCGTACCGGGAGATCACCCGGCCCATCCTCCAGTACGTCAAGGACCTCCGCCGCCGTTCGCCCCGGGACGTGGTCACCGTCTATATTCCCGAATACGTCGTCGGCCACTGGTGGGAGCACGTCCTGCACAACCAGAGTGCGCTGCGGCTGAAGGGCCGGCTGCTGTTCATGCCGGGCGTCATGGTGACCAGCGTGCCCTGGCTACTGCACTCCTCACTGCGCCTCAAGGGCAGGCCGGAGCCCTTCGCCCCCGGCGCGGTGCGCCGCCCCTGGGACGGGCCGTCCCGCGATGAGCAACCGGGATCATGATGGATGAACTTCTGGACGTGAAGGTCGAGCGCGTCGCGCACGGCGGCTGGTGCGTGGGGCGGCACGAGGGCAGGGTCGTCTTCGTCCGGCACGCGCTGCCCGGCGAGCGGGTACGCGCCCGGGTGACCGAGGAGGCCTCGCGCTTCCTGCGGGCCGACGCCGTGGAGATCATCGAGCCGTCGCCCGACCGGGTGTCCCCGCCCTGTCCCTACGCCGGTCCGGGCAGGTGCGGCGGCTGCGACTGGCAGCACGCCGCGCTGCCCGCGCAGCGCCTGCTGAAGGCGGCGGTGGTCACCGAGCAGCTCAAGCGGCTCGCCGGGATCGAACGCGAGGTCGTCGTGGAGGAGGTGCCGGGCGCGCCCGGCGGCCTCGGCTGGCGTACCCGGGTGCGGTTCGCGGTGCGCCAGGACGGCGTTGCGGGGCTGCGCCGGCACCGCTCCCACACGGTCGAGCCGGTGGAGGCGTGCCTGATCGCGCACCCCGAGGCGGAGGCGGCCGGGGTGGAGACGAAGTCCTGGCGCGGAGCCTCGGCCGTGGAGGTGATCGCCTCCTCGGCCGGCGACCGCGCGGTGGTGGTCACGCCGAAGGGGCGCAGGGGCGTCGCCGTACCGGATCTCGACGCGCCCGCGGCCGTGCTCGTGGACCGCGGCCGGGGTCGTACCGAGGCCGCCAGGGGCCGCGGTGGCGTCCGTGAGCGGGCCGGCGGGCGCGAGTTCGAGGTGACCGGCAGCGGGTTCTGGCAGGTGCATCCGGGGGCCGCTGAGGCCCTGCGGGAGGCCGTCCTGGCCTTCGCCGCCCCACGCCCCGGCGAGCGCGTCCTCGACCTGTACTGCGGCGCCGGCCTGTTCACCGCCGCGCTCGCCGAGGCGGTCGGCCGCGAGGGCGCCGTGACGGGCGTGGAGTCCGACGCCGCCGCCGTCCGTGACGCCCGCCGCAACCTGCGCGACCTCCCCCAGGTCCGGATCGAGCGGGCGACCGTGGACGACGCCCTCGCCGGCCTGGAAGCGGCCGACCTCGTGGTGGCCGACCCCCCGCGTACCGGCCTGGGCCAGGGCGTCACCGGCGGCATCGCCGCGCACTCGCCCACGCGCATCGTCTACGTCTCCTGCGACCCGGCCACCCTGGCCAGGGACATCGCACTACTCGGCGGCCTCGGCTACGAACTGGCCGCCCTGCGCGCCTTCGACGCCTTCCCGATGACCCACCACGTCGAATGCGTGGCACACCTGGTCCGCGCATGATCGCTGGGCGTCAGCGCAGGGCGTGGACCAGGACTTTGGCGACGTCGAGGGCGGGGCGGGCGCCGCGGACCGACAGCCAGGCCAGGTCTCTGCGGCGGGCGTAGCCGGCCAGCTTCCTGGCGTCCATGAGGCCGAGGTCGGCGGTCTCGCGCAGCACCGGGGTCAGCCCGATGCGCCGCCAGGCGTCCTCTCCGGCGGGCAGGCCGAACGCGGTGGCGATCTGGGCCTGGGCCAGGCGGATCGAGGCGGCCAGGGCGCGCAGGTGCGCGCCGTCCGGCAGCGGGCGGAACGGCACCAGCAGGTTGACCGTGTCGACCGGGCCGGACGCGGCGAGCAGCCGCTGGTCGGCCGCCGACAGCCCGGTCGCGGTGAGGCGCAGCGAGAAGCCGACGGTCAGCGGCCGGCCCGCGTCGGCCGCCTCGCGCTTGAGCGTGGCGAGCGCCCGCGCCCGGCGGGCGGCGATCTTCTCGTCGCGGTCGCCGCCGATCTCGAAGTCGAGGTGGGCGGCGTCGAGGGTGTCCACGACCCGCCGGTAGGCGGCGGTGAGGCCGGCCTCGTCCGGGCAGGTGACGGCGGGCTCGGGGCCGCCGAGGGCGGGCGCGGCGTCGCCGCCCAGCGCCCTGACCTGCGCGAGCGCGCTGGTCACCGAGGAGTCGTCGAGGTCGCGGGCCCCGCCCCAGCGCGGCAGGCATCGATCGGACCCGCCCGTGGTGAGGTGGCCCAGGGCGAACCAGCGCGCGCGCGAGCGCCGCATCACCGCGGAAAGGCCGCGCCCTGGGTAGCGGGCCGTGTCCACGAACACCACGAACCCTTCGGGACCGGTGCGGATCGGCTGGACGACCAGCCTGCGGGGGCGCTCCATGCCGGTCACCTCCGTGGCCGAGGTGGCCGGCAGGCCGGCGGGCCTGGGACCGGCGGTGGCGCGCGGGCCGGGGAGCAGCGCCAGCACCGCGCCGGTGGCCGCGAAGAGCAGCACGAACGCCAGGGCGACCACGGGCCGCGGCGGGGTGCCCGGCAGCCGCTCTCTCATCACCGTGCTCTCCCTCCGGCGGGCGACGGTCGCCGCGTGTGCCCGAGCGGCTACTTTGTGTACCAGGGTCGAAGGTTAGCAAGTACTCGTACGGGTACGGGGGTCACTCCACGGATACGGTCCTTTTGCACGGATAATCGACGTATGAAATTGAGGATCTTCATCGAGCCGCAGCAGGGCGCCACCTACGACGACCAGCTCCAGGTCGCCAGGGCGACCGAGCGGCTGGGTTTCGATGCTTTCTTCCGTTCCGACCACTACCTGGTCATGGGTGACAGCGACCCGCTGCCCGGGCCGACCGACTCGTGGGTGACGCTCGCCGGCCTGGCCCGGGAGACGTCCACGATCAGGCTCGGCACGCTGGTCAGCTCGGCGACGTTCCGGCTGCCGGGCGTGCTGGCGATCAGTGTGGCCCAGGTCGACCAGATGAGCGGCGGGCGGGTGGAACTCGGGCTCGGTACCGGATGGTACGACCCGGAGCACACCGCCTACGGCATCCCGTTCCCGCCGTTCGGCGAGCGCTTCGCCAAGCTGGAGGAGCAACTGGAGATCGTGACCGGCCTGTGGGGCACGCCGGTCGGCGAGACCTACTCCTTCGACGGCAGCCACTACCGGCTGGCCGACTCGCCCGCGCTGCCCAAGCCGGTGCAGAGCCCGCGCCCGCCGATCATCGTCGGCGGGCTGGGCGCGCGCCGGACGCCGCGGCTGGCCGCCGCGTTCGCCGACGAGTTCAACGTCCCCTTCGCCGTGCTCGACGACACCAAGGCGGCCTACGACCGCGTGACGGCGGCGTGTGAGGCGGTCGGCCGGGACCGGCTGATCTACTCCGCCGCCCAGGTGGTGTGCTGTGGCAAGGACGAGCGGGAGGTCGAGCGCCGGGCCGCCGCCATCGGGCGCGAGGTGAGCGAGCTGCGCCAGAACGGCCTCGCGGGCACGCCGGAGGAGCTGGTCGAGAGGATCGGCGGGTTCGCCGGGGCCGGGTGCGAGCGGATCTACCTTCAGGTGCTCGACCTCACCGACCTGGACCACCTGGAGCTGATCGCGTCGGACGTCCTGCCGCACGTGTGACGCCCGAAAGGCCGGTACGGCTCGCCGTACCGGCCTTTCACCCTCAAAGCATCGGATATGCCGATATCCCGGCCTATACCGGGTTTTATACGGTCGCCGGGCCGTGCGCGCTGCGCCAGACTGTCCCCTGTGCTGCTCACGATCTCGACCACCGCGCGACCGGCCACCGACCTCGGATTCCTGCTGCACAAGCATCCTGACCGGGTGCAGGAGTTCGGCCAGTCCTTCGGCACCGCGCAGGTCTTCTACCCCGAGGCGGACGAGGAGCGCTGCACGGCCGCGCTGATGCTGGACGTCGACCCGGTGCGCCTGGCCCGCACGCGCGGCCGTACCGCGCCTGACTTCTCGCTCGGCCAGTACGTCAACGACCGGCCCTACGCGGCCTCCTCGCTGCTCGCCGTGGCCCTCGGCGACGTCTTCCGCACCGCCCGCGCGGGCCGCTGCGCCGCCCGCCCCGAGGCCGCCGCCAACCCGCTGCCGTTGTCGATCACGCTGCCCGCGCTGCCCTGCCGCGGCGGCCCCGACCTGGCCCGGCGCCTGTTCGAGCCGCTGGGCTGGCAGGTCCAGGCGCAGGCCGTACCGCTGGACCCGCGCTTTCCCGAGTGGGGCGACTCCCGCTACGTGCGGCTGGCCCTGCACGGTGAGGTACGGCTGGCCGACGCCCTGAACCACCTCTACGTCCTGCTGCCGGTCCTGGACGACGCCAAGCACTACTGGATCGCCGCCGACGAGGTGGACAAACTGATCCGCGCGGGGGAGGGCTGGCTGGCCGGGCACCCCGACCGCGAACTGATCGCCCGCCGCTACCTGGGCAGACGCCGGGCGCTCCAGCGCACCGCCCTGGCCAGGCTCGCCGAACTCGGCGACGAGGTCGAGGAGACCCTGGTCCCGCCGGTCGAGGAGGAGGCCGGCTCCCGGCCACCCGACGAGGAGCCGGACCCCCAGCCGGTCAGGCCGCTCAGCGCGCTGCGCAGGGAGGCGGTCCTCGCCGCGCTCACGGACGTCGGCGCGCGCAGCGTGGCCGACCTCGGCTGCGGCTCCGGCGCGCTGGTCGCCGACCTGCTCAAGCGGCCGGAGTTCGGCAGGATCGCGGCCATGGACGTGTCCGTCCACGCCCTCGCGGTGGCCCGGCGCCGGCTCGGCCTGGACCGCATGCCGGACGCCCAGCGCGGCCGGCTGGAGCTGTTCCAGGGCGCGCTCACCTACAAGGACGACCGGATCGCGGGTTTCGACGCGGCGGTCCTCATGGAGGTCATCGAGCACGTCGACCCGCCCAGGCTGGCCGCGCTGGAACGGGTCGTGCTCGGCCTGGCCCGCCCCGCGCACCTGATCGTGACCACGCCCAACGCCGAGTACAACGTCCGCTACGAGGGGCTGACCGGGCACCGCCACCCCGACCACCGCTTCGAGTGGAGCCGCGCCGAGTTCGCCGCCTGGGCGCACGCCGCCGCCGAGCGGTACGGCTACGACGTCACGTTCCGGCCGGTCGGCGAGCCGGACCCCGAGGTGGGGCCGCCGACCCAGATGGGGATCTTCGCCCGTGCGGGGCGGGAGCAGGAGGGGATGGGTTCATGACCGTCGAGGTGAGTGTTCCGAAGCTGTCGCTCGTGGTGCTGGTCGGGGTGTCGGGCAGTGGCAAGTCCACGTTCGCCGCCCGCCACTTCGCGCCGACCGAGGTGATCTCCTCCGACTTCTGCCGGGGCCTGGTCGCCGACGACGAGAACGACCAGTCCGCCAGCCACGACGCCTTCGACGTACTGCGCTACATCGCCGGCACCCGGCTGCGCCGCGGCCTGCTCACCGTCGTGGACGCCACCAGCGTGCAGCCCGCCGACCGCAGGTCGCTGATCGAGCTGGCCAGGTCGCACGACGTGCTGGTGGACGCCATCGTCCTGGACGTGCCCGAGGAGGTCGCCCTCCAGCGCAACGCGGCCAGGCCCGAGCGCGACTTCGGCCCGCACGTCATCGTGCGGCAGCGCAATGACCTGCGCAAGTCGATGAGCGGCCTCGCCAAGGAGGGCTTCCGTCGGGTACACGTGCTGCGCGGCGTGGCCGAGATCGACGCCGCCACGGTGACCCGCGAGCGGGCCTGGACCGACAGGCGGCACCTCACCGGCCCGTTCGACATCATCGGCGACGTCCACGGCTGCCGCGCGGAGCTGGAGACGCTGCTCGGCACGCTCGGCTGGGAGATCGAGCGGTCCGGCGGGCGGGCGGTGGGCGCGCGGCACCCCGAGGGCCGCACCGCGGTGTTCGTCGGGGACCTGGTGGACCGCGGCCCGGACACACCAGGCGTATTGCGCCTGGTGATGGGCATGGTCGCGGCCGGTACCGCGCTCTGCGTGTCCGGTAACCACGAGCAGAAGCTGTCCAGGGCGCTGGCCGGGCGCAAGGTCAAGGTCGCGCACGGGCTTGAGGAGTCGCTGGCGCAGCTCGGCGGCGAGCCGCCGGAGTTCGTCGCGGAGGTCCGGCGGTTCACCGACGGCCTGATCAGTCACTACCAACTGGACGGCGGGCGGCTGGTGGTGGCCCACGCCGGGCTCAAGGAGCCCTACCACGGCCGGGCCTCCGGCCGGGTGCGCTCCTTCGCCCTGTACGGCGACACCACCGGCGAGACCGACGAGTACGGCCTGCCGGTGCGCTATCCCTGGGCCGAGGAGTACCGCGGGCGGGCCATGGTCGTCTACGGCCACACCCCCGTCCCGAAGACCGAGTGGGTCAACAACACCATCTGCCTGGACACCGGGTGCGTGTTCGGCGGACGGCTGACGGCGCTTCGCTACCCCTTGCGGGAGCTGGTGTCGGTGCCCGCCGAGCGGGTCTGGTACGAGCCGGTCCGCCCGCTCGACGGCCCGGGCCGCCGCGACCCCGGCGTGCTCGCCATCGGCGACGTGACCGGCACCCGGTACGTCGAGTCCCGGTACGGCGGGCGGATCAAGATCTTCGAGGAGAACTCCGCCGCCGCGCTGGAGGTGATGAGCCGGTTCGCCGTCGACCCCCGCCGGCTGGTGTACCTGCCGCCGACCATGGCCCCGGGGAAGACCTCCGCCAGGGACGGATACCTGGAGCACCCCGACGAGGTGTTCGCGGAGTTCCAGGCCGCGGGCGTCGGCGAGGTGGTGTGCGAGGAGAAGCACATGGGCTCGCGCGCGATCGCCGTGCTGGCCCGCACGCCGCAGGCCGCCGCGGCCCGGTTCGGCGTGGACGACGGCAGCGCCGGCGTGGTCTACACCCGCACCGGCCGCCCGTTCTTCTCCGACCCCGCCCTGATGGACGAGCTGGTCACGCGGCTGCGCGCGGACCTCGCGCCGCTGTGGGAGACGCTGGGCGACTGGGTGGTCCTGGACTGCGAGCTGCTGCCCTGGTCGGCCAAGGCGGGCGGGCTGATCCGCGAGCAGTACGCGTCGGTCGGCGCGGCGGCGGGCGCCGCGCTGCCCGAGGCGGTCGCGGCCCTGACGGCGGCGGCCGGGCGCGGCCTGGATGTGGGCACGTCGCTGGACCGCGTCCGGCGCCGCCACGCCAACGCTGCCCTGTTCCGGGACGCCTATGCCCGCTACTGCGGCCCGGTGGACGGCCTGTCCGGAGTACGGCTGGCCCCCTTCCACATCCTGGCCTGCGAGGGACGCGTCCCCGCCGTGGAGGAGCCGCACGCCTGGCACCTGGCGCTGCTGGCCCGCGCCGAGTCCGAGCTGATCGCGCCGACCAGGCACATGGTCGTCGATCTCGCAGCCGAGGAGTCCCGCGCCGCCGCGACGCGCTGGTGGACGGAGCTGACCGAGGCGGGCGGCGAGGGCATGGTCGTCAAACCGGCGTTCTTCCCGCCGGGGAGGGTCCAGCCGGGGGTGAAGGTGCGCGGCCGGGAGTACCTGCGGATCGTCTACGGGCCCGACTACACCGAGAGCCTGGACCTGCTGCGCGGGCGGTTCCTGGGCAGGAAGCGCTCGCTCGCGCTGCGTGAGCACGCGCTCGGCCTGGAGGCGCTGCACCGGCTGGCCGAGGGCGAGCCGCTGTGGCGGGTACACGAGCCGGTGTTCGCCGTGCTCGCGCTGGAGACCGAGCCGGTCGATCCGCGATTGTAGCGATATGTGAATGATCGTGTGCGTTGGGTGGGCATCCCATGTCGCCGACCTGGGCCGTTACGGCGGCGTACTCGGGGTAAGGAACGGCATGGGAACCACACCTACGGCGCGCACCCACGAGGAACACCTCGGGCACATCGTCTTCATCACGGCTGCCGCCGCCATCGGCGGGTTCCTGTTCGGCTATGACAGCGCGGTGATCAACGGGGCGGTCACCGGCATCCAGCGCCACTTCCAGGTCGGCCCGGTGGAGACCGGGACGACGGTGGCCGCTGCGCTGCTCGGCTCGGCGGCCGGGGCGTGGTCCGCCGGACGGATGGCCGACCGTCTCGGACGCACCAGGACCATGCAGATCGCCGCCATCGTGTTCGCGATCAGCTCGATCGGGCAGGCCCTGCCGTTCGCGATCTGGGACCTCGCGATCTGGCGGGTCGTGGCCGGTATCGCCATCGGGATGGCGTCGGTCACCGGCCCCGCCTACATCGCCGAGGTCGCGCCGCCCGCCTACCGCGGCAGGCTCGGCTCCTTCCAGCAACTGGCCATCGTGCTCGGCATCGCGACCTCCCAGCTCGTCAACTACGTCATCGCCCAGCTCGCCGGCGGTGACGTCAACAACTACCTCGGGCCCTTGCAGGCATGGCAGTGGATGCTCGGGGCCTGCCTGATCCCCGCGCTGCTCTTCCTGCTGTTCGCGACGATCATCCCCGAGTCGCCGCGGTTCCTCGTGGCCGTGGGCAGGGTCACCGAGGCCCACCGGGTGCTGCGCGAGGTCGAGGGCGACGACGTGGACGTCGCGGCCCGGGTGGGGGAGATCCAGTCGGTGCTGCGGACCGAGCGCAAGGCCACCATGCGCGACCTGCGCGGGCCGAAGTTCGGGCTGCTGGGCATCGTCTGGGTCGGCATCCTGCTGTCGATGTTCCAGCAGTTCGTGGGCATCAACGTGATCTTCTACTACTCGTCGGTGCTGTGGCAGTCGGTGGGCATCGAGCAGTCCCAGTCGCTGCTGATCAGCTTCTCCACCTCGATCATCAACATCGTCGGCACCTATATCGCCATCGCGCTGGTCGACCGGCTCGGGCGCAGGCCGCTGCTGATGACCGGTTCGGTGGGCATGGCCGTGTCCCTCGCCGCGGCGGCGTGGGCGTTCAGCGCGGCCGGCGGCACCGGCGAGGACGTCGCGCTGCCTCCGCTACAGGGCATGGTCGCGTTGATCGCGGCGCACGTGTTCGTGCTGTTCTTCGCCCTGTCGTGGGGTGTGGTGGTCTGGGTACTGCTGGGCGAGATGTTCCCCAACCGCATCCGCGCGACCGCGCTTTCGGTGGCGGCGGCCGCCCAGTGGATCTCCAACTGGCTGATCACCGTGACCTTCCCCAGCCTGTCGGAGTGGAACCTGGCCGGGGCCTACGTCGGATACGCCACGTTCGCCGTGCTGTCGTTCCTGTTCGTGCTGTTCTTCGTGCGGGAGACCAAGGGCCGCAGGCTGGAGGAGATGGGCTGAGCCGTACGGCCCCTTGGTCACCGGCGGTGCCGGCGCTGATGGTGGTGGCGGAAGAACCCGGCGCCCATGAAGGCGATCATCGCGATCATCATGACCAGCGGCGCCCCCAGGCCACCGGCGAGTATGAACAGGCAGACCAGCATGATGAACGGGGCCACGGGCGGGAACCCGCGCCCGCGGCGCATGCGCCCGCGGCGCATGCGCCGCGGGCCGTACATCCCGTGCCAGGGGCCGTGCCCGTGCCATGGCCCGCCCTGTTGCCATGGTCCGCCGCGCCCCCATGGTCCGCCACGTCCCCAGGGGCCGTGCCCGTGCCCGAACGGGGGCCCGGGCCAGGGGCCGTGGTCGTCGTCGCCGCCGGGACCCGTTCCGGTACGGCCGGCCGGGGCCGGTAGGTCCTCGGCGATCTTGGCCAGCTCGCCCCCCGTCCTGGCGCCGAGCGTGAGGCCCAGGCGCTCCTCCAGCTCCTCCTGGGTCAGGCGGCCCTGAGCGAAGTGCTCACGCAGGGCCGCCATCATTTCGTCGCGCTCCGCGTCGCCGATGCGGAGGTCGTCGCGAGACGTCATCCGGGTCACTCCTCCGAGGGGTCACCGTCTGCCAGGATCTGGTAGAGCTTGCGGCGGGTGTCGATGAGGGTCTGCCTGGCCTCCCGGATCTGTGCTTCGCTGCCGGTCTGCAGGATCTGCATCATCGCGAACGCCGACTGGCGGGCGCTCTCCATCAGCTCCATGGTGCTGTCGTCGACGTCGGGGGTCATCTCCTCCCACGGCGCGCGCAGCTCGTCGGGATGCTCGGTCACGTAGGCCGTGCCCTGCTCGGTGAGCCGGAAGGTCTTGCGCCCGTCGGTCTCCTCGGCGCGGACCAGGCCCTCGTCGGCGAGCTGCTGCAGGGCCGGGTAGACCGCGCCCGGGCTGGGCTTCCAGCCGCCCCGGCTGCGCTCGGCGATCTCCTGGATGATCTGGTAGCCGTTGCGCGGACCCTCGGCCAGCAGCGCGAGGATCGCCGCGCGGACGTCGCCGCGCTTGGCCTTGCGGCCGCGGCCGAAGTGCCGCCCGCCCGGCGGGAAGCCGCCGAAGAAGCCCGGCCCGAAGTCGCGCCCGAAGGCCCACGGGAACGGCCCGCGGGGCCCCCGGTGGCGGCGCTCGTGCGGCCCGCCCTCGCCCGGCCCCGGAGGCCCGCCGTGCTGCCAGGCCGACGCCATCGCCCGCACGGCCGACCGCGCCGCCCGCCGGAACTGCCGGTGGAACTCGTGCGGGTCGCCGTGCGCCCAGTCATCTCCCATCGCATGTGCCGATGTCATGCCTCCGCCCTCCTCTGGACGTACTGATTCGATCACTCTCGATGCTTTTACGATATATCGCTACTGTTCTTTAGACAAGTGGACGCAAGCGGACGTAACGCGTGAGCCAGATCACTGGATTAATCGGAAGGGTCAGGGAACAAAGCCTGGCGACGTACGCGTTGTCAGGGCATAGACGGGATCGTTCCCACCTCGGAAGGGCTGGGGGGTGCTTTCGAGGCCAGGGACGGTCCCGTCTGTCATCTTTTCTGGGGTTTTCGGCGCTTCGGGCGCTTCTTCCGTGCGTGTGTGGTTTCCAGCGCGACACGTCGTCGTCACCGTGCCGGATACTCGGCGCGGGCGGCCCATTGCCGTAGGCTGGTCAGCCGTGATCTTGTCATGATGGGGCACACGCACGCCCTCACCGGGGCGGTGGCCTGGCTGGCGGTGGCCCCCGGCCTCGCCGCGCTGCCGTACCTCCAGGAGTCCTCACGGTTCGTCGAGGTGGGGATCATGGCCGGCGCGCTGACGCCGGCCGAGCTGATCGCGGGCGCGCTGGTGTGCGCGGGAGCCGCGATGCTGCCCGACCTCGACCACCCCAGCGCGACGATCGCGCAGACCTTCGGCCCGGTCACCTGGGCCCTCAGCAAGGCGGTCGCATGGATCGGCGGCGGCCACCGCGGGGCCACGCACTCCCTGGTGTTCGCCGTGGCGGTCGGCATGGGGGCGCACTTCCTGGCGACCCGCTATCCGCTCGGGCGCGACATCCTGGTGGTGCTGATGATCGGGCTCGCGCTGCGCGCGATCGGGATCGGCATCCCGGGCAGGCGGCTCGGCTCGGCCCTGGTCAACATCGGCCTCACGGTGGGGCTGTACGCGGTGTTCCGGTCGCTGGAGGTCGGGTACGCCTGGCTGGGGCTGGCGATCGGCGTCGGCAGCCTGGTCCATGTGGTGGGCGACTGTTGCACCGAGAGGGGCTGTCCGGTGCTCTGGCCACTGCGGCAGCGATGGGTGCTGCCGTACAAGATCGGGCTGAAGACCGGCCGCGCGTTCGAGCAGAAGATCCTGGCCCCGATCCTCTCCCTGGCGGTCGTCGGCCTTCTCTATCTCCGGTTGGCCCCCATGTAGCTTGATGTCGAGATATCATGGAAGATATCTTGATATCGAGACATCCGGAGGATGTCCGCCGGGTTGGGCCGGGTTAGGCAGACCTAACTGGTGGGCTCGCTCCGCGCGTGCGGGAGGATTCCCCTGGGAGGGGCATCGCCCGCCCGAAGACGAACCAACGGCAATGGAGGAGGCGACCCATCGTGTCCGCGAACAGCTTCGGCAGCCGTGACACGCTCCGCGTAGGTGAGGCGGCCTACGAGATCTATCGGCTGGACGCTGTCGAGGGATCGGCGCGCCTCCCATACAGCCTGAAGATCCTCCTGGAGAACCTGCTGCGCACCGAGGACGGTACGAACATCACCGCCGACCACATCAGGGCGCTCGGCGGCTGGGACCCGTCGGCCGCCCCCAGCGTGGAGATCCAGTTCACCCCCGGCCGCGTGATCATGCAGGACTTCACCGGCGTGCCCTGCGTGGTGGACCTCGCGACCATGCGCGAGGCGGTCCGCGACCTCGGCGGCGACCCCGCCAAGATCAACCCGCTCGCCCCCGCCGAGCTGGTCATCGACCACTCGGTGATCGTCGACTTCTTCGGCGGCTCCGACTCCTTCCGCCGCAACGTCGAGCGGGAGTACGAGCGCAACCGCGAGCGCTACCAGTTCCTGCGCTGGGGCCAGACCGCCTTCGACGAGTTCAAGGTGGTGCCCCCGGGCACCGGCATCGTCCACCAGGTCAACATCGAGCACCTGGCCCGCGTGGTGATGACCAGGGACGGCAAGGCCTACCCCGACACCTGTGTGGGCACCGACTCCCACACCACCATGGAGAACGGCATCGGCGTGCTCGGCTGGGGCGTCGGCGGCATCGAGGCCGAGGCCGCCATGCTCGGCCAGCCGATCTCCATGCTGATCCCGAGGGTCGTCGGCTTCAAGCTCACCGGCAGGCTCCCCGCCGGCGCGACCGCCACCGACCTGGTGCTGACGATCACCGAGATGCTGCGCAAGCACGGTGTGGTCGGCAAGTTCGTGGAGTTCTTCGGCGAGGGCGTGTCCAGCGTGCCGCTGGCCAACCGCGCCACCATCGGCAACATGAGCCCCGAGTTCGGCTCCACCTGCGCGATCTTCCCGATCGACGGCCAGACCATCGACTACCTCACCCTGACCGGGCGCAGCGAGGAGCAGATCGCGCTGGTCGAGGCGTACGCCAAGGCGCAGGGCCTGTGGCACGACCCGGCCAACGAGCCGGCCTACTCCGAGTACATCGAACTCGACCTCTCCACCGTCGTCCCGTCCATCGCCGGCCCCAAGCGCCCGCAGGACCGCATCGCGCTGTCGGAGGCCAAGGAGACCTGGCGGCGCGACATCCGCGCCTACGTGGCCGACGAGGACGGCGTGGACGAGGCCTCCAAGGAGTCCTTCCCCGCCTCCGACAGCCCCGCCTCCAACGCGGCGGCCAACGGCGGGCGCAGGCCGCACAAGCCCACGCCGGCCGAGTCGGCCGAGCGCGGCGCCTTCGAGATCGACCACGGGGCCGTGGTGATCGCCGCGATCACCTCCTGCACCAACACCTCCAACCCGTACGTGATGCTCGGCGCGGCGCTGCTCGCCAAGAACGCCGTGGACGCGGGCCTGTCCAGCAAGCCGTGGGTGAAGACCTCGCTCGCCCCCGGTTCCCAGGTGGTGACGGGCTACTTCGAGCGGTCGGGGCTCCAGCCGTACCTGGACAAGCTGGGCTTCAACCTGGTCGGCTACGGCTGCACCACCTGCATCGGCAACTCCGGCCCGCTGCCGGAGGAGATCTCCGCCGCGGTGCAGGCCGGCGACCTCGCGGTCACCGCCGTACTCTCCGGCAACCGCAACTTCGAGGGCCGGATCAACCCCGACGTCAAGATGAACTACCTGGCCTCACCGCCGCTGGTGGTCGCCTACGCGCTGGCCGGCACGATGGACCTCGACCTCAACAACGAGCCGCTGGGCCTCGGCACCGACGGCAAGCCGGTCTACCTCGCCGACATCTGGCCGGACCCCGAGGCGGTGACCGAGGTCGTCAACTCCTCGATCGGCCAGGACATGTTCAAGCGCGACTACGCCGACGTCTTCAAGGGCGACGAGACGTGGCGCTCGCTGCCGATCCCCACCGGCGACACCTTCGAGTGGGATCCCGAGTCGACGTACGCGCGCAAGGCCCCCTACTTCGACGGCATGCCGCCGGAGCCGGTGCCGGTCACCGACATCGCCGGCGCCAGGGTGCTGGCCCTGCTCGGCGACTCGGTCACCACCGACCACATCTCCCCGGCCGGGTCCATCAAGGCCGACTCCCCGGCCGGACAGTACCTCCGCGACAAGGGCGTGGCGGTCAAGGACTTCAACTCCTACGGCTCGCGCCGGGGCAACCACGAGGTCATGATCCGCGGCACGTTCGCCAACATCCGCCTGCGCAACCAGCTCGCCCCCGGCACCGAGGGCGGCTGGACCCGCGACTTCACGGCCGACGGCGGGCCGGTCGCCACCATCTACGACGCCTCGGTCAACTACCAGGCCGGCGGCGTGCCGCTGGTGGTGCTGGCGGGCAAGGAGTACGGCTCGGGCTCCTCGCGTGACTGGGCCGCCAAGGGCACCGCGCTGCTCGGCGTGCGGGCCGTCATCGCCGAGTCCTACGAGCGCATCCACCGCTCCAACCTGATCGGCATGGGCGTGCTGCCGTTGCAGTTCCCCGAGGGCGCCTCGGTGGCCTCGCTCGGCCTGACCGGCGAGGAGACCTTCGACATCACCGGCGTCGAGGAACTGAACGAGGGCGGTATCCCGCGCACGGTCAAGGTCCGCGCCGGCGACACGGAGTTCGACGCGGTGGTCCGCATCGACACCCCGGGCGAGGCCGACTACTACCGGCACGGCGGCATCATGCAGTACGTCCTGCGCTCCCTGCTCGCCAAGCCCTGACCTCGACCCCGGAAGGCCGCCCGCTCCCGCGGGCGGCCTTCCGCCATCCCCACCC
>NZ_POUA01000107.1 GCF_003236385.1 Spongiactinospora gelatinilytica
GTCGTCATCGGGGTGGGCAGGCCGCGGCCCGCGCTGCACCTGGCGGCGGGGTCCTACCTGGAGGCGGCCCAGGCCGCGGAGGCCGCGCTGCGGATCGCCGGGCTGGGCCGGACGGTGGAGTGGGCCGGGCTCGGCGTCTACCGGCTGCTCACGCAGTTCCCGCCGGGGACGTTCGGGCTGCACCCGGGGCTGGAGGCACTGCTCGCCGACGACGCCCACCTTCCGCTGCTGGAGACCCTGGAGACCTACCTGGACCTCGCCGGCAGCGCGGTCGCCACCTCGCGCACGCTGCGCCTGCACCGCACCTCGCTGTACTACCGGCTGCAGCGCGTCTCGGAGCTGACCGGCGCGGACCTCAAGGACGGCGGCGAACGGCTGACCCTGCACCTCAGCCTGAAGCTCGCCCGACTGGCCGGGCGCTACCGCCCGCGCACCGAGGCGCCCTGATCACAGCACGCGCACGGCCAGGACGCAGACGTCGTCGTCGCTGCGCTCGTCGCGCAGCTCGGCCAGGACGCGGTCCAGGACGCGCTCCGGGTCCTCGTCGGCCCCGGCGCCATGGGCCGCCGCCAGCAGCGCCTCGAACCCCTCCTCGATGTCGCGCCCGCGCCGCTCGACGACCCCGTCGGTGTAGAGGAGCACCAGGTCGCCGCGCCGCAGCGGTGTCGTCTCCAGTGTGTAGGAGAGCGACTCCATCGCGCCCATGATCGGCCCGGGCCGTACCTGGAGCAGGGTGGCCGTGCCGTCCCTGACCAGCACCGGCGCGGGGTGTCCCGCGCAGATCCAGGCCAGTTCGCGGGTCTCGGCGTCGAAGTGCCCGATGATCGCGGTGCCGGTGACCGTGATGGCGCTGCTGCCGTGGTAGATCAGCTCGTTCAGCCAGGTGGCGAGCCGGTCGGCCGGGGCGCCCGTGTAGGCCAGCCCGGCCAGGCCGCTGCGCATCTGCGCCATCAGGCTGGCCGCGGTCAGGCCGTGGCCCATCGCGTCGCCGATGGCGAGCAGCACCCGGCCGTCGGGCAGCGCCCGCGCCTTGTACCAGTCGCCGCCGAGCCGATCGACCTCCTCGCCGGGGTAGTAGCGCAGGCCGACGCGCAACCCGGGAAGGTCCAGCGTGCCGCGGCGCAGCGGCAGGAGGGTGTCCTGGAGCCGGGCGGCCACCCGCTGCTCCTCCGCGGCCTGCCTGCGCGCCTGCGTGGCCCGGCTGTGCGCGGCGGCCAGCGCGCGTTCGCGGCGGCGGCTCGCGGTGATGTCGATGGCCAGCACCCTGATCGCGATCAGCACGCCCGCGCTGTCCAGGACCGGCTCGCTCACCATCCGGATGTGCCTGACACCGTGCCGGTGCATGGCCCGGAACTCGGTCTCGGCGGCCTCGCGGTACTCCAGCAGCGTGCGCAGCCCCTCATCGACCACGGCCTGGTCCTCGGGCACGACCTTGCCGGGGAAGACCTCGATGGGCATCGGGCCCTCGCCGTCCTCCCTGCCGAAGATCTCGTACATCTGGCGGGTCCAGCGGACCTTGCCGGTCGCCAGGTTCCACTCGCCCCAGCCGAGTTCGGCGATGCGCTGCGCCCGCTCCCAGCCGGACACCAGCCGCTCCTCGTCGTCGTGGGCGCGCCAGGAGGCGAGCAGGCCGTCGCCCGCCCGTACCGCCCGCGCGGTGAGCGAGGCCGGCCACAGCCGGTCCCCCAGCACCTCGACGTACTCGAACGGCCCGCGGTGCATGGGCTCCCCCGTCTCCATCACGCGCACGTACTCGTCGTACAGCGAGGAGCGCACGACCCCGGGGTTGCGCACGATCAGCCGGTGCCCGGTGAGCCGCTCGGCGGACCGCCCCGTCACGTCCGTCGCGCCCGGGCTCATCGCGGCGTAGTAGAAGTCGATCACCCGGCCCGCCCGGTCGTGGATCGGCACGAGGTAGCAGGCCGACACGTGCGGGACCTGGAGCGCGACGCGGATCCACTCAGGAACGCCGACCTTGGCCTCCTCGGGGACCGGAGGCGGGTCGCCGCCGCGCATCGACAGGGCGACCTCCAGCACGTCCACGCCGCTCTCCCGGGACAGCCCGGAGAGGTATTCCGAGGCGTCCGCCGGGCGTATCCCCATCCTGGCCGCCAGCTCGCAGACGGTCGCGCTGGTCACGGCGTCGCGGCGCATGTCGCCGCGCAGCCGGTCGAGCTGCCGCCTGATCAGCTCCTGCGCCGGGCGGCTCGCGGTCAGCCCGTCGGGCGGCACTGCGCTCATCCTCGTGCTGTTCCCCGGCCGCGGTATGCGGCCGTCCGCCTCCGGGGAAATTCGCGGCCGTGATCCGGTTCAGGCCCCGCCCGCGCGGGCGCGGCCGAACGCCTCGATCAGCATCGCCTCGGCGTCGTCGAGGTAGATATCCAGCTCGCGCTCGGCCCGGTCGTAGTCGCCCGCCTCCAGCAGCGCGACCAGGTCCTTGTTCCGGGGCACGAACGGGCCGTGGAACAGTCGCGGGTCGATCATCACGTGGAAGACCAGGCGCAGCTCGGCCAGCAGCTGGCGCATCAGGTCATCGAGCCGCTTGCTGCCGTTCATCTTGGCGAGGGCCTGGTGGAAGCGGAGGTTGGCGGTGCCGACGTCGCGCCAGCGGCTCTCCCGGACCGCCCGATCGCCCTCCGCGAGCGCCTCGCGCAGCGCGGCCAGGCCCTCGGGGGTGGCCCGCCGTACGGCGGCGCCCTCGATCACCCGCCGCACCCGGTAGAGGTCGGACACGTCTTCGGCGGAAAGGACCCTGACGAACACCCCCCGGTTGAGCCGGTGGGTGAGCAGCCGCTCGTGGGAGAGCAGCCGGAACGCCTCCCGCAGCGTGTTGCGGGAGACGCCGAGCGCCTTGCCGATCTCCATCTCCGACAATCGCTCCCCGGGTGTGAAGAACCCCTCGGCGATCCGCTCCCGCAGGATGTCGGCGACCTTCTCGGCCGTGCTGCTGCGGCCCAGGCGCTCGCGGTCGTGCTCCAGCGCCGTGACTTGCTCCATGCAGCCAAGAAATCATTCCACAAACCTCTTGTCGAATTGTTGAACAATCCTTATGTTGAGGGAAATCTCCCGCAGAAGGAGCGGAGCACACGATGACCGGCCCTCAGTCCCAGGCACGGCGTGTGATCGTCGCCGGCCTCATCGGCACCTCACTGGAGTGGTACGACTTCTTCCTGTACGGAACGGCGGCCACGCTCGTCTTCAACAAGCTGTTCTTCCCCACGTTCGACCCGCTCGCGGGGACGTTCCTGGCGTTCGCCACCTTCGCCGTGGGCTTCGTCGCCCGCCCGGTCGGCGGCATCGTGTTCGGCCACTTCGGCGACCGCGTGGGGCGCAAGAACATCCTCGTCATCACGCTGCTGCTGATGGGGATCGCCACGGTGCTGATCGGCGTGCTGCCCGGCTACGCCTCGATCGGCGTCGCGGCCCCGCTGCTACTGGTCATCCTGCGCTTCCTGCAGGGGCTCGGCCTCGGCGGGGAGTGGGGCGGGGCGGTGCTGATGTCCATCGAGCACGGCGACCCGCGCAGGCGCGGCTTCAACGCGAGCTGGCCTCAGGTCGGCGTCCCGGCCGGCAACCTGCTCGCCGCCGCGACGCTGGGGCTGATGTCGGTGACCCTCCCGGAGGAGGCGTTCCTGGCCTGGGGCTGGCGCGTCCCGTTCCTGCTCTCCGGCGCGCTGGTCATCGTGGGGCTGTGGATCCGGCTGCGAATCGCCGAGTCGCCGCTGTTCGCGGCCGTCGAGCAGGCCGGCGCGAAGGCCAGGATGCCGGTGCTGGACGTGCTGCGCGCCCACCCCAGGGCGCTGCTGTCGGCGATCGGCGCGCGGATCGGCGTGGACGTCGCCTTCTACACCTTCGCCCTGTTCATCGTCCAGTACGTGGCCAACGAGCACGGCCTGCCGCGCTCGGTCGGCCTCAACGCCGTGCTCCTCGGCTCGGCGGTCCAGCTCGTGCTGATCCCGCTGTTCGGCGCGCTGTCGGACAGGTACGGCAGGCGCCCGATCTACCTGGCGGGCACGCTGGCCGCCGGAGCCTGGATCTTCGCCTTCTTCCCGCTGCTGGACACCCGGTCACCGCTGCTGATCACGCTTGCGGCCATCGTCGGCCTGATCGCCCACGCCGCGATGTACGGCCCGCAGGCCGCGTTCATCGCCGAACTGTTCAGCACCCGGCTGCGCTACAGCGGGGCCTCGATGGGATACCAGATCGCGGGCGTGCTGGGCGGGGCGCTCGCGCCGAGCATCGCCCTGGCCCTGCTGGAGGCGACCGGCGGCACCGTGGCCATCTCGCTGTACGTCCTGGCCGCGCTCGTGCTCACCGTCGCGGGCCTGGCCATCGCGCCCGAGACCCGCGACGTCGACCTCGCCGCGGGCGCGGCGCCGGCCGCGGCCAAGGGCTGACACCGCTTCACCGGGAGGGCACGGAGCCCGCGCGGCCACGCGGACTCCACCCGCACGCGGCACGGCCGTGGGGGGCGCGCCGCGTGCGGGGCCCGGCATCCGATCGACATGTGACAGCGGGCACGGCGCGCGGGACCGCGGGGGCCCGCACGCCGTACCGCCGTCCAGCGGCTCAGCTCGCCCGGACCGGCCGGAACACCACGACCAGGATGGCCACGGCGACCCCGAAGGTGAGCAGGCCGAGCGGCACGTGCGTCGCCGCGGCGCCCATCCCGCCGGTCATCGACTGGCCGAACCCCAGCAGGAACAGCACCAGGCTCGCCGCCGCAGGCCACCCCGGCCCGCGTCCCGCACGCCAGTACACGACCGCCAGAACGAGCTGCACGAGACCCAGCACATGGACCGCCGCGGCCCCGGTGCCGTGCAGGCCGCGCATGTCCGCCCCGCCGATCATCTGCCCCGCGGTCACCGCCTGCACCAAGATGGACAGCCCGTGCAGCGCCACGGCGACCCGCAGGGAGGTCAGCACCGCCCCCGCCCGCCCTGCCGTACGCGTGGACCCGGCCGCTGCCGTCATCAGACGCCCCTTCTTCGGAGGATCACCCGGCACCGCGCTCCCGCGAGGCTCGCGGCCGGGCGCCGGCTTGCACGCCTCTCAGCATCGCGGTGGACCACCGGGCGGGGCATCAGCCCACGGTGGGCGGTCGGGCTACACCCTGGGGTGTAGGAGGGCGACCAGCTCGTCCAGCCCGCCGATCACGACGTCGGCCTGATCGGCCTCCGGCCGGGCCGCGTGCAGGAACCCCCACGGCCCGCGGCGCAGCAGCGCCGTGCGCATCCCGGCCGCGCGGGCGGGCAGCACGTCGTTGTCCAGCCGGTCGCCGACGTAGAGGATCTGGGCGGGCTCGCGGCCCACCACCGAGGCCACCTTGGCGAAGAACGCGGGATCGGGCTTTTCGACCCCCCACTCGGCCGAGGTGTGGATGGCGTCCACCGGGAGGTCCATCGCGGCCAGCGCCCCGGCGGCCTGCGGCGGCTGGTTGCCCGCCAGCACCACCTGGTATCCGGCGGCGCGCAGCGCGCCGAGCGCCCGCCGCACGTCGGGGTAGAGGTCGTCGGCGTCGAAGTTCTCCCGCAGGCCGGTGGGGTCTTCGGCGCGCCACGCGGCGGACTCGGCCAAAAGGTCGAAGTCCGGGCGCACCAGCCGCAGCGCGTCCATCTGCGACCGGCCGAGCGCCGCCATCCCGCCGATCAGCCCCATCAGCGTCAGCGTGGGCACGCCGAGCCGATCGGCCCACCGCGCCCACAGCCGCGACTCGTCGATCAGCGTCTCGCCCACGTCGAACACCAGCGCCCGTATCTCCCGCATTCGAACACCCTAACGGCCAGCGCGCCAGGGCTCGGCATGCGATACTCAACGTGTCCGTTCGACCACGAAGGGATAGAGCCATGGTCATAACGAAGGTTCGTCGTGCCGCGAAGGTCATCACCGAGGACCCGGCAGAAGAGGAGGCGGTGGAGGCGGTAGAAGCCGTGGAAACGGCGGGAGAAGAGTCGGAAGAGAGCCAGGAGACCCACTACGACGACCCCTGGGAGCCACTGGTGGAGCCGCAGCCACCGGCCCCCCCGCCCCTGCCGCACACCACGTTCGTCCCTGGCGACGACCGGCGGCTTCCCGCCACACCGAGAGAACTCCTCGGCGCTCTCCCCCCGCTTCCCCGGCTACGGGCCGAGATCATTGCAGGAAAGCTCATCGTGAGTCCCGCCGGCACCACCAAGCACGGTCGGCGTATCGCCGCCCTGTTCCGGGTCATGGATCCGATCGCCTCCGACAAGGGCTGGGAGGCGTTCCCCGGCCACTGCGGCGTCTGTATCGAAGGTCCCCGCGATTCCCTGGAGCCCGACTTCGTGATAGCCCCGGTGGATTGTCCCCAGTGGGGCGACAGCGAGCTGGTCTCGTCGTGGCTGATCATGGTCGCCGAGGTGGTCTCCCCCAGCAGCATCAAGGCGGATCGCGAGCAAAAGCTGCGGTTGTTCGCCCTCGGCAGGGTCCCGCTGTACCTGTTGATCGACCCCGAGGACACCCAGCCTTCGGTCACCATCTTCAGTGACATCAGGGACGGCGCCTACAGTGTCATCTCCAAGGTCCCCTTCGGCACACCGATCCGCCTGCCCGAGCCGATCGGCATCGAGCTGGAGACGTCGATCTTCAAATGATCTTGTCCATGGCCTTGCGGATGCGTTTTTCCGACACCGGGTAGGGCGTGCCGAGGGTCTGGGCGAAGAAGCTGACCCGTAGTTCCTCGATCATCCAGCGGATCTCGGTCACGTCGTCGTCGCCGCGCCGGTCGGCCGTGAGCGAGTCGAGCAGGTCGTGGTAGTCGTCCTCGACGCGGTGGACGGTGAGCATCCAGTCCTCGTCGCGGAACGGGTCGTCGGGGAGCTTGGCCAGGCGGCGCTGGGCGGCGCGCAGGTAGCGGTTGAGGTCGGGCAGGCGGCGCAGGCCGGTGGCGGTGACGAAGCCCGGGTGGACGAGCCTGCCGACCTGGTCCCTGACATCCTCCACCGCGGCCCCCGAGCGCATCGACCCCAGTGTCATCGTCACGTCGTGCCAGACCCCGAGAATGCCCTCGACCTTGGTCACCACATCGAGGGTCACGTCGAACAACCCGGCCCGCACGTGCTCGCGCACCCGGGCGAAGGCCGCCTCGTCCCAGGCGGGCCCGCCGGCGTCGGCGATGAGCCGGTCGGCGGCGCAGTCCACGCAGTCGTCGAACAACGCCGCCGCTCCGGCGTGCGGGCTGCGGCTGAGCATCAGTTTCTGCTGGTTGCCGAGCTGCCCGAGCACCCACTTGGCCGGTGACGGGCTGCCCAGCAGCACCAGGCGGCGGGTGCCGGTCCACATCGCGCGGCGCTGCTCGGCCTCGGTCTCGAACAGCCGCACCGCGACGCTTCCGCCCTCGTCGGCGAGCGCCGGGTAGGCCTTCATCCGGCGCTGCTCGAAGGTCTTGGGCAGGGTGCCGAGGTCGTTCCAGTCGCGCAGCCCGGTGCGCTCCAGGCCGCCGCCCGCTCGCGACAGCGTGGCCCGCAGCCGGGGGGCCAGCCGGCGTTTGAGCGCGGCGAGGTCCTTTTCCTCGGCGAGGGTGCGCTTGCCCTCCACCACCCGGAAGGTGATCTTCAGGTGGTCCGGCACCTGGGCGAGGTTCCAGTCGCCGGGGGCCAGGGCGACCCCCGTCATCTCGTGCAGTTCCCGGGACAGCACGGTGAGCAGCGGCTCCTCACGGGGCCGCGCGCGTTCGAGCACCCGCCGGGCGAACTCCGGCGCGGGCACGAAGTTGCGCCGCAGCACCTTGGGCAGCGCGCGGATCAGCGCGGTGACCAGCTCGGCGCGCAGGCCGGGGATCTGCCAGTCGAAGCCGTCCGGGGAGACCTGGTTGAGCAGCGAGATCGGGATGTGCGCGGTCACGCCGTCGGCGTCGGCCCCCGGCTCGAACTGGTAGGTCAGCGGGAACCGCAGGGCGCCCTGCCGCCAGACGTCGGGGTAGTCCTGTTCGCTGACCTCGCCGGCCCGCTCGCTGATCAGCATCGACTTCTCGAAGTTGAGCAGGTCGGGGTCGTCCTGTCTGGCCTGCTTCCACCAGGCGTCGAAGTGGCGGGCGGAGACGACGTCCGCGCCGACCCGCTGGTCGTAGAAGTCGAACAGGGTCTCGTCGTCGACCAGGATGTCGCGCCGCCTGGCCCGCTCCTCCAGCTCCTCCACCTCGGCGAGCAGCTTGCGGTTGTCCCGGAAGAAGGCGTGGTGGGTCTCCCAGTCGCCCTCCACCAGGGCGTGCCGGATGAACAGCTCGCGGCACAGCTCGGGATCGACGCGGCCGTAGTTGATCTTGCGCTGCGCGACGATCGGCACGCCGTACAGGGTGACCTTCTCGTAGGCCATCACCGCGCCCTGGGACTTCTCCCAGTGCGGCTCGGAGTAGGTGCGCTTGACCAGGTGCTGGGCCAGCGGCTCGACCCACTCCGGCTCGATCTTGGCGTTGACCCTGGCCCAGAGCCGGGAGGTCTCCACCAGCTCGGCGGACATCACCCACTGCGGCTGCTTCTTGGCCAGCGCCGAGCCGGGGAAGATAGCGAACCGGGCGTTGCGCGCGCCGATGTACTCGGTGAGCGGGCGGCGCTGGCCCTCCTGGGGCGGGCGCTTGTCGAGGTCCTTGACGCCGAGGTGGGAGAGCAGGCCGGCGAGCAGCGAGATGTGGATCTTCTGTTCGTCGCCGGGGGTGCTGTTCAGGGTGACGCCCAGCGACTTGGACATCTGCCGGAGCTGGCCGTAGACGTCCTGCCACTCGCGGACCCGCAGGTAGTTGAGGAAGTCGGCCTTGCAGGTGCGGCGGAACTGGCTGGAGGACAGCTCCTTCTGCTGTTCCTGGAGGTGCCGCCAGAGGTTGAGGTAGGTGAGAAAGTCGGATTCCTTGTCGGCGAACCGGCGGTGCTTCTCGTCGGCGGCCTGTTGCTTGTCCGAGGGGCGTTCGCGCGGGTCCTGGATGGACAGCGCGGCGGCGATCACCATGACCTCACGGACGCAGCCGTTGTGGTCGGCCTCGATCACCATGCGGGCCAGCCGCGGGTCCACCGGCAGTGCGGCCAGTCTGCGGCCGAGCGGGGTGATCCGCCTGGCCTCGTCGAAGGCGCCCAGCTCGCGCAGCAGGTTGACGCCGTCCTTGACCTGGCGCTGGTCCGGCGGATCGACGAACGGGAAGGCCGATATGTCGCCCAGCCCGATGGAGGTCATCTGCAGGATGACCGACGCCAGGTTGGTGCGCAGGATCTCCGGGTCGGTGAACTCCGGGCGGCTCAGGAAGTCGTCTTCGGCGTACAGGCGGATGCAGATGCCGTCGGAGACCCGGCCGCAGCGGCCCTTGCGCTGGTTGGCCGACGCCTGGGAGATCGCCTCGATGGGCAGCCGCTGCACCTTGGTCCGGTGGCTGTAGCGGGAGATCCGGGCGAAGCCGGGATCGACGACGTACTTGATGCCGGGGACGGTGAGCGAGGTCTCGGCCACGTTGGTGGACAGCACGACGCGCCGGCCCGCGTGGCGCTGGAACACCCGGTGCTGCTCGGCGGCCGACAGCCGGGCGTACAGCGGCAGGATCTCGGTGTTCTTGAGGTTCTGTTTGGCCAGGGCGTCGGCGGTGTCGCGGATCTCGCGCTCGCCGCTGAGGAAGACCAGGATGTCGCCGGGGCCTTCGGCGCACAGTTCGTCGAGCGCCGCGGAGATGGCGGAGATCTGGTCGTCCTGGTCGTCGTCGAGCGGCCGGTACCGCACCTCGACCGGATAGGTGCGGCCGGAGACCTCGACGATCGGCGCGTCGCCGAAGTGGCGGGAGAAGCGCTCGGGGTCGATCGTGGCGGAGGTGATGATCACCTTGAGGTCGGGCCGCCTGGGCAGCAACTGTTTGAGGTAGCCGAGGATGAAGTCGACGTTGAGGCTGCGCTCGTGCGCCTCGTCGATGATCAGCGTGTCGTACTGGTCGAGCATCCGGTCGCCCTGCAACTCGGCCAGCAGGATGCCGTCGGTCATCACCTTGACCAGCGTCTGGTCGGCCACATGGTCGGTGAACCGCACCTTGTAGCCGACCGCGTGGCCGACCTCCCCGCCCAGCTCCTCGGCGATCCGCTCGGCCACCGTGCGCGCGGCGATCCTGCGGGGCTGGGTGTGCCCGATCAGCCCGTTGACCCCGCGGCCCAGCTCCAGGCACATCTTGGGGAGCTGGGTGGTCTTGCCCGAGCCGGTCTCCCCCGCGACGATCACGACCTGGTGGTCGCGGATCGCCGCGAGGATGTCGTCGCGGCGGGCGCTGACCGGCAGGGCCTCGGGGTAGGTGATCTCGGGCACGGCCGAGCGGCGCGCCGCGACGCGCGACTCGGCCGCCGTCACCTCGGCCGCGATCTCCGTCGCGATCTTCTGCTGGGCGGCGCGGTTGCGCACCTTGCGCGCGCCCTCCAGCCTGCGGCGAAGCCGCCGCTGGTCGCGCAGGGTCAGCTCAGGCAGGCGAGCACGCAGCTCATCGAGCGGAGATGTCACGAAGAAGGCCCCATGGTCGCTTTCCCGGCCGCCGGCGGCGCGGCCGTCTCCAGCAAGGATAGGCAAGCCCGGGGGGCACTTCCCAACGGTTATCGGCCGCGCCGGGGGGTCAGGCCGGTCCCAGCTCCCCCAGGTAGAAGCGCGTGCCCTGGTCATCGGCGCATTCGGCGAGCCGGCCGTACGGCTTGGCCTGCGGTTCCTCGGCGGTGCCGCCGAGTTCGCGCACCTTGGCCACGGCCGCCCGGATGTCGTCCACCGCGTACATCGGAATCACGGCGGCGCGCTCGGCCCCGCCCGACATGCCGGTCATCGGGTGGATCTCCGCGCCGCCGCGGCGGACCCCCCATCCGTCGGGGATCGATCCGGGAGTGAACTCCCAGCCCAGCACCGACCCGTAGAACGCCCTGGCCGCCGCCGAGGAGGGCACCTCGATGGTGACGTAGGCGAGGTCGCCGCCGCGCGGCCCTTCCGGGGCGGGCGGCGCCTCGGGCCGCGGCTCGTACACGGCGAACGGCAGGCCCTGGTCGTCCCGGCAGCGGGCGATCACTCCGTACGGCTCCACGGTCGGCGGCTGCGCCCGCCCGCCGCCCGCCTCGATCCTGCGGACGGCCTCGGCCAGGTCGTCCACCACGTAGGCCAGGAACACCGAGGCGGGCTCCTCCCCCTCCCACATCCCGAAGTGCGGGGCGACCTCCTCCACCTGCCGGCCCTGCGGCGGCCCGCCGGGGGCGTACCGCCAGCCCAGTACCTCGCCGTAGAAGCCCGCCGCGCGGCCCACGTCCGGGGTCCACAGCGAGGCGTGTCCGATGTCGCCGTGCCGCAGTGTCGTACCGGTGATGCTCATGCGTTCTCCTCTCCACGCCTCCGCGGGGTCGAGCACGGCCCGCTCCAGCCGGGCCCGCAGCCGCGCGGCGAACCCCGGGTCGGGGTCCACCCGCCGGGCGGGCTCGCGGAGGACCTCGAACGGATCAGCCATCGCGGTCCCCCTTCCCCCCGAAGGACTCCTCGTATCCGGCGCGGAACGCCCGGCGGGCCCTCACCAGCAACGCCTCCGTCGCGTGCACGGTACGGCCCATGACCTTCGCGACCTCGGGCACCGAGAGCCCGTCGAGGTAGCGCAGGGTCAGCGCGGCCCTGTGGTGCCCGGCGAGGTCCATCAGCACCTCGCGGGCCAGCAGGGCGTCCAGCCGTACGTCCCAGGGGTCCTCGACGTCGCCGGACCGCAGGCCCCCGGCCAGGCGCAGGCCGCGCTCCTCGCGCTCGGCCCTGCGCCAGTGGTCGATGAGCTTGTGCCTGGCCACGCCGACCAGCCACGCCGTGCTGAGCCCGCCCGGCGGCGGCCTGCGGCGCAGGGCCTCCACGGCGGCCAGGAAGGTCTCCGCCGTCAATTCCTCGGCCAGCGACCGCTGTCCGCACCGGGCGAGCAGGTAGCCATAGACCTCGGGCAGCGCCGCGTCGTACATGTCGAGCAGCGCCAGCGCCGGGTCAGGCTCCACACCCGCTGGTCGTTCCACACCCCTCCATCGTCCGGGCGGCGGTGACTCCGACGGGCCTACCCGGAGATTTTCCGGCGGGAACCCGCGCGGGCGGGCTCAGTGATCGGATACGGCCCGGTTCTCAGTGCAGGCGCGGCTCCGGTACGGGCAGCGGGACGTAGGACGGCCCGCGCCAGTCGTCCTGCCGTTCGGGCAGGTCGGGGGCGGTCAGGCTGCCGGGCATCACCAGCGGGACGTGGACCTCGCTCCTGGACAGGTCGAGCGTCACGGTCGCGCCGGTCGCGGCCTCCTGGCTGAAGTCACGGTCGGTGCCCGCGATGACCAGGCCCAGCCGGTGTCCCTTCCGGAAGACGTAGTCGTGCGGGAGGGTGTCCCAGCGGACGTCCGCGTACACGCCGGGCCGCAGCGGGGCGGGACGGCTCGCCGAGTGCCGGTTCTGGGCGTCGATCCAGCCCCTGGCGATGACCTCCACGGGGCGTTCGGCGGTGTTGGTGACCGTCCTGCGGTAGCAGCCGTCGTCGGGCCCGGCGGCCTCACCGTGGCAGCTCTCCTCGGCGACCGTGGTGATGCCCTGGCCGCGCCGCCAGTCCACCCGGGGGCCGGCGCCGTAGTCCACGAGCAGCGCGGTCAGGTTGGCGGTCGGCCGGTCCAGCTTGAGCCGCAGATCGACGTGGGGTGTGCCGGACAGGCGTAAGTCCAGCGGCAGTTCGCCGGTGACGAACGCCAGCCGGCCGGGCGCGGGGGTGCCCGCGTCGGCGACCATGACGTCCTCGGGCTGGGCGATGTCGGTGAAGGACGCCTGCGCGCCGCGCCGGGCGGGCCGCAGGCCGAGCGTGCCGCCGGGCCCGGGGCGCAGCGGCACCCTGATCGCGTCGGGGGCGGGCCAGTCCCGCTGGGTGATCCAGGTGTCCGGGCCGGTCTGCACGTCGGCGCGGGGCTCGCGCATGATGCCGTTCGGCACGCGGTACAGCCAGTGGTCGAACCAGCGGTGCAGGGTGTCCACCCAGGCGTCGCGGCGGAAGTCGAAGGGGTCCACGTGGTGGTACTGCCCGACCCACAGCTTGCGCGGCACCCCGTACCTGGCCAGCGCCCGCCACCAGGTGGCGAAGTGGTCGGGTTTGACGTTGAGGTCGTTGGCGGTGTGGACGGCGAAGACGCCGGCCCGGACGTTCCGCGCGGCGGCGAGCGAGCCGGCCAGGTAGTCGCGTTCCTTCCAGAACGCGTTGTAGTCGCCGGTCGTGTCGCCGTCCTCGGCGTCCAGCCGCGCGCGTACGGCGGCGCACTTGGCCGGCGGGTCGGTGTCCACGTAGTCGGCCAGCCAGGACATGTAGTCGTAGGTGTAGACGACGCCGTTCATCCGCTGGTAGCGGTACCACGAGCTGATCGCGGAGATCGGCACGATGGTCTTCAGGCCCTCCACGCCGGTGGCCGCGACCGCGTTGGCCAGGGTGCCGTCGTAGGACTTGCCGATCATGGCGGCGTCGCCGTTGGTCCAGGTGGCGGCGGCAGGGGTGCCGTCGGCGCGGTAGGCGCGGGCGCGGCCGTTCAGCCAGTCGATGACGGCCTTGCCGCCGAGCACGTCGGACCGGCCGCCTGCGTCCGGGCAGCCGTCGGACCGGGTGGTGCCGGCCATGTCGACGTTGAGCACGGCGTAGCCGCGGGGGACGAAGTAGTTGTCGTAGAACAGGGGGAACCGGGCCACCTCGCCCGCGGCGTCGTACAGTTTGCGCTCGGACTCGTTGCCGCGCCCGGAGTTGTCGTAGTACGGGCTCTCGTCGATGATCACCGGGACCTTCAGCCGCGGCCCGGACTCCCTGGGCCGGATGATGTCCACCCTGACCCGGTCCTTTTCGCCGTCGCCGTCGCCGTCGAGCGGGGACTCGACGTAGACGTGCTCGCGGATCGCGTCGGCGTAGGAGAACACCGGCTGGGTGCGCCCGTTCTCGACCGTGACGGTGGGTCCGGCCGCCGCCGACGCGGGCGGGCTCAGCGCGATGCCGATGGCCAGCGCCATCGGCACGCAGGCTGAACCGGCCCGCCGTCGTTCGTGAGACATGCGTTTCCTCCCGGGACTGTGCTGACGAGGGAGCCAGCGCAATGTCTCACGTAACATCCGGCTCGTCCACGGCCGCGCGGGAGGCTACGGGCGGGCCCGCAGCCCGGCCAGCGGCGCGGGAAGGTCGCCGTCGTGGGCGACCCCGAGGCGGCGGGTGGTCCTGGTGAGCGCGACGTAGAGGTCGGAAAGGCCGCGCGCCGACTCGGCGACGATCCGCGCCGGGTCCACTACCAGCACCGAGTCGAACTCCAGGCCCTTGGCCCCGCTCACGTCCAGCACCACCACCCGGTTTCCCAGGTCGGGGTCGCCGGTGCGGTCGCCGAGGATCTGCTCGCGCGCCTCGCCCAGCCTGGACGTGGGCACCAGGACCGCCAGCCTGCCCTCGCCGACCAGGGCCGCCTCCTGGGCGGCCAGCGCGGCCAGGTCACGCGTCCGGGTCTGCCAGGGGGGCTCGCCGGTCTCGCGTACCGAACGCGGCACGGTCAGGTCCGGGTCGAGCATGGCGAGCACGCCCGCCGCCACGTCCATGACCTCGGCCGGCATCCGGTAGTTGACGTTGAGCGTGCTCAGCACCCACCGGTCGCCGACGTAGGGGGCGAGCGCCGACCGCCAGGACGTCGCCCCGGCCGGGTGGCCGGTCTGGGCGATGTCGCCGACCAGGGTCATCCACCTGGTGGGGATCCGGCGCATCAGCATCCGCCAGGCCATCTGCGAGAGCTCCTGGGCCTCGTCCACGATGACGTGCCCGAAGGTCCAGGTGCGGTCGGCCGCCGCCCGCTCGGCCACGCCGCGCCGGTCGCCCTCCTCGTGCCGCTCGGCGAACCGCTCGGCGTCGATCACGTCGGCGGCCGACAGCATCTCGGCCTCGCCGGCGGTGTCCACGTCCATCGAGCGCGAGCCCTCCGAGATGTCCAGGACGCCCTGCGCGTAGGCGACCCGCTCGCGCCGCTCGGCGGCCTCGGCGGCCCTGGCCGCGCGTTCGTCGCGGCCGAGAAGTTCGGCGGCCTCGTCCAGCAGCGGCACGTCGGCGGCGGTCCAGCCGCCGCCGGGCTCGCGGGCCAGCAGATCGCGGCCGGGGAGGCCGGGGGCGGCGGCGGCCAGCCGTTCGGGGGAGGCGAACAGGTCCTCCAGCAGCCGCTGCGGGGTCAGCACCGGCCACAGCCGGTCGATCACCGCCCAGACCTCGCGGTTCTCTTCGAGCAGCTCCTTGCGGATCAGTTTGAGGTCGTCGTCGTCGAGCAGGTCGTCACCGCCCTCGATGCCCTCGCCCAGCCGGGCCGCGTACTGCCGGGTGAGCACGTCCGCCACGGCCTTGACCACCAGCGGGCGCGCCTCGTTGTGCAGCAGCCTGGTGGCCCGCACCCGCTCGCGGATGCGGGCGCAGATTCCGGGCGACAGGGTCAGCGCCCGATCGTCGTGCATGACGGTGAGGTCGTCGTCCGGGGCCCACTGCCGGTCGCGTACGGCGGCGGCGAGCACGTCCGCCATCTGCGGGCGGCCCTTGACCTCGGCCACGGCGGGCGGCTCCGGCCGGTCGCCGCTCACCCCGGGGAACAGTTCGCCGACGGTGGCCAGCAGCACGCCGGTCTCGCCCAGCGAGGGCAGCACCTCGCCGATGTAGCGCAGGAAGGTCGCGTTGGGGCCGACGATCAGTACGCCCCGCCGTTCCAGCAGGTCGCGGTGGGTGTAGAGCAGGTAGGCCGCGCGGTGCAGGGCCACCACGGTCTTGCCGGTGCCCGCGCCGCCCTGCACCACGAGCACGCCCCGGTGGGAGGACCTGATGATCTCGTCCTGCTCGGCCTGGATGGTCTCCACGATGTCGCTCATCCGCCCGGTACGGCCCGCCGTCAGCGCGGCGAGCAGGGCCGCCTCGCCGGTCAGGGCCTCGGGGTCGGCCGAGGTGAAGTCGAGGGTCTCGTCGCTGATGGAGGTGACCGTGCGGCCCTTGGTGGAGATGTGCCTGCGCCGCCGTACGCCGTGCCGGGACGCGCCCGTGGCGACGTAGAAGGGGCGGGCGGCGGGGGCGCGCCAGTCCAGCAGCAGCGGCTCGTAGTCCTCGCCGGTGTCGTCGTGGATGCCGATCCGGCCGATGTGGTAGCGCTCGCCGTCGCTGAGGTCCAGCCGGCCGAAGCAGAGCCCCCGCTCCGCCGCGTCGATCTGGGCGAGCCGCCGGGTGTGCCGGGTCGCCGCGACGTCGCGCTCGACCAGCGCCTGGCCGCTGTCCCCCGGCCCGGCGGGCAGGTCTTCGCGCAGCGTCGCGGACAGGCGTCGCGCCGTTCGCTCCCGCAGGTCGTCGAGCCGGCCGTAGAGCATTGACACGTACTCCTGCTCGCGGGCGATCTCATCGGTTGACAATGCCTGCTCCCCCTGGGATAATAAGATTGAACTGGGTTGCGCTTATCTCTTCAGCGCTAACTCCTCAACGTATCGTGCCGCGCGTCCAGGCGCCAGCCGATGTGTGCGCGAGGCCGTTTTCGGCCAGACTCGTGCCATGCCGAATGCCATGCCGAGCAGAAACCTGCGGCGCGGGATCGCCATCTCCCTGATGCGGGCGGCGCGGGCCGCCAACCGCTCACGCGTCGTCCGCGTGGCCCTGCGCGGCCGCAGCGTCCGCCGCTTCCCGCTGGTCAACAAGATCTACCACGCGGTGTTCCGCGCGGGCGTGACCGGCGAGCACGCGAGCGACGTCACGGCCGCCTACCGGGGGCTCACCCTGACCGGCCCGGCCTGGGACCGCACGATCATGCCGTCGGTCGCGGGCGGCTACTACGAGAAGTTCGAGGTATCGATCTTCGAGCGGCTCGCCGCGACCGGCGGCACGATCCTCGACGTGGGCGCCAACATCGGCGTCTACGCCTGTGCGGGCGCCGCCCACCTGCCCCCGCACGGCAGGCTGACCGCCTTCGAGCCGGTCCCGGAGAACCTCGGCTACCTGCGGCGCAACGTCGAGGCCAACGACCTCGCCGGACGCGTCACGGTGGAGCCCATGGCGGTCGGGGCCGGGCCGGGCGAGCTGACCCTGCACCTTTCCGGCGAGCAGTCGGGCAAGCACTCGGCGTCGGCGGCCAACGCCGGGACCGCGCCGGACGCGCCGGGGAGCACCGTCACCGTGCCCATGACCTCGATCGACGCCTACCTGACCGGCCGGGACGAGCGGCCGGACATCATCAAGATCGACGTGGAGGGGTACGAGGGGTTCGTGCTGCGCGGGGCCGCCGAGACCCTGGCCGGGCTGCCCACCCTCCTGTTCGAGGTGCACCCCGAGCTACAGGCCAACTGCGGATGCCCGGCCGCCGAGCTGCTGGACCAGGTCTACGCGCGCTACCCCTGGGTCTTCGTCGTGGACGAGCTGAACGACCGCCTGCTCCCGCACTCCCGGGCCGAGCTGGACGAGCCCGGTGCGATCGGGCTCTACCGCTCCAACCTGGTGGCCATCGGCAGGAAAAACCACCTGGCCGCCGTCGCGCGCTGGCACGACGTGCGGCCGTGAGTCCGTGAGTCCGTGGGTCCGGCTGGGCGTTCCGGCTAGTTGTGGGGCGTGAACCGCCCGAACCTTCCCTGGTGGTACAGCAGCCGGCGGGTCGCCTTCCGCACGCTCACGTCGGTGACCAGCCCGACGACGAGGAAGTGGTCGCCCACGGCGATGGTCTCGCGCGAGCGGCAGAACAGGTGACCCGACACGTCGTCGAGCACCGGCTGACCGAGCGGGCCGCGGTTCCACCGGGTCGGGGCGGCGAACCTGTCGATGTCCTTGCGCGCGAACCTGGCGGCGAGCTCGGCCTGCTCTCTGGCCAGGATGTTGACCACGAAGTGTTCGGCGGTCCGCATCCAGTGCCCTCCGGGGAGGTGAGCACCCGCACCGGCATGACCCGGTTCTCGATCCGCACGCGCTCGCGGATCTCACGCCGGCGCAGTACCCGGTAGAGCACCTTCTTGACGTCCTTGCCCTCGGGCATCGGCAGCACGTAGCTGCCCGAGCGGTGGACGCGGCGCACGGCGTACTCGCCGTGCTCGTCCTTCTCGAACTTCACGCCGTACCGTTCCAGCCGGCGGACCATCTCATAGCCGCGGGTGGCGGTCTGGTAGATCGTCTTCTGGGCGACCACGCCGTCGTTGGCGCGGGTGATCTCGGCGACGTAGTCCTCGGGGGTCGCCTTGCCGGGGATGACCGCGTTGTTCACGCCGTCCATGCCCATCGCCAGCGCGCCGCTGTGGCGCACATGCGCCTTCTCCAGCAGCAGTACCCGCGCGCCGCGCTCGGCGGCCGAGATGGCGGCCATCGTGCCCGCCGTACCTCCGCCGACGACCAGGACCTCGCAGGACAGGTGCCGCCGTCCCTTGGTGACCGGGGGGATCTCCATGTGCTTACAGCTCCTTCACGATCTGCTCGCGGGTCGCGCCGGTCAGGGAGCGCAGCCCGCCGGTACGGCCGAGCACCAGGACGCGGTCGCCCAGCAGCAGCGCCTCGTCCACGTCGTGGGTGACGAACACGACGGTGGCCGCGGTGTCCCGCAGCACGTCAAGCAGCAGGCGCTGCATCTCGGCCCGGGTCTGGGCGTCCAGCGCCCCGAACGGCTCGTCCATCAGCGCCGCGCGCGGCGCGCCCACCAGCGCGCGGGCGAGTTGCACCCGCTGGCGCATGCCGCCGGATAGCTCCCTGGGCAGCCGGTCGGCGAAGCCGGCCAAGCCGACGCGGTCGATCCAGGTGAGGGCCGCGCGGCGGCGTTCGGCCCGGCCGACGCCGCGGATGCCGAGCGGTAGCTCCACGTTGCGCAGCACCGAGCGCCAGGGCAGCAGGCCGTCCTCCTGGAAGATCATCGCCCGGTCGGGGGACGGCCCGCGCACCTCCGCGCCGTCGGCGAGGATCCGCCCGGCGCGCGGCGCGAGCAGCCCGGCCAGGCCGCGCAGCAGCGTGGACTTCCCCGAACCCGAGGAGCCGACCACCACGACGATCTCGCCCGGCGCCACCTCCAGCCTCACCTCGTCGAGCACCGGGTGCCCGCCGTACCCGAGCGCCGCCCCGGCGAGCACCAGCCGCATGCGCTTGCCCGCCGTCGTGGTCACCGTGGTCATCGGCCCGTCCCTTCCGCCCGGGGCAGCCAGCGGGTCGCCCGCCGCCCGGCCAGTTCGATCGCCGCCGAGGTGAGCCAGCCCAGCGCGCCGATCGTGACCATCCCGACGACCGTCGCCGGGTAGTCCACGAGGGTGTACGCCTGCCAGGTCCGGTAGCCCACCCCGAACTCGCCCGAGATCATCTCCGCGGAGATCACGCAGATCCACGCGACGCCCATGCCGACCGACAGGCCGCCGAACACCCCGGGCAGCGCGCCCGGCAGCACCACGTTGAACAGAGAGTGCCGACGCGACCCGCCGAGGGTGAGCACCGCCTCCTCCCACAGCGTCGGCAGCGCCCGCACGGCGTGCCGGGTGCTCACCATGATCGGGAAGAACGCGGCGGTGAACGTGATGAACACGATCCCCTGTTCGTCGGCCGGAAAGAGGAGGATCGCGATCGGCACCAGCGCGATGGCCGGGATCGGGCGGATCGCCTCCAGCAGCGGCGGCGGATCAGGCTCTGCAACAGGTCCAGGTAGAAGATGGACGTGCCGAGCTGCCCGGCCAGCTCCGCGGCGACCTCGTCGAGGGCCGGCAGCCGGTCGAAGCGCAGCCAGATCCGCGCGTCGGTGACGGTCAGGATCTGCCACAGCGCGCCGGCCACGGCCACCGCCCCGGTCCGTACCGCCCATCGCCGCCACCGCGGGCCGCCCTCGCGGGCCGCCTCGGGCGGGCTCGCCACGGCCGGGGCGGCCCGTCCGGCCGTGGTGCCGGCGGTCATCGCGCCCCGCTTTCGGCCACGGCGTCCGCGTAGGAGACGGGGCGCGTCTTCGGGTGGGCGGCGCGGTAGGCGTCGGCGCCCTCCTGGGTGGTGAAGGGCAGGAAGCGGGCGTCCTTCTTGGCGCCGGGGTCCTTCAGCCAGACCGACGCGCCGGCGAACCAGCGGGTGCCGGTCGTGGTGTCGGGCACGTACGCGGCGCGGATCCGTGCGTCGCCGGCTTCGGCGATCTGGCGTAGCAGGCAGGTGGAGGTGGCGGCGGGCCGGCCC
>NZ_POUA01000108.1 GCF_003236385.1 Spongiactinospora gelatinilytica
GGCTCCGGAGTCCCGGTGATGACCCCGACGTCGGGCCGGGGCACCGGGCCGGGCGTCTCTCTGTGCGGTATCCCCGGAACGGGCGTCCCCGAGGCGTCGGGAGGCAACGGCAGGGGCGGCGGGGCCGTGGTGGCGGCCTGACGAACCATCGGCACGGCGACCCGCTCCGTGCCACAAGCCCCGGCTAACAACACGACGGCGACAAGGCCCGCCGTCGTGACTACATTTCTCGACATGCGTTGATCATCATGTCGAACGCGCCCGGCCGTCAACGCGATGCGTTCCCTCCGCCTTCCCTCGGGTTGACCTCCACCGAGGTTGAGGTTGAAGAGTGGTGACCATGTCCTTCACCGAAGAAGAGATCGCCTACATGCGCTCGCAGCCGCTTGCCCGCCTCGCCACCGTCTCCCCCGACGGCCAGCCGGACGTCGTCGCCACCGGCTTCGAGTACGCCGACGGCCACATCTACATCGGCGGCATCGACCCGGCGAAGACCCGCCGGGTCCGCAACATACGGTCCGGCCAGACCAAGATCTCGCTGGTCATCGACGACCTCGCCGCCACCGACCCTTGGTCCCCCCGCTTCATCCGCATCTACGGCACCGCCGAACTCGTCGACCGGACCGGCCACCTCGGTCCGGGCAACTATTTGCGGATCACCTCCACCATCTCCTGGAGCTGGAACCTCGCCGGCCACCCCGTTGCCACCGCCACCGACGCCAGAACCGCCTCCCTCCACCGCACCGTCCACACCGCTGCCGCCTGATCTCCACAGAGGTGCGGCATACTGTCGCGGTGAGTACGGTGGATCTTGCCCGCCGGGTACTTGTCGAACTATTCGTCGGCCACGCGCCCCGAACGTCGGTTCGAGGCCGACCCGATCCTGCTCGACGAACTGGCCGAGGCCATGGCCCCCCTGGTCCCGCAGGCACACAGGTACTGGCCGACCTCGAAATGGGCGGCATCGCGGTGGTCACCGCCCTCGGCCGGCACACCGGCCTCCCCTGCGCCTTCGTCCGCAAGACCGCCAAGCCGTACGGCACGGCCCGGCTCGCCGAGGGCGCCGAGATCAACGACCGCCAGCCCCTGGTCATCGAGGACGTGGTCACCTCCGGTGGCCAGGTCGCCATCTCCACCGGCCAACTGCGCGAACTCGGCGCCCGAATCGGCCACGCCCTCTGCGTCATCGACCGCCAGGAGGGCGGCCTGGAATCCCTGGCCGCCCACGGCATCCACCTCCACGCCCTCCTGACCCGCACAGACCTCGACCAAGCCTGACGATCCTCACATCAAAACCGCACCGGCCGGACGACAAGCCCCTTACTCGCCCAGGGTTCCGGCGCATGCGGGCTTTCCCTCAACGTCCTCGCCGGTCACTCCACCGAACGAGGCGACCATGACGCTGACGCCTACCTACGCGAACTCAGTGACACCTGCGAACGTCGGCTGAAACTACGGGCCCCGGCGATGCGCACCGAGCACACGGACCTGCACTGGTCCAACCTGACCAGGCCACGGCTGTGGATACTCGACTGGGAGTACTGGGACCGCGCCCCCGTAGGGTTCGGCGTAGCCACCCTCTACCTGCACAGCCTCTTGGTCCCCGACGTCGCCACACGGGTCCACAATGGGTTCGCCGACCTCCTGGACTCACCGACCGGCCAGGGGGCGCAGCTCGGTGCCGCGGCGCACATCCTCAGCCGGTCGTACCGCGTGGACGACTATGCAGAGTTGCAGCATCCCGTACGCGAACATGTGCAACACCTTCTCGGCGAGGGCTAGGCGTAGCTGGTCTGCGCCAGGCACGCCGACCGGGCACACGCACGCCTTGGACCTCAGACTGTCAGAGCCGCAGGAACGGGAACGAGCCCCGTGCCCTGCGGCTCCACCAAAGAGTCCTGCATTATGCGTACCATGAGAGCGCGATCAATCATGACTGCCGGGCCTTTTGCCACGCAGGGCGCGCCGAGCATCCGTGCACGGCAACCACGGGCCGCATAGCGCCCGCGCCCCCTCGCCGCACGCCACAGCGTTCCCGGAGCCCCCCTTCACGCGGCAGGCCAATCGATCTACGACGCCCTAGCTGCTGAGAATGACACCGCCCCCGCTGGCTGCCGAAGGCGACCCCACCGTCAACCCAGCCCACATGCTGAGACCGCCCTCCCGTCCCCTCGCCGGAAGCACCTCATGAGCCACCGCGTCCCGGCAGAAAAGCCAGTCACCCACTTCCGCTGAGCGCTGGCCAGCGGAGGCGGGAGCATCGCCACGGAGCGGCCGGCCGATGGGAGGTAGCGACGGGAGAGCGGCTAACGGCGGGATGGGCTGGAGAGGGGCGGTTCAGTTGGTGCTGGAACGGCGGCCGACCACAGTGGATGCGAGACTCCGGGCAGCGGGGTGGTACCGGGTACGGGCGGCGGCCGGTACTGTGGCCTGCCGTACAGGATCACGCGCTCCGAAGCGGGTCAGGGCGCGCTCGGTGCGACCGCGCACAAATAGGTCGATTCCTCCAGAAGCCGTGTCGTCAGCTTGACCCCGGTCAGGTGCTCGGCCAGCGCGAAGACAGCCCCAACACGCTCCGCGAAGTCTTCGGCAGGGGCGATCTCGTTGGGTTGGTCACCGTCCCGCAGATCGAATCCCACATGTCCCATGACCTCGACCAGCGCGTCTGGATCACTGCCATATCGGTAGGCGAGGATGGCGGGCTCGAAGCTGAGGCGTATCTCGGCGTCTTCCGCCCAGAAGAAGTAGCCGACCGCGTTGACGTTGCGATAGTGGGACACGAGTCGCGTGCCGACCGACAACCTCTTCATGATCTCCTGCGTGATCCCCATACCGCCGCCGGGCTCGATGATGAGGCCCCAGCCTTCAATGGCCATGGTTCCGAAGAAGTGGCCATCCCAGGCACCGTACTGGCCTGAGCCCGAGTACGCGGTGCCGTTCATGTCCTCGAAGCTCATACGAGCAGGAAAGCCCGCAGTCCGGGCATGGAGCCGCGCCACAACGCCCTCTGGACGCAGGCCCTTGATCTAGGCGAAGCAGTAGCCCTCCACCAAGCTCGGAAACCGGTCGGAGAACCAGGCGTAGTCGGCCGCTGTCGCGATCACCTCGCCATGCTGACAGCCCTGACCGAAAAAAGATCACCACCGAGGAACCGCCTCGAACCTTCGCGGCCGGACCCCGACCACCGAGGTCATGCGTTCCCGAGAAATCCAGGACTCTTCAGTCCGAGTTTCCGGCAGAAGTCAATGTTCAGGCGGAGCAGTTCGCTCATCGGGACCGCCCTCCGGCTGGTGCTCGGCAGGTCGGTATGGGCTTCCTTCGACCACAGGAAGGGGTGAACGGCGATCCCCTGAGCGAGCGTCAGTACCGAAGCCTCGGCCTGCCAGCCTGGCCAGCGCAGACCGTCATAGAACCCCTCCAGGCGACCGGACAGCAGCCAGTTCACCCACGTGCCATAGCCCATCTCCAGCGCTTCCCACTCCAAGGACTCGGGAGCGAAATAGAGCACTTCTCCGGGAGCGCCCGGGCGCTCGGCCGCGCCCGGATCGTGGCCGTTCAGCGCGAAGACTCCACCGAGAATGTCCTGTCCCACGATCAGGCCATCGATGGGACGCCATCCCGGATCGAAAACGGCGGGAAAGCGATTGATCTGAGCCAGGCTGGGCAGCGCGTCAACACCGGTCATCGACGAGCCGCCGAACACCCGCAGCCATCCGCAGTCCAGGATGAGTCCACCGGAGTGCAGGGCCAGCGCACCAAGGTACGACTCCACACTGACCTGGAGCTGTAACAGGCAGGAACGACCTTGCTCGGGATCGCCGGCAAACACCTGCAGTGGGACGGATGTGGTTGCGAATTCCTCCTGCAACAGCGGCCATGCCGGGTCGTTCCCATCGATCAGTTCATGGAGCATACGCATCTGCACATCGTCGCACCGCTCGCCCCTGTAGGGCTGAGGAGAGTGATCTTCTCGCAGCCTCGATGAGCATGTCCCCGTCAGCTCCACGGACACCGCCGAGAGCCTGCCCCCCAAGATCAGGGGCAGCCGCGCGAGGCACACAGCACTACACAGCTCGGCGGGACGGTGCGGCACGAGCCATCCCCGCGTGCACCGGGGAGCGCTCTCCCGCGGCACCGTCGAGGAGTGGGCCATCCCCGCTCGCGGGGAACACTTCGCCACTCCGGAGGAGACGCGAGCTGGGTGTTGCTACGGCGGGGTTATCGGTGATCCACGCCTCCAGTGGGGTGTGGCCAGCGCTTTCCGAGTGAATCGTTGTTCGGTGATGCCGATCTTAGATGTCGGGCCGGTGGCGCAAGCGTCGGGCGAAGCCCTGCCCTTTCGCGCGAAGCGCGGCCCCTTGGCGAAGCCCGACCCTCCGCGCGGAGCGCCGGGCCGGCGGGTGTCGGGGGGGGCGGTTAGGAACGTGAGTGTCACTAATGGGACACCTGTGTACCGGTAGTTCGGTGTCATTTCGCATACCGGTTCGGTCACGAGCGGGGGCTCCAGCCTCAGATCATTCCCTGGGGCGGCGTGCCGGGTATCTGATCTCCGCATAGCCGATCAAGCGCCCCACCAGGGCGTATACGGGCGATTCCCTCGCCAGGCCCGCGCTGACTGCCCGCTATAAGGCTGGTTTTCGCGACATAACACGATACCTCAGCGCCTATCCGATCTTCGCAACGTTCCAAACGGACTTGACGTATCCGCAATCACGTTAAACCATATTTCCTATCAGCACAGTAGGTATACTAGGAAGGGGATGTTGTGCGCGCACTCGTCCTCCTGGGCCTCGTCGGTCTGGCGGCACAACTCGTCGATGGCAGCCTCGGCATGGCCTACGGCGTCACTTCGACCACGCTCCTACTCGCCATCGGCACCAACCCCGCCGCCGCCTCGGCCACCGTCCACCTAGCCGAGATCGGCACCACGCTCGCGTCCGGCATCTCGCACTGGCGATTCAAGAACATCGACTGGAAGGTCGTCGCCAAGATCGGTATCCCGGGAGGCGTCGGCGCGTTCGCGGGCGCCACCTTCCTGTCCAGCCTCTCCACCGAGGTCGCGGCCCCGGTGATGTCGCTCATCCTGCTCGCGCTCGGTGTCTACATCATCATCCGGTTCACCGCGTTCGGCCTGCCCAGGGGCAACCTCGGCAAGCCGCTGCGCAAGCGCTTCCTGACCCCGCTCGGCCTGGTCGCCGGGTTCGTCGACGCCACGGGCGGCGGCGGCTGGGGTCCGGTCGGCACCCCGGCGATCCTGGCCAGCGGCCGGCTCGCGCCGCGTAAGGTGATCGGCTCCATCGACGCCAGCGAGTTCATCGTCGCCATCGCGGCCAGCATCGGCTTCCTGGTCGGCATCGGCTCGGCGAACATCAATGTGTCCTGGGTCCTCGTGCTGCTGCTCGGCGGCGTCATCGCCGCGCCGATCGCGGCCTGGCTGGTCCGGCACATCCCGCCGCGCATCCTCGGTTCGGCCGTGGGCGGCGTCATCATCCTCACCAACGTGCGGACCATCCTGCGCAGCGACTGGGTGGACGCGAGCGGCGGCGTCCAGACGATCGCCTACATCGTCATCGCCCTCATCTGGGCCGGCGCCATCGCCTACTCGGTCAGGGAGTACCGTCGCGACCGTGACCGCGAGTCGGTCGAGGCCCTGGAGGCCGAGGAGCGCGCCCCGCGCGAGCGCCCGGCCGAAGAGGAGCCCGTCGCACCCTGAGGACAACACGCAAAGGGCCGGCTTCCCAGGGGACGGGCCGGCCCTTTCGCGTTCCCAGCGAACGCTGGAAGGTTCCCGGCGAACGGCTAGTAACTCACCACCGGAACCGCCACCGGCGTCACCACCGGCTCCTCGGGCCCCCGCCGAGCGTGCCGGGCCAGCATCCAGGCGTTGATCACCACGATCGCCACGAACAGCGCGGAGAACCCGAAGAACGACACCCGCACCTGCCCGGGCGTGAGATCCGACAGCGCCTCCGCAGTCGTCAGCCTGCCGTACACGACCCACGGCTGACGGCCGATCTCGCGCAGCACCCACCCGCCCAGCATCGCCAGGTACGGCAGCGGCACCGCCGCGATGAGCAGTACGTGCCACGCCCGCAGCCCCCGCACCGCCGCCGGGAAGAACATCAGCACGAAGCTCACCACCGAGATCAACAGCATCACCGCGCACAGGGCCGGCATGACGATGCCGCCCGCCCGCACCGGCTCCGCCGGAGGCACGTAGTCGCCAGGGCCGTAGGTGGCCACCATCATCTCCTGGAACCGCGCGACCTGCGCCGCGTCGCCCTCGAACACGGCACCCTTCATGCCCTGCATGATGCCGAACTGCGCGCCGCCGAACCCGGTGACGACCACCAGCCCGGGCAGCGTCAGCCCGACCCCGACGCGCAGCGAGCGCCGGTAGAACTCCTGCTCGGCCGTACGGCGGCGCAGGTGGTAGGCGCTCACCCCGGCCAGCAGGAACCCCGCGACCACCAGCGCGGCGGCGCCGACGTGCCCGAACGCCTGCAGCGCCGCCGGATTGGCGAACACCGCTCCGGGGTCGGTCAGCCGCATCTCGCCGTCCACGACCGTGTACCCGACCGGGTTCTGCATCAGCCCGTTGGCCACCAGGATGAAGTACGCCGAGACGTAGGCGGTCAGCGCGACCACCCAGATCGTCGCCAGGTGCGCCCACCGGTTCAGCCGCCCCCAGCCGAAGATCCACAACCCCAGGAACGTCGATTCGAGGAAGAACGCGAGCAGCGTCTCCATGGCGAGCGACGCGCCGAACGTGCTGCCCGTGTAGTGCATCAGGCCGCTCCAGTTCAGCCCGAACTGAAACTCCATCACCAGCCCGGTGACGATGCCCATGGCGTAGTTGATGACGTAGAGGCGTCCCCAGAAGCGGGTCATGCGCAGGTGAATCGCGCTGCCGCTGATGGTCGCCCGGGTCTGCATCACCGCGACGACCGTGGCGAGCCCCAGTGTCAGCGCCACGAACAGGAATGCCCTCCCGCCGTGATGGCGAACATCGAGCGGGCGAGGTCGAGCGTGCTTTCCATGACAGAAGAGGATGGCTTGGCCGAACCGTCCGGCGCGTCCCGCCAGGGCGGGTCATCGGGGTACTCCCCCAGATGTCGTCCTGCGTCCCTTATACATCCGATGCGTTACTCGGGCATGGAATCGCGGCGGACACCCGGAAGCCGCCCCCGGGGCGCGGCCCGGCCGTCAGGGTACCGCCCAGCACGGCGGCCCGTTCACGCATCCCGGTGATGCCAGAGCCGGTGATGCCGTGGCCGGGGGCGCTCGCCGTACCGCGCCCAGCGTCGTCCACCTCGACCAGCAGCGTGCCGCCGGAGCGGCAGATCCGTATCGTGGCGGCGCGTACGCCCGAGTGGCGGGCGACGTTGGTCAGCGCCTCCTGGACGATCCGCGCGGCGGCCGTGTCCACCTCGGGCGGCAGGCCGGTCACCTCGCCCGCCACCTCGGTGCGGACGTCGAGCCCGCAGCGGCCGATCAGTTCGCCGAGGCCGGCCAGGCCCGGGGGCCGATCGGGGTCGCCCTGACGGAGTACGCCGAGCGTCGCCCGCAGTTCGCGCAGGGCGTCGCGGCTGGTCTCCTTGATCGTGGCGAGCGCGGGCGCGGCCTGCTCGGGGTGGTCGGCCAGGCGGTGCAGGGCCGCACCGGCCTGGACGTTGATCAGGGACAGGTTGTGGCCGAGTACGTCGTGCAGGTCCCTGGCGATGCGCAGCCGCTCCTCCAGCGCACGGCGGCGGGCCTCCTCCTCCTTGCCGTGCTCGGCGGCGCGGACCCGCTGTTCGGCCTCCCGCAGGTAGGCGCGGTGGTTGTGGGTGACCCCGCCGATCGCCACGGCGGCGAGCATCCAGCCGCCGACCAGCATGATCATGCTGTCGTCCACATGCCGGGGGTCGCCGCGCAGTTCCTCGATCCCGATGGCCGCCGACGCGGCGGCGGTCAGCAGCAGCGCGGGCAGTACGCGGCCTCGGTCGGCGGCGGTGTAGAGGGCCAGGAACAGGGCGGCGACCAGCGGGCCGTCCAGCGCGGACAGCGGGTAGTAGACGGTGCAGAGCAGCGCCGTGCCGAGCAGTACGGCCAGCGGCCACCGGCGGCGTACCAGCACCGCGCAGGCCCCCGCCAGGGACGCCCCGACGTCCAGCGGCCCCACCGGCACGGACGGCTTCACCAGCGCCGCCACCCACAGGCCGGCGAACATGATGACCATCACCACGCCGGTCAGCACGGACTGCCAGGAACCTTCGCCGGTTTCGCCCATGTGCCGCACGTTCAGCACTCTAGCCAGCGGTTTCGCCGATCGGCTGGGGGTTTCCGGCGCAGTGGTCCAGGCACCACCGAACAGCGGATACCCTCCTACGAAAGGGCCCGTCTCACCGATTCCGACCGGGTGGCACGGCTCTGACCAGTGAAAATGCGATAACCGGGAATCGGGAACGTCAGGTATCGCGTTATACGTCAATACCTGAAGTGGGACCCGCGCATCTGACATGGCAGATCGGGTCCGGTCGCGCCAGGAGGTATCTGTGTCGCCTGCCCGTTCGAGTCGTTCGTCGGCCGCCACCTCGTCGCAGGTCGCCGAACCCATCGCCGAGCCGGAAGAGGTTCCGCCGGCCGAGCCCGCCGGGCCGGAGGACGAGTCCTTCGTCCTGCTCGACGCTGAGGACGACATCGGTGACGACGGCGAGCCCGTCGCGCAGATAGCCGCCGCGGTCGGCGCCACCGCCGACCCGGTCAAGGACTATCTCAAGCAGATCGGCAAGGTCTCCCTGCTCAACGCCGAGCAGGAGGTCGAGCTGGCCAAGCGGATCGAGGCGGGGCTGTTCGCCGAGGAGCAACTGGCCTCGGAGTTCGGGTCGCTGCCCGTCGATGTCCGTGCCGAGCTGGAGTGGATCGCCGAGGACGGCCGCCGCGCCAAGAACCACCTGCTGGAGGCCAACCTGCGGCTGGTGGTGTCGCTCGCCAAGCGGTACACGGGGAGGGGCATGCTCTTCCTGGACCTGATCCAGGAGGGCAACCTGGGCCTGATCCGGGCGGTCGAGAAGTTCGACTACACCAAGGGATTCAAGTTCTCCACTTACGCCACCTGGTGGATCAAGCAGGCGATCACCAGGGCGATGGCCGACCAGGCCCGCACCATCCGCATCCCGGTTCACATGGTGGAGGTCATCAACAAGCTGGCCCGGGTGCAGCGCCAGATGTTGCAGGACCTCGGCCGCGAGCCGACCCCGGAGGAACTGGGCCGCGAGCTGGACATGCCGCCGGAGAAGGTCGTGGAGGTGCAGAAGTACGGCCGTGAGCCGATCTCGCTGAGCACTCCGCTCGGTGAGGAGGGCGACAGCGAGTTCGGTGACCTGATCGAGGACTCCGAGGCCATCGTGCCAGAGGACGCGGTCAGCTTCGCGCTCCTGCAAAAGCAGCTCCACTCGGTGCTGGACACGCTGTCCGAGCGGGAGGCCGGGGTGGTCTCGATGCGCTTCGGGCTGACCGACGGCCAGGCCAAGACGCTGGACGAGATCGGCAAGGTCTACGGCGTGACCCGCGAGCGGATCCGCCAGATCGAGAGCAAGACGATGTCCAAGCTCCGTCACCCCTCCCGCTCCCAGGCGCTCCGAGAGTACCTGGAGTAACAGAAGCAGCAGAAGCGGCAGAAAGGCCCGCGACATGTCGCGGGCCTTTCGCTTGCCCGGATCAGGCGCGGCAGATCAGCTCGCCGTGCGGGATGGACAGCCAGCCGTCCGGCGACTCGGCCCAGGCGAGCCAGCCCGCCGAGATGCGGCGCAGGTCGTCTTCGGTGGCCGCGCCGGTGGCCAGGGCCTGGGCGGCCATGTCGGACTTCAGGATGCGGTCCGCCCACATGCCGCCCCACCAGGCCCGGTCTTCGGGGGTGGCGAAGCACCAGGTGGCCGAGGTGGCGGTGATGTCGGTGAAACCGGCGGCGCGGGCCCAGGACAGCAGCCGCCGCCCGGCGTCGGGCTCGCCGCCGTTGGCGCGGGCGATCCGCTGGTAGAGGGCGAGCCAGTCGTCCAGCTCGGGTGGCCGAGGGTACCACGCGAAGGCCGCGTAGTCGCTGTCGCGGACGGCGACCACGCCGCCCGGCCGGCAGACCCGCCGCATCTCGCGGAGCGCGCCCACCGGGTCGCCGACGTGCTGGAGCACCTGGTGGGCGTGGACCACGTCGAAGGAGCCGCCGGGCAGGCCGAGGGCGTGGACGTCGCCCACCACGAAGTCGACGCCGCCCTGGCCGCGCCGGGCCGCCTCCGCCCTGGCCAGGTCGAGCGCGTCGGGCGTCACCTCCAGGGCGGTGACCCGGCCCGGTGCGACGCGGGCCGCGAGGTCCATCGTGAGGGTGCCCGGCCCGCAGCCGATGTCGAGCAGGGCCTGGCCCGGCGCGAGGTGCGGCAGCAGGTAGGCCGCCGAGTTCTCGGCCGTGCGCCACCGGTGGGAGCGCAGTACGGACTCATCGTGACCGTGCGTGTAGACGGCATGCCTGCTCATGGCACCCTCCTCGCGACCGCCGCTTGGCAGGGACCCTAACAGGACATCCCATGATATGAGAATGCCGTCTCATCATATGGACATCAGGTGATCCAGGTCGGCGCGCAGCCGCGCCGCGTCGGTGAACAGCGCCCCGGAGATGCCGAGCGCGGTGGCCGCCTCCACGTTGTCCGCACGGTCATCGACGAACACCACGTCGCCCGGCGACACGCCCAACCGCTCGCACACCTCCTGGTAGATCGCCGGGTCGGGCTTGGCCCGGCGCATGTCGGCGCTGAAGAAGCGGTGGCTGAAGACCGCCGCCCACGGCTGCTCGTCGATCAGCCGGGCCATCTCCAGCGGCGCGTTCGACAACAGCGCCAGCGGCACCGCACGGCGCTCCAGCTCGCGCAGGATGTCCAGAGTGCCGCTGTTGAGATAGCTCCACATCTTGAGGTCGAGCGCGATCAGCTCATCGAGTGGCGCGTCGCCCGCCGCACGGCCCAGCCGTGCGTAGACGCCGCCCCAGAACCCGGCCGCGTCGACCGCGGCCATGTCGTAGTCGAGCCGGCCCTGCCAGTAGACCTCCCAGAAGCGCTCCTCCTTCACCCCGATGAGCCCGCTCAGGGCCGCGGCCTCGCGCGGCCCCGGCGGGTCACAGATGACCCCGCCGAAGTCGAACAGCACCCACTTCATATTCTCACATCTACCATGTGCGTTCGCACATTGGCAACGTGCTGAGCCCGCCGGACGGGCCTCTGGCATGAAGGGCGACCGACCAGATTTGAACTGGCACCCCCGGAATCGACGCCCGGCGTGCTGCCGCCTACACCACGGTCGCCCACGTCGGCCCGGCGGGAATCGAACCCGCGACACCCGGTTCGTAAGACCGGTGCTCTTCCGGCTGAGCTACAGGCCGTTGTTCGCTTTACTCGATCGCTCGGTTGTGTCGATCGTGGCCCCGGCAGGATTCGAACCTGCGACAGACCCGGTTTCGTAGACCGGCGCTCTCTCCACTGAGCCACGAGGCCGAAGCATGGTCATTCCAATAAAAAAGCCGCCTGGGTGGTGTCCCGGGCGGCTTGGCCGAACCTTCGCAGGTCAGCGGCATCGCCACCGGGACACGAGGCACACGCGGCACAGCGCGCGCCCGCGCCCGCCAATGCGATACACCTCGTGGTCCACTTGCCGATCCTTATCCGTCGTGAGGTTGACCGGCTCTCAACGTAGCCGCGGGGCTCCGCCGATCGCCACTCATTTGTTGAGACGGCGTATGGGCCGGATAGGTTCACGGCCCACGCCGATTTTTCTCGTCAGGAACCGGACGTGGCGACGATGTCACCGATCACGGTCACCGTGCCGAAGCCGGCCGTCAGCAGGTTCTTGGTGATGGCGACGGTCACCCCGGTGGCGGTGTCGGCGTAGGCCGCGCTGCCCCCGGCCCCGGCCATGCCGAACACGGTCGGCGTCTGTTCCGGCGAGGAGTCCGGCCGGCCGATCGCGTAACCGAGTCCCCAGGTGGAGGGCATGCCGAACACCTCGTCGGGCCCGCTGTAGGCGACGGCCGTCGCCTCGCGCAGCCGTTCGGGCGAGATCAGCCGTACGCCGTCCACCTCGCCGAGCAGCGCCGCGTACATGCGGGCGATGGCCCTGGCCGTGGTCTTGCCGCCGGCGGGGATGTCGGCGGCCAGGTAGTCGGGGCGGCTGCCCAGCGCGGCGGTGGGCATCAGGCTCATCGGGCCCGCCCTGAACATCGGCAGGTCCGCCGGCATGTCGGCGAACGCCGACATGTCCATGGGCGCGTCCTCCAGCCGGGCCAGCCGGTGGTGCTCGGTGGCGGGCATGCCGAAGTAGAGTTCGCCGGCCACGCCCAGCGGCTCGCCGATCTCCTCGCGCAGAACCTGCGAGATGGGCTTGCCGGTCGCCCGCCGGACGATCTCACCGACGAGGAACCCGAACGTGTAGGCGTGGTAGCCCGCCTTGGTCCCCGGCTCCCACCACGGCTCGGCGTTCTCCAGGGCGGCGACCATGGTCTCCCAGCGGCAGACGTCCTCGGGCGTGGTGTCCAGCGGTACTCCGGGCACCCCCGCCGTGTGCGTGAGCACGTGGCGCACGGTCACCCCGCCCTTGCCGTGCGCCCCGAACTCCGGCCACAACTCCGCCACCGGCGTGTCATAGCCGAACACCCCGCGTTCGGCGAGCAGGTGCGCGATGGTCGCGGTGATGCCCTTGCCGATGGAGAAGTTGTAGAAGGGGGTGTCCGCGGTGACCGGCCGGCCGGTCTCAGTGTCGGCCACCCCGGCGACCACATCGACCACCTGCGCGCCGTCCCGGTAGACGGCCACCTGGAGGCCGTGCTCACGGCCGGAGGCGACCAGCTCGTCGGCGGCCCGCTGCACCTGGTCCTGGAGAGTGTTCACGTCACATGTCCATTTCTCTGAGGAACTGGACGGTACAGTACTGGCATCAGTACGGAACTGTCTAGTACTGTTCTCTTCATCGGAGAGAGAGGGCGTATGACAGACATCGATGGTGAGGCGGGCCGCACGGCCCGCAAGCGCGGCCAGATCGCCGAGGCCGCCATGGCGGTCTTCCTCCGCAACGGCTACGTCGGCGCCAGCATGGACGAGGTGGCGGCGCTCGCGGGGGCCTCCAAGCAGACCGTCTACAAGCACTTCACCGACAAGAAGCAGCTTTTCACCCACATCGTCCTCGCCACCACCGCCGAAGTGGACGCCCTCGTCAAGGTGGTCGCGGCCACCCTCGACGAGGGCGACGACCCCGCGAAGGACCTGCGCCGGCTGGCCCGCGCGTTCCTCGACGCGCTGCTGCGCCCCGAGGTGCTCCGGCTGCGCCGGCTGGTCATCGCCGAGGCCGACCGGTTCCCCGAGCTCGGTCGCGCCTGGTACGAGGGCGGGTTCGAGCGCGTACTCACGACCCTGACCACCTGCTTCGAGCGCCTCGCCGCCCGCGGCCGGCTCTCCCTCGACGACGCCGGCCTGGCCGCCGACCACCTGGTGGGCCTGCTGCTGTGGATCCCGGTGAACCGGGCGATGTTCTACGGCAGCGAGGCGGGCGACGTGGCCGACGCCGAACGCGACCGGCTCGCCGACGCGGCGGTCGCCGCCTTCCTGCGCGCGTACGGCCCGGCCGATGGACCCTGAGCCGCCGGGCGGCTGACCGTCAGGCCGAGGGCATCAGATCACGCCGGCGCAGCAGGGCCAGCCCCGCCGCCGCCATGGCCGCGGCCACCAGTGTCAGCACGGCCAGCGGCCCGGTCTGCGCCGGTCCGGCGTCCAGCAGGAGCGCGGGGACGTGGATGAACGGCGACAGATCCAGCACGCCCCCCTCCACCAGCCGGAACTCCGCCAGCAGGTCGATGACCAGGAACGCGCCGAGCACGACCCAGCTCACCGCCATGGCCAGCCTGGGCTGCGCAGGATGAGCCGGACCAAAGTCCAGGTGCCGGTCCAGGCGCCGGTCATTTCGCCGCGCCCGCGTAGTGGCGCGGGAACAGCGCCTCCAGCGTCGGCGGCTGCGCGGTCAGCGCGCGTACGCCGGCCCCGGCCAGCTCACCGAGCACGGCGGTCAGCGCCTCGCCGTCCACCTGGCAGTTCAGCCGGTCGCCGTTCAGGCTGAGATCGTGTACGCCGGGCAGTGCGGCCAGCCCGGCGCGGGCCCGGCCAGCTCGGCCGTGACCGAGGTGCGGGTGAGGTGCCGCAGCTCGAAGCGGTCGAGCAGTTCGGCCCGCCTGCGGGGGTCGAGGCCGCCGCGTGTCCTGCCCAGCAGGTCGATGACCTCGCCGCCGCTCAGCGACGGCCACAGGGTGACATCTCCGGGCACGTACGCCAGCCGCCGGTGCAGCTCGGTGGCCTCGCGCCACGGGTCGCCGCCCAGTGATTGCCCGGCCGCCGGAGGTCGCCAGCCCGAGGCGACCGTCGATGAGGGAGGAGGGCGCGGCGTACGTGTACGCCTGCGTCGCTGAAGTCATGGCCGGGACACTAGATCACCCCACCGACAAGGCGGCGTGGCCGGGCCTCCGTCGCATCGCGCCGATGAGGGCCGTGAGCTGGACGTGGGCGAACCCGATGCGGGTGTCGCCGGCTCCATAGGGCAGCCAGAGCGCGCCGGCGTGGACGAGGCCGCCACAGGAGTACACGACGTTGGGCACGTAGCCCTCGCGTTCGGTGGCGTCAGGGGTGAGGAGCGGGCCGGGGAGTTCGGAGATGACCTGGTGTGGATGGTCAAGGTCCAGCAGGATGGCCCCGATGACGTACTCACGCATGGGCCCGACGCCGTGGGTGATGACGAGCCAGCCGTACGCGGTTTCGATGGGCGAGCCGCAGTTGCCGGTTTGGATCAGTTCCCACGCGCGGTGGGGGATGTGCAGCGGGACGGCCTGCTGCCACCGGTTGTGCCCGTCGAGTGTGGTCAGGCCGATGGTCTCGCCGTCGGAGCGGCACAGCGCGAGGGTCCGCCCTCCCACGGGGCGCGGGAACAGGGCCATTCCCTTGTTTACGGCGGCGGGGCCGTGCAGCGGCGTGGCATCGAAGTTGGACAGGTCGTCGCTGGTCAGCATGTGTGAGCGGACGTGCCGCCCGTCGTAGGCGGTGTAGGTGGCCCGGTAGCCGGAGTTGCCGTCGCCGTCGCTCACCCGAACCAAGCGCGCGTCCTCCATCCCGTTGCTCTCGGCCGCGGTGGAGGGCCACAGCACCATGCGGTCGAGCGGGACGTCCGCGGGGAAGGTCACGGCGTACTCGAAACCGGTGGCGCGGCGCAGTCTCTCCAGGGTCGTCTGTGTGGTGGTACGGGTGAGCAGGTCGGCGGGAAGGCAGGCGAGCGCCCTTTCGAGATCGTGGTCATCGAAATGCTCGGGCAGCGATCTCAGCACGGTGGCGGAGACCTCGTTGTCGTACTCGTCGTCGGTGAGCCCGGCGGCCAGCGTGTCGCGCCGGTGCCGGGTGTCCAACCGGCGCCCGGTGGTCAAGGGCCCGCGGCGGTCGGACACGGTGAGGTCGGTGCCGGGTCCGAGCACCGCGGTGGCGAAACCGATGGACGACAGGTGGCCTTCGCCGATCTGCCGCATGCTGATGACGACGCGGAACTGCTCAGGGCCGAGTCCGGACTGGTCGGGGTGGGGGGCCATGGAGGGATTGCAGAGCGCGGCGGCCTCCACGGCGTACTCGTGGCTGAAGTACGCGCCGACCAACAGCCGGGCGAGCAGGGGCAGGTCGATGTCGCGCGGGATTCGGTGGCGGACCAGGTCATAGTGGTGCGCGAAGGTCGACTCCAGATCGTGGTGGCGCCCGCCGTACCGCCGGAGGGTCTGCTGGAGCATGTCGGTCGCCTCATCATGGCCCAGCAGCGTGATGCGTTCGATGAGCGCGGCGGCGCGGGTCCGTGTCTGGGCGGCGTCCTCGCCGGGGACGAACAGCTTGACGATCACTCTGCTCGGGTCGGGGGTGAGGATCGGGCCGACCCGTACCGCCAGGCCGGTCACGGTTCCGCCCTGGTGTGCTGCATGGTGGAGATCAGCGCGATGGTCGATTCCGCTCCCTGGTTGAGGTTGGGGCCGTACCGGGTCAGGCCGTCATATCCGCCGCCGGTGGCGAGATCCCACATCAGCGTGCCCGTGTCGTTAGAGCCGTTGAACCACGCCACCGCACGTTCTACGCGGTCGATCCAGCGTTGGTCGCCGGTGACGGCGGCCGCGGTGGCGCAGGCGTCGGCGAGCGCGGCGACCTCGATCGGTTGCTGGTCGTAGCGGGGGCGGGGCCCGTGCTGCCGCCATCCGGCGGCCGGGACGACGGACAGCGGGCCGTCGCTCGTCTGGACGTCGTCCAGCCAGGTCAGCATGCGCAGGCCGGCGGTGAGCAGGGTTCGGTCGCCGGTGTGGTGCCCGGCGGCGATGACCACCTCGGCGAGGGCGGCGTTGGCGTAGCTCAGGTACGGCTGCGGCCACGGCCAGCCGGGGTCCTCGGCGGGCCCCCCGACCGCGGCGGCCGCGTCCTTGAGCAGCGTGGCCGCCTCGACATTGCCGGGATCGGTACGCAGTACCTCCACCGCGCCGAGTCCGGCGAACGCCATGGCCCGCGGGTGCGGCGACCGCCTGACCGCCCCCAGGGCGAAGGCGGCCATCGCCTGCTGCCGGACCCAGGAAGCGGTTCCGCGGGAGGCCGCGGTGCCGAGGCCCCACAGCGCCCGCCCCCACCAGTCACCGACGCCGGGCTGATCGGTCCAGCGCCGATCGAAGGAGAGCCGGTTGCGGAACGCGCCGGAGCGGTCCTGGGCATGGGTGAGGAAGGCCAGGTAACACTCCACGAGCCGGCGCACCTGGGGGCCCGGGACGGGTTCGCGGCTGGCGACGACCAGGCCGCGCGCGACATCGTCGGTGCAGTAGCCGTGGTTTCGGCGCGGGACGGCGTACCGGGCGTGCTCGAACAGGCCCGTGTCGTCGGTCAGCCGGATCAGATGCGCGAACCCGGGGAGAGGGGCGCTCATCGCGGGAGCGCGGCGACGGCGGCCGTACGAGAGCCGAGCACGACGTGGGCGAGTTCGCGATACCGCGCCGCCACGGCAGGCCAGAGCAGGTGGGGAACGAGTGCGCGGGTGCGTCCGGTGAGTTCGTCGGCGAGCGCGGGTTCGGTGAGGATGCGGCGGATGGCGGCGGCGAGTGCCGTGGGGTCCCGGTGCGGGACCAGCAGGCCGGGCCCGTCGGTGAGCAGCTCCACGGCGTGCGGGAAGACGGTGGCGACGACCGGGATGCCCGCGGCGGTGGCCTCGATGAGGACACCGGAGGTGACCTGCTCGGATGAGTCGTAGGGCAGTACGACGATGTCGGCCGAGCGGATCAGCCGGCTCAACGAGCCTTCGTCGCGGTAGACGGGGTCGTACCGCACGGCGGCGTCCACGCCGAGTTGCGCGCCGATATCGCGCAGCCGGTCGCGGTAGGTCTCGCCTTGGTGTTCGAGCACCTTGGGGTGGGTCTTCCCCGCGACGGTGTAAACGGGGGCGGGGACGAGGTCCTTGAGGAGGGCGAGCGCCCGCAGTGCCCATTCGATGCCCTTGCCCGGACCGATCAGCCCCCAGGTGAGCAGGTGCGGGCGGAGGCCGTGCCGAGACGGTACGCCGGTGTGGTCGGCGGCCCCGTGCGGGATGACCGACACCTTGCCGGCGTCCACGCGATAGCCGGTGATCAGTCTGTCGCGGGCGGAGCCCGTCATGGTGACGACCGCGGCGGCATCCGCCACGACCTCCTCCAGCACTCCCTTCTGCCTGGGAGTGGGCCGGGCCAGGACGGTGTGCAGCACCACGATGAAGGGCACGGTGAGGCGGTGTAGCAGAGGCAGCACCTCGTGGCCGTCCAGGCCGGGGTAGATGCCGTATTCGTGCTGGACGACGGCGATGTCGAACTGATCGAGCGCGGCTGCCGCGGCCTGCCAGCCGCCGAGCCCGCCCGGGGCCCAGGTGTGCACGACTCCTGGAACGGGGCGGTGGTCGTCGCCGTCAGCGGTGACACGGACGGTTCCGCCGTACATGCCTCCATCGGTGAGATGGGCGGCCAGGGCCTGGTTGAAGGTCGCGAGCCCGCAGTGGGTGGGTGGGTGAGTGCTGAGGAAGCCATAGGTACAGGCCAAGTGTCCTGCCTTCCGGTGGTCGGCCACACCAGGGTGCGCCGATGCGGCGTCGTGCGGTGGAGACGTCCGTCGGCCGGCGGCCCGCCTCCGCAGGGCGCGCGGGCGAGCCGTTCTCACGACAGACGCGATGGACGCGGTGGAGGAGTCATGGGCGGTCGCCCGGGATCCTCAATGGTCATGCCTGGCGGCATGGCGGTGACGGGTCGGCTCGGGTTCCTCGCCGCGCGCGAGCGTCAGCCGTACCCGTTGCCGGGCCCGATGCTCCTGGAGGACGGTCTCCCTGCCGATTTCGGTGTGGGAGCGCCTGTCGCCGAGGAGGTTTCCGTGGACTTCCCGGATCTGCAACCGGAGTGGGCGGGTGTTGTCCGTACGGCTCATCGCGCACCTCCTGGTGTGCTCGCGGCTGCCTTGCCCCTGCGTTCGGCCCGCACGCCTGCGTGACGCACGGGCTGCCCCCACGCCTGTCCGACGGGGGGCAGTCCGCTCCGGCAGCTCGTCTTTCCCGGGCGACGGCGCCGAAGTCCGGTGGTCACCTGGGTATGCGCCGGCGCAGGTTGACCACGTTGTAGGTGACCAACACGATGGCCGCCCCGGCGACCGCGGTGATCCAGGCGGTGAGATCGAAGAAGGCGCCGATGTCGCTGTCGAAGGACTGGACGGCGAAGGTGCCGCCGAACAGCGCTCCGGTGACGCCGAGCAGACAGGCCACCGTCAGGCCCCGCAGGTCTTGTCCGCCGATGATCAGCTTTGCGACATATCCTGTGACGAGGCCGAGAATGATCCAGGCGATAATCCCCATAATCCACTCCTCGGTGGTATGGATGTTTTCTGGTTTTCGTGCCGGATCGTGACAGGAGAGTCGCGCTGTCTCATCGCCTCCAGTTCAATGATGATCTGCCTGCGTCGGGTCCGTGAAACAAACAGCTCCGAGCCCAGAAGCCATCAGGTGGTTCACTGAAACTCGGAGCGATATTGCCAACATACACCCGACGGATGTGCGAAGTCCAGGAAAAATCCGCTTATCAGAAAATCTTTTGTAGAATTTTGCGCCACCCGCCATGTACTGCGACGGCAGACGATCGCGAAAAAACGGGTGCGGCGCCCCCGCTGCCGCAGTTCATCGACATATATCGCTCGGCGCCACCCCATCGGCGGTTTTCTCGGCTCGATTCCGCCCTGCGCCAGGCCACCGGGCGGTTACCGCCGGGCGCGTGGACCACACCACGTACACGATGACGTTGACGATCTGCCGGCACGGGTGGTCTCGGGGCGACCGCCGGTGTTCAGCTCGGAGCAGGGGCTTGATCAGTTCCCACTGGGGGTCCGCCAGAGCGGAGGGGTAACGATCAGGGCGATCGACACGGCCGGGCGAAGCGAAGGCGGTCAGGTGGCCCGGCGGCGAGATTCCGTGCGGGTGAGGTAGTCGGCGATGGTGGAGATGTAATCGCTGCGCAGGGGCTCCCTTTCCAGGTAGCCCATGTGGGCCGCGCCGGACTGGGTGATGTGTTCCGAGTCGGGGATTCGGGCGGCGATGTCGGCCAGATGGACCGGAACGCATTCGTCGAACTCCCCGCCGAAGACCGGCGTGGGGACGCGAATTCGACCGAGCTCGGGAAGATGTCCCAGTCCTTCAAGGTGCCGGTGATGTGGTAATCGGCATGGCCGATCAGCGTGCGGAATGTCAGCAGGCTCATCCGGCCCGGGTCGAGGCTGATAGTGGAGGTCCGTACCACGCACGCGCGCAGGTACTCCTCCTGGGCCGCCCGATAATCGGAATCGTCCGTCTCACCACGCACTTCCCGCCCGTACGTCCGATCCAGCACATCCCCCGGCAC
>NZ_POUA01000109.1 GCF_003236385.1 Spongiactinospora gelatinilytica
CCGACGCCCCACCCCACTCGTGCTCCTCCAGGGCCCTGGCCTGGCGGGTGAGCGTCTCCAGACCGTTGTGGTCGGCGACGACATCGTCCCCCCGATGCCCTGGCTGGACCTGATCGGGGATGTACCAGAGGAATTCAAGGCTCATCGGCGGATCCCCCTGTTCTCTTCGCGAGCGCGCCTTTGGCCAAAATCCTACTATTCAAGTAGGCAAACTATTATTGGGCTCAGTGGTGGCGGGTGGCGGCCAGGGTGAGAGGGGTGATCAGGAGGGCGATGGCGCCGGCGGAGGCGATGGCGAATGGCAGGTCGGTGAGCTGTGCGATGCCGCCGATCATGGGTGGGCCGATGAGGAAGCCCGAGTACGCGATGGTCGTGACGAAACCGATCTCGCGCTCGCCGCCGGTGCCGTCGGCGCGCAGGCCGGCCGCGCCGGCGAGGTCGAGTACGACCGGGAAGGCGAACGCGAGGCCGCCGCCGGCCAGCACGTATCCGGCGAAGGTGAGCCAGGTGACCGGTACGGTGGCGGCCGCCAGCAGGCCGGCCCCGGCCAGTAGTGACCCGGCGGTCAGGATGCGGGCCGCGCCGAAGCGGTGCTGGATCCGCTCGCCGGCCAGCCGGACCACCCCCATCGTGAGGCAGAAGACGGAGAACAGGATCGCCCCGCCCGCCTCCGGCATGCCGCGCTCACGGACCGCGAACAGCTCCGACCAGTCGTGGCTCGAACCCTCGACGATGGCCGCGACGAAGGCGACGCCGCCGAGCAGCCACAGCGCCGGGCGGCGCAGGACGCCGCGGTCGAGCCCGGTACGCCGGGCGGTGCCGGAGGCGGGCTTCTCGCGTGGGACGAACCGGATCACGCCGGCGGTGAGGGTCAGCGCGGCGACGGCGGCCACGCCGAAGTACGGCAGCAGCGGGACGCGCTGATCGGCGGCGAACGCGGCGCCCAGCGAGCCGGCCGGCGCGCCGAAGCTGAACCCGGAGTGGAAGACCGGCATCAGCGGCCGCCTTACCCGGCGGATGACGCCGACGGCGGCGACGTTCATCGACACGTCGAAGGCGCCGAAGGACGCGCCGAGCAGTACCAGGACCAGGCCGAGCTGGAGCGGCGAGGTGACCAGGGCGGGCACGGGCAGCACGGCCGAGGCGGGCGAGGGCCGAGGCGAGCACCATGGCGCGGGCGCCGAAGCGGGCGCACGCCCAGCCCGCGAACGACGCCGCCGCGGCCAGTCCGGCGTTCGCCCCGAGCAGGGCCAGGCCGAGTGTGCCGGGGCTCGCCCCGATCCGGTCCGCGAGCGCGGGCATGCCCGGCCCCCATGAACCGGCGATGAGGCCGTTGAGCACGAAGACGATGAACACGGAGACCCGCGCCGAACGCATCTGCCCACCCCTGTCGGACGCCTCTGGACCAGGCCGCCGAGCGCGCGGCGACGGTCACCCACCGCCCCGCGCCTCCCATCATGCCCGGCCGCGGGTGGGTCCGAAGGCAGGTTCAGGGTTTGCGGGCGACTCCGCACACCGCGCTGACGACCGGGAAGGGCGGGTCCCAGCGGTCCGGGTCGGGGCGCCACTCGGGGGTCGGTACCACGCCCGGTTCGACCAGTTCCAGGCCGGTGAAGAACTCGGCGAGCCGTGCCGGGCTGCGCAACTGGTAGGTGTTGGCCGCGGTGCGGTTGTAGCCGCGCACGGCCTCGACGAGCGCCGGGTTGGTGTCCACGCCGTCGCTGAGCGCCAGGTGGCTCCCGGAGACCAGCGGGGCGAGCAGGGTGTCGATGATCTGCTGGGGGCCGTCCTTGTCGGTGACCTGCCCGGCGATGCTGAGCATCATCACCGCGACGGGCTCGCGGAAGTCGAGCGTCTTGGCGGCCCCCTCGAGGATCTCCTGCGGGTTGCGCACGTCCGCGTCGAGGTAGTCGGTGGCGCCGGGCCGGGCGCCGGTGAGCAGGGCGCGCGCGTGGACGAGCACGATCGGGTCGTTGTCGACGTAGACCACGCGAGACTCGGGGGCCAGGCTCTGGGCGACCTCGTGGGTGTTCTCCGCCGTCGGCAGGCCGGTGCCGAGGTCCAGGAACTGCCGTACGCCGGCCTCGGTCACCAGGTACTTGACCGCCCGCCGGAGGAACTCCCGCTGCAACCGGGCGACCATCGCGAAATCCGGGAACATCGCCAGCAGCCGCTCGCCGACCTCACGGTCGGCGGCGAAGTGGTTCTTGCCGCCGAGCAGGAAGTTCCACACCCGGGCCGAGTGGGGCATGGTGGTGTCGACGCGATCCCAGGCCGACTCGGCGGCGTTGGCGGGGTCAGTCATGGTGGTCCTTATCAGTGATGGGGTTTCGACCGTATAACGGATGGCCCCAGACCATGGTCAACGACTCTCCCATTTTGCGAACCCGCCCCGCCGGGTGTCAGACGCGGCGGTCGCGGAGCCGCGGTCCGGGGTCCGCGCCGGCCGAATATCGACCCGCCATTCCACTTACTCATCCGGACAATACCACCAAAGGGTGCTGAGACGCCGTAAAGGGCCGCACCCAGGGAGTCCGTTAACACACATCAGCCCCCGGCCCAAAGCGGACACCGGGGGCTGAATGGGATGATGGGGTAGAGCTGGGATGTCCGCTTCGGCCTTATTCAGGAAAGGCCGAAGGGCGGCCGTGTGCGTCAGCTACACGGGTTCCCGTTCACCTTGCAGTTGGAGATGCCGGAGAAGTTGCCCGGAGCCCCGCCCACGCCGAACGTGACCGACTGGCCCGGATTGACCGAGCCGTTGTACGGCTTGTTGGTGAAGGTGTAGTGGGTGCCGTTCTGGGTCCGGTTCGCGTCCCAGGTGCTGTTGATGCTGTAGCCCGCGGGCACGTCGAACTCCACGGTCCACGACGTCAGCGCGGTGCTGCCGGCCGTGACGCTCACGCTCGCCTCGAAGCCCGCCCCCCAGTCAGCGGTCTTGGTAAAGGCCGCCGAGGCGTTGGTGCTGCTGTTCTGGCCTACCGTCCAGGACAGCGTCTGCGTCAGGTCCGGCTTGTGGATCGGGTTGCGGACCATCGCGGTCTCGTCGGTGACCGTGCCCTTCAGCGCGAAGGTGGACTTGCCGGTCGATGCGAAGTCGGCCGGGGTCAGCGTCTTCTTGCCGTCCCAGGCGGGCACGGCCACGCCGTCCACCTGCCACTTGATCGTCAGCGGCAGGTCCACCGTGGTGACCTCGAGCGGCTGCGTGGCGTTGTGCGTGCCGCCCTCGGGAGAGGAGACGGAGTCCACCGGGTTGACCTCGCCGTAGAAGGACTGGACCAGCTTCTCCCGGTTGACCAGGCCGAAGTCCTGGTTCAGGCTGCGCATCAGCGAGTTCTCGCTGGGTCGCCAGACGCCGAAGCGGCTGTAGTCGCCGCCCTCGAAGGCGCCGATGATGCCGCCGTCAGGGGTCGCCTCGCCCAGCCACACGCCCCACTTGGCGCCGGTGGAATCGATGGTGACGTTCGCCGGGTAGGGCTCGGAGGTCCCCGGGTACTGCTCGGGGCCGCCATAGTCGTACTCGTCGGCCAGGTCGCCCTGGGAGTGGCCCAGTTCGTGCAGCACGACCTCCCTGGAGAGGGGGTTGCGCGAGAAGGTGCCGACGTCGGAGCCGGAATAGCCGGCGCCGCCGTACTTGGTGCTGTTGGCCTGCACCAGGAGCTGGTCGGCGCCGGGCACGAGCGCCTGCGCGTACTCCCAGGTCTTGGTGGTGTCCACACAGAGCAGGCGCTCGGTGCCGCCGCACCAGTACGTCGAGGCCAGCGGGCTGTCCACGTGCACATCGGCGGTCGGGTCGCCGCTCACCCCCGACTGCGGCGAGTCGATCTCGATGCGCCAGACGTTGAAAAGTTTGCGGTAGGACTTGTACGGCTCCCGCTGCGTCATGGTCGTCCAGGCCGCGTCGATCTCCGTACCGTAGGCGGCCTGCTCGGCCGCGGTGTAACCGTCGCCGAGGAACACCAGGTCGATGCGGTTGTCACTGGGGCCGTTGATCTCCACCTCCTTGAGCCTGGAGGGCGCGGCGGCCAGCGACTTGGGGACCTTCGGCAGGTCGGCCGGGTCCACCTCGACGTGCTTGATCGTCCCGTCGGGGGAGAAGACCTCGTGGGGGACGTCGGGCTTGGCGGGTTCGGCCACCGCCGGCGCCGCCGCAAGGGCGGCGGACATCGAGGCCGCGGCTAACACCGCGGCCAACGCGCGCACGTTCAAGCGATCCTCCCTGTTGATGAACATGGAGGATGAGAAAGGGGGCCCCCGGATTCCAGACGTAATACCGCCTGGAATATCTCCCATCCCTTATGGCGATCGTATGCGGCCGATGTGGCATTCGCGCAAGGGTTTTCCGCGGATTTTTGATGAAGCGCGAGTGGCCGCCGGGAAAAGCCCCGGCTGAACGGGGTCGTATTCGCTGAGTGATGGTCTCGTGCGATTTTCCGTAACCTATTCGGCCCTCGCTACGGCCCCTCGCCGGGGTCACTTCAGGGGCCGGCTCCCGGCCTGGGGCGGGCCGCCGTGCCGGGAGCCGTCGTTCATTTGTCCTCGCGCAGTTCGACGTGGTCGAGCTGGATCCAGTCGCCGCCGGGGGCGCCGACGCCCCAAAGGCCCGCGAACACCGTGGCCCGGGTGTGGTTCCGCGTCCGGAAACGCGAGGTCACCTTGGTGTAGGCGCCCTTGTGCGGTCCGAAGTGGACCTCGCCCGGAGGGGGCCGGACGCCCGCGAGGCGGGCGCCGAAGAAGCCGGTGTTCACCCTGTCGGAGGTGCGAATCCATCCGGTCAGGACGTAGGGGGTGTCCGGCCGCACCGGGACGGTCTGCAGTATCGCGTTCCAGTCGCGTCCGGTCGACCAGGTGAAGGCGTTGTCCTGGCCGGTGAGCATCTGGCCGGGCCCGACGTCCACGCCCTTCCAGTCCGGGCCCTCGCCGAACCAGGGGGCGGTGATGTCGCGCTGCGAGCCGTACTCGAAGCCGCCGTTGAACAGGTCCTCGACCTGGACGTCGAAGGTGGGCCGGTCGCCGTCGAAGCGGTGCAGCGGCGAACCCTGCCGGGTGGACTGCCGCACCCGCCGCCACTCGCCGAGGGTGAAGGAACCGACCGTCACGTTCAAGTGGTCCATGTTCCAGTTGTCGAAGACGCCGAACGGGTCGTTGACCACCTCCGTGGCCGGAGGCCGCTGACCTCGTCCGCGGTGAACCCGTGGCTGTTCAGGCAGATGCGTACCGAGCCTCCGCCAGGGCCAGGGTCGCCACCAGGGCCCCGGCCGTCCTTCCGTACCGGCCGAGCCGTACCGGACCCGCCATGCGTCACCTCGTTTCGCTCGCTCGGAATCCGTTGCCGCCAGACCATTGCGGCGGCGTCCGGGCGGTCGGCAAAGGTCTTCCCCAGATGTCCGGACAAGTCCGTACAGCGGGTGGCAACGCGGCGCAGAGCCCACGAGGAGGCGGCCCGGGCTCACGTCTCTTTTGGTGAATTTTCAGTCGTAAACCCGGCATGCCGCAGCGTCACGGATCGCCCTGGTCCACTCGGCCAGCGCGGGATCGTGCGCCGTGGACTCACAGAGGTTCTGCCACAGGTTCGCCTCGGTCCAGCGGGTGAACCAGCGATGGGCGGTGGGCACGGTGACGCCGAACGCGGGCGGCAGGTTCTGCCAGGCGCAGCCGCTGGTGATCACGTAAACGACCGCGGTCATGACCGTACGCGCGTCGGCCGCGGCCCGGCCGCCCCCCTGACGCCGTGGCCGCCGCCCCGGCATGAGCGCCCTGGCCACCTCCCACATCTCGTCGGGGACCAGTCGGCGGGCGAGTACCTCCATCCGGCGATCCTGCTACATGCCCGCTGAGCTGCCAAATGAGACATGAGCTGAGGTGCGTGGAAGGGGCGCGCCGGGCTAATCTCGGCCCCGATCGACGGCCACCGGCCGTCCGCCGGGGGAGCACCCGGCGCCATCGACGAACGGAGGAACATCGATGACCATCCTGGTGACCGGAGCGACGGGCACGGTCGGGCGCATCGTGGTGGACCGGCTGCTGCGCGCCGGACAGCGGGTCCGGGCCCTGACCAGGAACCCGGCCACCGCCGCCCTGCCCGGGGGCGTGGAACTGGTCGCGGGCGACCTCGGCGGCGCCGCCGGCGCGCTCGACGGCGTGGACCGGGTCCACTACCTGGCCGGCATGCTCGACCCCGCGTTCGCCGCCGAGCAGGCCCGCGCCTTCGCCGAGCGGGCGGTCAAGGCGGGCGTCGGCCGTGTCGTCACCCTCACCGGCGTGGCCGTCACGGTACGGCGGCCGGGCAGCTACGAGATGCTGCTCGAAGTCGAGCAGGCGATCGAGGGCTCCGGCCTGGAGTGGACCCACGTCCGGCCGGGCGAGTTCGCCGTCAACAAGCTCGACCTTTGGGCGCATACGGTCCGTACCGAGGGCGTGGTGCGCAGCGCCTACCCCGACGCGCTCGGTGTGCCGGTGCATGAGGCCGACATCGCGGAGGTCGCCGTGGCGGCGCTGCTGGAGGACGGGCACGCCGGCCGGGCGTACTCGCTGAGCGGCCCGCAGGCGCTCACCCACCGCGAGCAGGCCGCCGCCATCGGCGAGGGGCTCGGCAGGACCCTGCGCTTCGAGCCGCTGACCTACGGCCAGGCGCGCGCCGCTTACATCACCGCGGGGGTGCCCGCGGACATCGCCGAATACGTGCTCGGCTACCAGGCCGAGTACGCCGAGGAGCCGCCCACGGTACTGCCGGACGTCGAGCGCGTCCTCGGCCGGCCGGGACGGACGCTCGCCCAGTGGGCCGCCGACCACCGGGCCGACTTCTCCTAGCGCCCGCGGCCGGTCGCGCCCGCGCTCGGCCGGACTTCCGTCCGCCAGGCGGGTGACCGGACCGTGCGGCAATCGAGAATCGCGACCCGCCGGCCGGAGATCATCGTCACGGCCATGGACGTGACGACTCCCGGCGAGCCCCTTTCCCCCGTGACCGAAGACGAGAGGAGTGACCGAAATGAACGACGTGCGAAAGCCCGGCCCGGACGGCTTCACCGAAGAGGAACGAGCCGCGATAAAGGAACGAGCCAAGGAGCTGAAGACGGCCCGCCGCCGTGGCGGCGGCGAGGAGAAGGCCGCCGCCGACCGGCAGGACGTGCTGAACACGATCGCCGGCCTGCCGCGGCCGGACCGCGCGCTCGCCGAACGCGTTCACGACATCATCACCGCCGAGGCTCCGGACCTGGCGCCGCGGCTGTGGTACGGGATGCCGGCCTATGCCCGGAACGGGAAGGTGCTGTGCTTCTTCCTGAGCGCGCACAAGGACAAGGCGCGGTACTCCACGCTCGCCTTCACCGGCGAGGCGAACCTCGACGACGGCGCCATGTGGCCGACCACCTACGCCCTGACCGAGCTGACCCCGTCCGTGGAGGCGGCCATCCGCGCGCTCGTCCGGCGTGCGGTGAGCTGAGGCCGGGCACCTTTCTTCACTGCCTGGTGGAGTTTTGTCGGTGTGCCCCCTAGCATGTTCTTCATCGACCGATGAAGAAAGGCGGTGCGGCATGCGCGTGATCGTGGTCGGCGCGGGTCTCGGCGGGTTGACCCTGGCCCAGGGGTTACACCGGGCGGGAATCGACGTCGTGGTGTACGAACGGGAAGGGGAACAGGGCCGTCCGCAGGGGATCAGCCTGCATGTGGACGATCGGGGAGCGACGGCGCTGCGCGCGTGCCTGCCGCCCGGGCACGCCGCGATGGCCGAGGCCACCATGGGCGGACCGCGGCGCGAGACGCTCTCCCTCACCGAGACGGACGGGAAGCTCACGGTGCTGGGCGCCCGGCCGCTCGACGGCACGGCGAGGGCGGCGCGGCCCGGCCGCCAGACGGCCCGGCCGCTGCTGCGCGCGGTGCTGCTGACCGGACTGGAAGACAGGGTGCGGTTCGGGGCCCGGTTCACCCGGTTCGAGCGACGGGCCGATGGCCGCGTACGGGCCTGGTTCGCCGGCGGCGGCAGCGACACCGCCGACGTGCTGGTCGGGGCGGACGGGATCGGCTCGGCGGTCCGCCGCCAGTACCTGCCGCACGTACGCGTGCTCGACACGGGAACGCACATGCTGATGGGCGCCACCCCGCTGCGGTCGGTGGCCGGCACCGGGCTGCCCGAGCTGATCGGCCACAACGCCGCCACCGTGCGGGTGCGCGGCGCGATGATGGCGCTGGGCGTGCTGCGGTTCACCCAGCCGCCGGTGGCCGCGCGGGACCGATGGCTGCCCGCCCTGCGCGGCCCCGCCGTCACGCTCGCCGAGGACTACGTGATGTGGGCGTTGCCCGTCACGGGCGAGCGGCCCGGCCCCGAAGAGTCGCCCGCCGAGGTGTGGCACCGGGCCCGGAAGGCGGCCGAGACCCTGCACCCGGTGCTGCGGACGATCGTCGGCCGGGCGTGGCCGGGCGTCACGGTCGCGCTGCGCGGCGCGACGATGCCCGCGGTGCCGGCGTGGCCCGCCGGTCCGGTGACGGTCATCGGCGACGCCATCCACGCGGCCCCCGGTTTCGGTGGCAACCTCGCCATGCAGGACGCCCACCGCCTGCGCGACGCGCTGGTCCGAGCCGCGCGGGGGGAGCGGGAGCTGCCCGCCGCGATCGGCGAGTACGAGGACGCGATGCGCCTGGACGGCTTCGCCGCCCCGATGCCGCCGGTCCGGGTACCCGGCGGAACCGGCGGCGCGGAGCGGCGCGCATGACCTCAAACCTGCTCGCCCAGAAGTCGATGTCCCTGTTCACCGCGATGGGCGGCTGGCGCACGGTCGCCGAGGGCATCGCCTCCAGGGCGCTGTTCCTGATCGCCTACCTGCTGACCGAGCGGGTGGTGACCGCCGGGCTGATCGCGGTGGGAGGCGTCCTCGTGTGCGCGGTGATCCGGGTGTACGGCGACCGGAAGTACTGGCAGGCGGCCGGCGGGCTGGTCGTCGTGGGGCTGTCGGCGGCGCTGGCCGGGAGCACCGGGCGCGGGGTCGATTTCTACCTGCCGACCCTGCTGCTCGCCGTGGCGGGGGGAACGGTGTTCCTGATCTCCACGCTGGTGCGCCGGCCGGTGGTCGGCCTGATCGTTGAGGCGGCGAGCGGCGAGCGGTCAGGCTGGTGGCGGGATCGCCGGCGGTTGCGGCGTTACCAGAAGTGCATGGCGGTGTTCCTGGCGAAGTTCGGCATCGCCATGGTGGTGATGGTGCCGCTGTACCTGGCCGGGAACGTGGTCGCGCTCGGGATCGCCGGCACCCTGATGGGCGCGCCCGCGACGGGCCTGTGCGCCTACCTGAGCTGGCGAATCCTGCGCGCGGACGCCCCGGCCTCGGTGTAGGACCCTCGCGGGGGCTTACTCGGCGGGGCGCGGGGATGCGGCGATCGGGGCCGCCCGCCGTACCGGCAGCAGGCGCGGCAACGCGACGGCGATCACCGCGAGCACCGCCCAGCCGACCAGCCCGCTGATGCCCGCGAACACCAGGTCGGGTGGCTGCCGGGCGTCGCCGACCAGGAAGACCAGCGACACCGACCCCGCGTTGAGCACCGAGTGCGCCACCACCGACGGCCAGACGCTGCCCGAGTAGAGCCGCAGCCAGCCGATGATCACGCCGTAGATCACGGTGAAGCCGACGAAGTACAGCGCCGCCCACGGGCCGATGGTGGGGTAGTTGTAGCCGAGCAGTGTCAGCGGCGCGTGCCAGAGCCCCCAGATCACGCCGGAGACCAGCAGTCCGCGCGCCACCCCGAACCGCTCCGTCAGGTGCGGCAGCAGCCAGCCCCGCCACCCCCACTCCTCGCCGAACGCGGGGATCGCCGTGATCAGCGTGCCGATCGTGAGGCCGCTGATCACCTGGACGGCGAGGAAGACCTGCGGATCGATGCCGCCGGGCAGGCCGCGCAGCATGCTGAGCCCCGCGAGATCCACCGACAGCGCGCCCACGGCCACGCTGAGCGCGATGGCCAGCGCCGCGACCAGCGGCGTGCCCAGCCAGACGGCCAGGATGAGCAGGAGCGTACGCCGCCTGCTCGGCCCGAGACCGAGCCCGGTGGCGGCTGCCACCTCCGCCCGTCTGGCGCCGCTGCGGCGCCAGACGGCCAGCACGCCGATCGCCGGCGTGAACATCAGCGCGATGCCCACGAGCGGCAGCCATGACGAGGAGAGCCCGGCCCCGGTCCACAGCGGCAGCGCGGTCAGCCAGGCCAGCCCGTACGCCACCAGGACGAACACCGTCAGATCACTACGCCGGGACCTCATGGGCGCGCCATTCCACAGGGGAGTGCCGCGTGCCTCATGCCGCGAGCCGGAGGGCGTTGATCAGGGAGGCGCCGGTCTCGGCGTCGTCCACGCTGACCGCGATGGTGCCGCCGTCGGTGTCGCGGATGACCAGGCACTGCCCGCCGCGCAGCATGATGGTCGAGGAGCCCGGCATCCCGCGGACGCCCCAGCCGCCGACCTGGCTCGGGAACCGCTCCTCCGCCCACGCGCGATCCACCGACGACAGCGCGATCCGGCGCACGGGCCAGCGCAGCCAGCCGTACCCGATCAGCACCCCGGCATCGTTCACCTTGACCCGCACGGACGAGGTGAACAGGCCGAACACGAGGATCGCGAAGATCGGGATCACGGCCCAGGCGACGACCAGGTAGCCCGCCACGCCCGCGAAGGCCATGCAGATCGTGAGGGCGACCAGCCACTGGTTGGTGGCCCTGCTCACCCAGGCGCGTCGCCCGGGCCGCAGCCGAATCTCCGTGGGCGGGGCCGCGGGCTCGATCGCGGGGTCGGGCCCGCCCCGCCCCAGCCAGGCGGCCGGCGCGCCCGCCGCGAGCGCGGCCGCGATCACCAGGACCGCCCACAGGCCCGGCGACCCCGAGGCCCCGTCGAGGTTCGCCAGGACGGTGATCAGTTGCATGCCGAACGAGAACACCGCGGCCCCGGACAGCAGGCCCCACCACAGCATCCTGCCCTGCCTGCGCGACAGCATCGCGCCGCGGGCGGCGACCGCCAGCAGGGCGAGCCAGGTGATGCCCCACATGGCGACCCCCAGCGAGATGGCCGGGCCGAACGGCAACGTCGTGTCGGCCACCCCGTCGGCCGACCAGTGCACGGCCATCGGGTCGGGCAGCCGGGAGCGAAGGGCCAGTGGGACGGCGAGCAGTGCGGCGATGACGATCAGGCCCCAGGGCAGGGCGACGAGCAGGGCACGACGGCGGATCATGGGAGTCCTTTCCAGGCGGGGGTCGGTGGGGTCGTGTCGGCCCTGCCGTGCGGATCGGCGGGCAGAAACGGCTCGTGGCGGCGCGTCATGACAGCCCCTGCACCATCTCGATGAGGTCGTCGCGGCTGTAGCCGTGCCGCTCGGCGTAGTCGAGCAGGTCGCGGGCCCGTTGTAAGACGAGCGCGCGACTGCCCGCGCCGCCGACGACGCTGACCCCGCGGCCCCGCCGGAACTCCAGGACGCCCTCGTCGCGCAGGTCGCGCAGGGCGCGCAGGACGGTGTTGGCGTTGATGCCCAGCGCGTCCGCCATGTCGCGGGCGGGCGGCAGCCGGTCCCCCGGACCATAGGAGCCTTCGCCGATGGCGCGGCGGATCGCCCCCGCCACCTGCTCGTGGAGCGGGCGGGGGTCGTTGAGATCCAGGGTCAGTAGCATGATGCTAAAGAAACTAGCACCATGTTGCGTGATGGCGCTACTCCCATTAGCACCATCACTCGCCCGAAGGGCGTTCCCCTGCTAGACGAAGGCCGTGACGCCCTCGTATTCCCCCACCGGGGCGGTGCCCGCGGTCTCGTACGTGAGCAGCAGCAGGCCCTTCGCCGTCACCTCGTGGCGAACGAGCCGGAGGCCGACGGGCGGGCTGGGGTGGGTGAGCAGCCGCCGCCCGGAACCACTCGGAGGTGCGCCGGACGAAGAGTTCGTCCAGATAGGGCACGAGCCAGCCGCCCCGGGTGAAACCGCCTCCGGTGTCTTCGGCAGGCGACCCGGGCCCCTGGCTGACCCCGTCGAGGGTGAAGAACTCCGTCAGGGTGACCTTCATCGTCCGGCCCGGCTCTCCGCGAACCCGGCGAGCTGCCCGGTGACCGATCCCCAGCCCGCGGAGAACCCGAGCTTCTCGTGGCGGGCGCGGGCGGCCGGATCGCCGTGCCGGACGATGATCCGGTAGTCGGTGCCGTCCGGGTGGTCGCTCAGCGCGATCTCGGCCGTCATGGGGACCGGCGCGGGATCGGCGGGCCGCCAGGCGCTGTCGATCGCGTTGGTGAACACGATCCGCTCAAGCTCCTCCACGAGGAGGAAGCTCGCGTTCATGTGCGGGACGAACTCCTTTCCGTCGTCGCTCAGCCGGGTCACCAGCCCGCCGCCGGGCCGGACGTCCAGCCGATCGACGGCGCACACGGCCGGAGCCGGCACCCACCACTTCGCGAAGTGCGCCGGATCGGTCCAGGCGCTCCACACGATGGCGCGGGGGGCGCGGATGACGCGTTCCAATGTCAGGTCAAGATCGGGATTCATCGTCTTTCTCTTTCAGTTCGGTGACGAGGTGTTCGAGCCGGTCGGTCCGTTCCTCCCAGATCCGCCGCTGCTCGGCGAGCCAGTCGCCGACGAGCGCGAGCCGGTCGCGGTTGAGCGCACAGGTGCGCACCCGGCCGACCTTGACCGTGCGGATCAGGCCGTTCGCCTCAAGCGTCCGCACGTGCTTCATGAAGGAGGGAAGGGTCATCGGGAACTCGCGGGCGAGGTCGCCCACACTCGTCGGCCCGAGGCCGAGCCGCCGGATCACGCCACGCCGGGTCGGATCGGCGAGCGCGACGAACACGCCGTCGATCTCCGCCGAATACTGTGCCATGCGGCTAAGTGTTGCGCATCCAGAACACTTAGCGCAAGGGCTAAGTGTTCCGCCGTGCTCGCGACGGCCTCTTTGTCGGATCGGGGCGATGCCGTTCGTAGAAAGAGTGAGAGGCCACCCGGCAGGGGAGCCCCGGAGAGGTGCAGAGGAGTAAGCGATCATGAAGCTGACGACCGTCACGAACGTCTCCGTCGATGGCGTGATGCAGGGACTCGGCGGGTCCGACGAGGACCGCAGGGGTGGATTCGAGCGTGGCGGCTGGGCCCTGCCGCTGTTCGGCGGCGAGGCCATGGCGTTCCTGGGGCAGGTCTACCAGCGCGCCGACGCGTTCCTGTTCGGCCGGCGGACCCGACCACAGGAGATGACCTGAAATGCAGTACCTGGTTTCCGTGATCGACGACAGGACCGGATCGGCCACCTCGGACGAGATGGCCGCCATAGACACGTTCAACGACCGGCTGGTGGCCGAGGGGCACTGGGTGTTCGCCGGCGGCCTCGCCTCGCCGAGCTCGGCCACCGTCATCGACAACCGGGGCGGGGAGGCGCTGTTCACCGACGGCCCCTTCCTGGAATCGAAGGAGTACCTCGCGGGATTCTGGGTGATCAACGCCCCCGACCTCGACGTGGCGCTCGCCCTCGCCGCCGAGGGGTCCAAGGCGTGCAACCGCAGGGTCGAGGTACGGCCGTTCCTGGAGGAGTGAGCATGGCCGGCGTCCGAGAGGCGATCACTCAGGCTCATCAGGGGGAGTGGGCGCGCGTGGTCGCCGCCCTGGCCAGGCGTTTCGGCGACCTCGACATCGCCGAGGAGGCGGCGGCCGAGGCGTTCGCCACCGCGGTCGAGCGGTGGCCGGTCGACGGCGTGCCGCCCAACCCGGGCGCGTGGCTGACCACCACGGCCGGCCGCAAGGCCATCGACCGGATCCGGCGCGAGAACAAGCGCGATGACAAGCAGCGGGAGGCACAGAGGTTGTACGAGGACGTCCCGCCCGAGCCGCCCGGCGCCATCGACGACGACCGCCTCCGGCTGATCTTCACCTGCTGTCACCCGGCGCTCGCGATGGAGGCCCGCGTGGCACTGACGCTGCGCATGGTCGGCGGCCTGACCGTGCCCGAGATCGCCCGTGCCTTCCTGGTGGGGGAGGCGGCCATGGGGCAGCGGATCACCCGCGCGAAGTCCAAGATCGAGGCGGCCCGCGTCCCCTACCGGGTACCGTCCGAGGCGGACCTGCCGGCGCGCGTCTCCGGCGTGCTCGCCGCCCTGTTCCTCGTCTTCAACGAGGGCTACCTGGCGACCGGCCCCGGCACCGATCCGGTACGTCCCGGCCTGACCGCCGAGGCGATCCGGCTCGCCCGCCTGCTCCGCGCCCTGCTGCCGTGGGACGGCGAGGTGGCCGGGCTGCTGGCGCTGATGCTGCTCACCGAGGCCCGCCGCACCGCCCGGGTCTCGGCGAGCGGCGAGCTGGTCCCCCTGGGCGAGCAGGACCGCGGCGCCTGGGACTCGGCGCTGATCGCCGAGGGCCACCGGCTGGTACGCGAGCGCCTGGCCGCCGGGGTGGCCCCGGGCCGCTACCAGATCCTCGCGGCGATCAACGCCGTGCACACCTCCGCCCGCGACGTACGCGACACCGATTGGTCGCAGGTCGTCGCCCTCTACGACCAGCTCGTCCGCCTCGACCCCTCGCCGATCGTCGCCCTCAACCGGGCCATCGCGGTCGCCGAACTCGACGGCCCCGAGGTGGCGCTGGCGGCCATCGGCCGTCTTGACGACGCGCTGGCCGGCTACCACGCCTACCACGCGACCCGCGCCGAACTGCTGCGCCGCCTGGGCCGCGGCCAGGAGGCGCGCACGGCGTACGACAAGGCCATCGAACTGGCGGGCAACACCGCCGAGATCGTCTACCTGACCCGCCGCCGCGGGTGACCCGGTGCGGCGAATCCGGACATATTCTACTTTGTAAAGGCACCGGGCTCGGGCCGATGGTTCAGACGGCGGTGACCCAATCGTCCACCAGGGCGCAGAGCTGGTCCAGGGCGATCTCCACCCGTTCGCGATCACCGCTGGTGAGGAAGTCGAGCTGTAGCCCGGTGTACGCCGAGTTGGTCAGCGTCGAGATACGCACCGCGTCGGCGTCGGGGACGCCGCGCTCCTGTAGGAGCTCCGCCACGAACTCGGACCGGTCCGCCAGTAGCCGGGGGATGTGGCCGTGCAGCTTGCCGGCCGCGGCGAGGCCCTCGATCTCGTGGATCAACCGGGCGATCGGCAGGTTCTCCTCTGTCGTCTGCCAGTCCCACGTGCGGCGGATGATCGCCCCCACGCTTGCGGTGCCGGGCAGGCCCGGGAGCGAGCGCATCCAGGCCCGGTGTCGTTCGTCCAGGTGTTCCATGGTCGCTCTGAGCAGGGCCTCCTTGTCGGCGAAATGGTGGGTAAGCACTCGTGTGGACTTGCCCAGGTGCTGCGCCAGCGGTCGCATCGACAGCGTGGACAGGCCGTGCCCCGCGAGGTAGTCGACGATCTGGTCGAGCAGTTCCTCCCGGTGGTGCGGATCGGCGCTCCTGGCCATCGCTCACCCCTTTGACGTCATTGAGGTCACGACTGTTACCCTATCTGGGAAACACTCGTTACCCTAATGAAGGGGATCTCGTGCCCATCGCCGTACGGCCGCGTGTCCGCCTGCCCATGTGGCTGTTCGCCCTGCTGCTGACCACGTTCGCCCTCGCCACCGATGACTACGTGATCGCCGGGGTGTTGCCCGCCATCTCCACCGGCCTCGGCGTCAGCGAGGCCGCGGGCGGGCAACTCGTCACCGTCTTCTCCCTCGTGTTCGCGCTGGCGGCGCCCGTGGCCTCCGTGGTGACCGCCACCTGGCCCCGGCGAAGACTGCTCACCTGGGCGCTGGCGCTGTTCGTCGCGGCGAACTGGGCCGCGGCCTGCACGACCTCGTACGCGCTGCTCTTGGGACTGCGGGTGCTGGCCGCGGTGGCGGCGGCGTCCGTCGTACCCGCCGTGTACGCCATCGCCGCCACCCTCGCCCCCGAAGGGCGTCAGGGGCGCTACCTGGCGCTGGTGATGGGCGGCCTGACCGGCTCGCTCGCGCTCGGCGTACCCCTCGGCACCTGGGTGGGCGGCATGTTCGGCTGGCGGGCCACGTTCTGGCTCGGCGGCCTGCTGGGGCTGGCCGCGCTGGCGGCCGTCAGGGGCACCGTGCCCGAGACGCCTCCCGCCCCCGCGATGCCGATCCGGGAGCGGCTGGCACCGCTGGCCCGGCCTCAGGTGCTGTTCGGACTGCTGGCCATCGTGGCGACCGTGCTGGGCAGCATGATGATGATGACCTACCTCGCGCCGTTCCTGCGCGACCTCGCCGGAGCCGGGCCCGCCGAGCTGGGGTGGATCTTCGTCCTGGCCGGCCTCGCCGGATTCGCGGGCGGTCAGCTCGGCGGGCGGGCCGGGGATCGATGGGGACCCGATCGGGCGCTGCTCACCGGCATCATGGGCTTCGCGGTGGTGATGGCCGCCTTCACCGCCTGCTGGTACCTGCGTCCGGTGTCCCTGCTCGCGCTGCTGCCGCTGCTGCTGATGTGGGCGGGGGTGTCCTGGTGGATCCCGCCGCCCGCCCAGACGCGCCTGCTCGCGCTGGCCGGTCCGGCCGGGCCGCAGGCACTGGCGCTCAACAGCAGCGCGGTCTATCTCGGGGTGTCGGGCGGCGCCGCGGTCGGCGGGCTCATCCTCGCCGGGCATGGCAGTGGCCGGCTGCCCGCTGCGGCGGCCATGGTCGAACTGGCCGCGCTCGCGCTCTTCTGGATCGCGAGCGCGTTCGGGAAAGGACGACGCGGTACCGGGACCCGGGTACGGCCCACACGATCGCCGCGATGAGCGGCCCCCGGCCTCGGCCCGGCTCGCCGCGCCGGGGCCGGCGGTCCCCTCTGGGCGGGGTCCCGCCAGGCCCGGCGCGGTTCGACCGGTCAGGTCACCGGCTCGGCGATGTGGTCTTCCGCAGGACGTCGGCGAGGGCGTCGAAATCGATCTCCTGTCCTTCCTGGATGTCGACGCATTTGCGCTCTCCACCGCCCAGCGCCCGGAGGAATCCCTTGACCACGGGAACGTCCGTCGCGTTGAACACCATGAAGGAGACCTTGTTCCGGGTGGCCGCGATGACGGCCGCGTGCTCACCTTCGTGCAGGAAGTGCGGCTTGCCGTACTGAAGCCGCTCCTCGATACCGGGAACGGTCTCGTGGACCATCGCCCGCAGCCGCTCGCAGACGGGCACCTGCCACGGGGTGGTCTTGTTGATGTACTGGGTGACCTCGTCGTTCATGTCGCTTCCAGGTATCAGTCGACGAGGGCGCCGCAGGAGATGTTGACCTGGGTGGAGGTGATGGTCCTCGCGTGGTCCGAGACCAGGAACACCGCGACTCGGCCGACGTCCTCCAGGGTCGCCGCCCTCTTGAGCAGGGTCGCGTCGATCATCTGCTGCTTGAAGGGCGCCATATCGGGCACGTCGGGCAGGCCCTCGGGGATCCCGCCGGTCCGCATCGAGACGACGCGGACCGAGCTGGGGCCCAGCTCACAGGCCCACTGGCGGCGCATCCCCTCGACCAGGTCGCAGCCGGCCTGCACGGTACCCAGATTGGGTGTGGAGTTGGTCGGGTCCGAGCCGCCGAACTGCAGGATGACTCCCGAGCCCTGCTTGACCATGTGCCGGGCGGCGGCCCGGGTGGTCAGCAGGAACGAGCGTGCGACCTTTTCCATCGCCTGGCCGAAGGCGGCGACGGGCATGTCGAGCATCGGCACGAACAGCGCGTCCTGGGAGATGACGTTCACCGAGATGTCGATGCTGCCGGTCTGCGTCGCGACGGAGTCGACCCAGCCGTTGACGGCGCTCTCGTCCAGGGCGTCCACGATCGCCGTCTCGGCCAGGCCGCCCTCGCTCCTGATGGCCGCCGCGACGGCGTCGAGCTTTTCGGGGGTACGGCCGGCGAGGAAGACGCGGGCGCCCTCCGCGGCGAACGCGCGGCCCATCGCGCCGCCGATGGATCCGCCGCCTCCGTAGATCACCGCGGTTTTGTTCTCGAGGAGTTTCATGACTCGAATCTAGGAACGGCACGGCAGGGCGGGCATCGGCCTGATGACTGCTCCCGCGAAAGCGCTGATCAGGGCGCATGGCGGAGGCGAAGCCGGACCGGATCTCCGCCCGCGGCACACCGGCCGCGGTCAGGAGGTAAGTACGTCGACCGATACGAGCTTGGCGAGTTCCGTCCGGCGGGTCACGCCGATCTTGGGGTAGGCCCGGTAGAGGTGATGGCCGACGGTCCGCGGGCTGAGGTACAACCGCGCCGCGATCTCCCTGTTGCTGTGCCCGGCCGCGGCCAGCCGCACGATCTGGAGCTCCTGCGGGGTCAGCCGCTGGAGCGGGTCGTCGGCCAGGGCGCGGGCCGACGGCCGGTCGCCGAGCACCGCCAGTTCGGCACGGGCGCGCTCGGCCCACCGCGTCGCGCCGAGCCTGGTGAAGGTGTCATCCGCCTGCGCCAGGGTGGTCCGGGCCTCGGAACGGCGGCGCTTGCGGCGCAGCCACTCGCCGTACAGGAGCCTGGTCCGCGCGTGCTCGTACGGCCGGTCGGTGACCAGCGCCAGCGCGGCGCGATAGTGCCGGTCGGCCTCGTCGCCGTCGGCGAGCATGGCCTGGCAACGCGCCTCAAGAGCCTTCCCGAGGACGTTGTGCTCGGCCCACGCCGCCAGCCCCGGCAGGTGCCGCCGGGCCAGGTCGCCGCGTCCGGCGCGGATGGCGGCCTCGACCTGGTCCGGTACGGCCCTGATCAGCACGTCGTGCCGGGCCGGCCCGCCGCAGACCTCCTCCAGCCGATCCAGCGCCTGCTCGAAACGCCCGTCCGCGAGATCGAGGAGACCCACGCCCCACGAAGCGAGGGCGGCATTGGTGGGATGCAGGGCCGCGTGCTCGCGTACGTCGGCCGCCAGCGCATGGCACCGGGCGGCGTCACCGGTGACCGCGGCGAGCCACACCGAGATGGCCTTCAGCACGGTCACCTGCATGTCCATGCCGATGTCCGACGCCAGCAGGATGCCCTCGGCGACCTCGCTCTGGGCGTCACGGAAGTCGCCGCGCAGCAGCCGTCCGATCGCCAGCGGCTCCAGCGCGGACATAGCCGAAGCCGTGCGCTTCGTAGCGGCCCGCATAGCGGCGCGGGTCGATCTCCACGCTCGGATCGGGTTCGGGCCTGCGCGGCTTGGCGATGCCGAAGGACGGGAAGAGGACGTCGAAGACGGCGTCCGCGAAGGCGTAGCCGCGCGCGGGTGTGTTGACGATGACGGCGACGGCCACGTCGCGCTCGGGCACCCAGAGCAGAGTGGAGGATCCGCCGAGGTTGGACCCGCTGTGGCCGAAGACGTCCACGCCGTCCCAGCGCTTGCGGTACGGCCCCACGCACCAGGAGTCGGCGAACCACCGGGACGGTACGTCCACCTGCGGTGTGTGCATCTCGGCCACGGCGGCCGCCGACAGGATCCCGGACCCGCCCCGCAGGAAGATTCGTCCAAAGCGCACCAGGTCGCCCGCGGTGGCGGCCAGCGTCGATCCTGACGGGCCCATGCCCCGCGAGGGCGGTGGGGGAGCGGGCTGCTCCCAGGTCTTGAGGTGGTGGGCGATACTGGGATTGAACCAGTGACCTCTACCGTGTCAAGGTAGCGCTCTCCCACTGAGCTAATCGCCCCACAGAGCGGACGACGGGATTCGAACCCGCGACCCTCACCTTGGCAAGGTGATGCTCTACCAGCTGAGCCACGTCCGCGTGATCGCCTGGGGCGGTGTGCGCCCTGGCGTGCTCGACCACTCTAGCGGATTTCGTGGGTGGACGATCCGGCGGTGAGAGGTGGAGACGGGATTTGAACCCGCGTGCACGGCTTTGCAGGCCGCTGCCTCGCCTCTCGGCCACTCCACCGGAAACCGCAATGACCAGGGGATTCTATCGCGGAGGGGGTGGGGGC
>NZ_POUA01000010.1 GCF_003236385.1 Spongiactinospora gelatinilytica
AGATGTGTATACGAGACAGTTGCCGGCGAGTCCCCTTGGCCGCTTGCGCAGGTCGCCGTACAACAGGCGCGCGACGCCGCATCCCGTACTCCAGATCGCCGGACCAGCCGCGCCCCCATGGGTGGCGTAGATGGCCTGGCAATCAGCGAAGTCCACGCAAGCACGCGCGAGGGCTATGCGTGTGCCTCGGTGCGGTGCAGGGCCATGTGGTACTCCTGCGCCCACTCCGCGCCGTGCTGATCGGCGGGCAGAGTGCCCAGGCCATGCCGTAGGTGCTCCGCAGCCGCCCTACCCTCTTCGAGGGCCAGCAGTGCGAGGCCGATGTTGAGGTGGTGGTAGTCCGGGGTTAGCCAGTACGCCGTCCCTGGGGCTTGGGACCGCGCGTCCTCTTCAAGCGCCGCTGCGACGTCCAGCATTCGCCGCGCCTCACCGGTGTCCCCGAGCAGCGCCAGGCCATGTGCCGCCTGCACGGCATCCCCTAACCGTTGGGCAGGGTGCGCTCCGGGCGTGTGGTGTGCGGCGAGGAAGTTCCGGACGGCGGCCCGTGGTACGCCCTGCTGGCGTGCGAGCCAGCCCTTGAAATCGGTGGCCTGGGCGACCAGGCTCCCATCGCCGGTTTCGTCGGCCAGGCTTTCGGCGTCCGTCAGTAGATGCAGTGCGGCTTGATCGTTCCGTGCTTCCGCATTCAGCCAGCCATGGAATTGCACATACTCGGCGGCTACGGGGAGCAATAGTCCTCGCGCGGGTCCATGCGCCTCGCGCAACAGCGCGACCACAGCATCGGCTTCGGCAGCGGTCGCGGCCATGATGGCGTTCGGTCCCAGCATGTCGTCGAGCCGCCGTTGCCGGGCCAGGATAGTCGCGAGCGCTTCGACGACCGGCCTGTCCAAGCGTGATGGACGAGCAAGGGCGCTGGCGAGCCGGTCATGGTCGTCCTCGTTCAGCTCATCTTCGAGCCCTTGGGGATGCCATATCCCGATATCGCCGAACAGGTTGCCCTCAGATATACCGAGCGCGCGGGCGAGCAGTGGGCGGTATTTGCGCCCTGGCATATGGATTCCGCTTTCCCACTGTTTGATCGAGCCGACGAGGCTCGGTACGTGGGGGATGTCGTCGTCTGGATGCGCGACAGCTCGGATGCGTCGTGCGAGGTCGGATCTGGACCAGTACGGGGGTGCTTCGCGTAATTCGCGGAGGCGGACAGCAAAAGTCTCATCGGCGGACATATCCCGATGCACCTTTCACCGGGGAGTGGGTTGGAGCCCCTAGGCTGGCCCCTTCCCAACCCATCCTGCCTCTCGCTGCTGACTCCTGCCATCGCTTCACCGATTGTGTCCGTTCGATAACGCAGGGCGGCCCGAGCGTGGTGATCTCACCCACCGGCCGGGGCCTTGGCCGCAGAGGAGTGCGACCCGTGAGCGATGATAGGCCGCCCGTAGTGCCCAAAGGGGGCATGATCGGGTTTACCGCCCAGGACGACGGCCTGTTCCTCGTCTGGGAAGTTGAGGCGGGTGAGTCCGGCGCGAGTGGCGTGATCAACGATGAGGCCGCCGCTGAGAAGGACATGTTGCGTGCTCTCGCGGCGTTCCGAAACGGGCGTGGGCGGGTCCGGTACGCGCGGCTCGCCCCGGCGCCCGGCGCCGTCTACGACTACCGATACGGCACGACCCTCATCACCGCGCACCGGGCGGACGGCGTGACCGTCTCCGTCGCCGGGGACGCGTGGGAGGACGCCCTGTGAGCGGGTACGGCGGCGCGGCGAGGGAGCTTGGCGCGCTGTCGTGCCGTACGGCGGGCCGGCGCGGGCCCGCCCGGCGCGGGCAGCCAGAACACGGCTGGGAGGCTGCCCGCGCCATCCAGACCGCGGTACGGCCCCGCCCCATCGCCCCGGGGCCGTACCGTCTTGCACGAGGGGTTGGTAGTTCCTCGTGCCGCGCGGACGGGCCGTGGTTGAGCGCCCGCCCGCGCCTTCTTCTCGGAGGTGTGCAGTGGACGATCTGACGCCCGACCAGCACGCCTACCTGACCGCCATCGAGACCACCTATCCCGGCTGGCACATCGTGGTGCAAAACGGATGGTGGTGGGCCACCAAGCACACCCCGCCCACTCGGGAGCAGAAGAAGGCCGGAGTACTGACCCAGTTCGCCCGCCCGGGGCCGCACGAGATGGTGGCCGCGCTGAACGTGCAGCTCGGCATCCTCGCCCGGATGGGCGCGGCCTGACCCGCTCGGCGGGATGTTCGAGCGAGCGCCCCGCCGAGAACATGAGCGAGCCCCCACCGGAGCCGGTCCGGTTGGGGGCTCTTCGGTGTCATCACAGCGCGGGCACGATCAGGCCCGTACCCGAGATGACGCTGATCGCCTTCGGCTGAGGGCCGGGGGCGAACGCGCTGTACCCGTAGGACACTAGGCGGATGCCCAGGCTGGCCGATAGCGGCTCATCGAAGCGGAGCTGGGCGGGCGCGGCGTTGCCCTCCCCCATGAGGATGCAGTCGCGGAAGTCGGCCACGATGATCCTCGGCTCGTTCGTGCCCGCCCCGAGGTTGGTGGGCATGTTGCCCGACGTGACGAACGGCACCAGCACGTTGCCGGACATGACCTTGCCCACTGCGTCTGTCGGCTTGGGTCACAGCTCGGGAATCGTCGGCGTAGGTGATCCCTTGACGTCGGACCCGTTGATGATCTGCCCGACGTACGCCCTAGCGTGTGCCTGTTGAGGATGGGTACCTGGATGCGGTAGGCGGCGGGCGATGTGGTCGGTGCGGGAACGGCGAGCAAGGGCGTGGCCCTGCGAAGCCTGGCCACCAGAGCAGTGGGCATGCGGACAGGCAAGCACGTAGCGGGGCCTTGCAATGATCAATTGAGATCCGGTAGGTACGCCACGATCGCGTCCCGCGAAGTGGCGGGACATTCCCTCAGCCGGAGCGGCCGACCTGCCAGCTGTCCCGTTTGACAGTTCCCGCTACACCTACTTGGCGGGCCGCCACCTACGGCACACGACGAGCCACGGCGTCGGGCGGAGCCCGACACGAGGAAGAGCGTCCGAGCGGCAGCGAGGGCCGAGGCTTAGGGCGTTTCGGCCGAAGGTGAGGGGTCGGGGTGGAGAGGGGCGGAGCTGCGGCGGAGGAGGAGCATGGCGGCGTCGTCGCCGAGGGGGCGGCCTACGTGCTTGAGCAGGTCGGCGCGGAGGGTGTCCAGGGAGGTCTGCGGGTCGGGGCCGGTCAGCAGGTGGACTCTGTCGGTCAGCGGATAGAACGCGCCGCCGTGGTCGCGGGCCTCCACGATCCCGTCGGTGTAGAGCAGGATCTGGTCCCCTTCGGCGAACCGTTCCACGAGGACGGTGGGCTCGTCGGGCTTGAGCCAGGCCAGGCCGAGCGGCGGCGTCTCCTCCGGCGGTTCGGCGAACTCCGCGCCGCCGTCCGCGCGGATGATCAGCGGGGCCGGGTGCCCGCAGTTCACGATGGCGATCTCGTCCTCGTCGCGTACCTCGGCCAGCACCGCCGTGACGAACTGCTCGCCGGTGAGCCGCCGCGCCAGCGCGTTCTCCAGGCGGGTCACGACCCCGAGCAGGTCGCGTTCGTCGTAGGCGGCCTCCCGGAACGCGCCGAGCACGATCGCCGCGGTCTCGACCGCCTCCAGGCCCTTGCCCTGTACGTCGCCCACGATGACCCGTACGCCGCGCGGGTGGGTGACCACCTCGTACAGGTCGCCGCCGATGCGGGCCTCGGCGACCGCCGAGGTGTAGGACACCGCGACCCCGAGGCCGGGACCGACCCTGCGGGGCACCGGCCGCAGCAGTACCCGCTGGGCGGCCTCGGCGACCGAGCGGACGTCGGCCAGGCGGCGTTCGTGGCGGGTCCGGGCGGCGCTGGCGACCAGACTGGCCAGGGTCACGCCCGCGATGGCCGTGAGCGCCACATGGAGGCGGTACTGGCCGCTGGGGCCCTGGGTGGAGAGCGGCAGGCACAGGGCGACGGCGACGATGCCGACCATCCCGGTGCGCTGCAGATCGCAGGCGACGCTGGCGAACGCGGGGCCGAGGGCCAGCAGCGGCAGCAGACCGATGTCGGGGACGATCAGCCAGTCGGCGATCGCCACGATCGCCATCACGACGTACGGGAGCACCAGCAGCAGCGAACGCGTGGCTGACGGCGTGGCGCGGTGCGCCGCCTGGCCGCGGCGAGGGCCGTCTCGCCCCCCGTCTGAAACGCGCGCCATACCCACCGATTCTCGTGCCCGTGCCTTGATCGTGCTCCCCTATGGCAAGATCTTGAAATCGCCGCCTGATGTTACCGGGCACGAAAGGGGTAATGCGACCGTGCGGCGGGGCGCCGCGGTGGCGTGCGCCGACGCCCGGCCCTGACGCGGACGTGCCCCTCTAAGAAGCGCCGAGGCGGCGGCGCCTCCTAAAGGGGCATCGGACGTGCGGCGAGCCGAGCCGGGGACGGATCAGAAGGACTCGACCGCGCGCCTCGCCTCGGCGTCGAGGACGCCCCAGCTGATCAGCTCTTCGGTCAGCTCGCCGGGCGACTTGTCATAGATCACCGCCAGCGAGCGCAGGTCTTCCTGCCTGATCGACAGCACCTTGCCGTTGTAGTCGCCGCGCTGGCTTTGAATGGTCGCGGCATAACGGGCGAGCGCGCCGGCCTTCTCCTTGGGCAACTGGGAAAGCCGCTCCAGGTCGATGACCAGCTTCGGCGTCGGGCCGAGCGGGCTCGGCGCGGCGCCACCGGGCAACAGCTCCGAAACGGGCACGCCGTAGAAGTCGGCGAGCTCCGCCAGCTTCTGCACCGTGACCGCGCGGTCGCCGCGCTCGTAGGAGCCGACGACAACGGCCTTCCATCGGCCGCGTGACTTCTCTTCGACTCCGTGCAGGGACAGCCCCTGCTGGGTGCGGATCGCGCGGAGTCGTGCACCCAGCGACTTGGCATACTCAGACGGCATCCTGTGGCCCCCCGGCTCTCTATGTAGCGCTCTCTCTAGATTGTCCTACCTCGCGGCTTATGCCCTGACCACCGGGGGTGGTGCCAGGGGCAGGCACCAACGGTGACCATAGCGTTGGGGTTTAGCCCGGTACGCCACGAGGAGTGGTTACGCACAGTGACGGTAAAGCGGTGGACGCCGAAGGTCAAGCTGATTGGAAAAAAGATGCCGAATCCGGTCCGGTGAAGTACGCCGCATTCGTTACTCAGATCCCATATGAAACATGGGTTCGTCAGGGTTTGACATTCCTGCTTCTGCCGCTCGGCTCGAACTTGGGGGTCCTGGGCAAGATCATAACAGGACGTGTGGCAGACCGAACGATCTTCAATGAGGTGTCCCCCAGAAACACTCTGCGCAGCGGCCCGGAGTCGCTGGAGGCGCAGATCAGCAGCTCCCCGGGGAGCCAGCCGGCCGAGGCCAGCGCGGCCCCGACGTTCCTCGCCTCGGCCATCTCCGCCGTCACCTCCGGCGAGCCGGGCAGCCCCGGCCCGCGGACGGCCAGCGCCAGATCCTCGGTGTACTGCTCGCGCGAGCGGCGCAGCATGTCCTCCTCAAGGGCCGCCCGCCGGGCGCCGCGCACCGCCGGGCGCGGGACCACCAGCGTGAGCAGCCGCAACGGCACCCCCAGGCGGGCCGCCCCGGCCGCGGCCAGGCGCACCGCGGCGTCGCAACCCGGGCTGCGCCGGTAGGCGACGGTCAGCCGGTCGATCGCGGGCGGGGGACGCTCGCCGTACCCGGCGGTGGCCAGCGCGACCGGCACGGGGGAGGAGTGCAGCAACTGGTCGGCGGTGCTGCCGACGGCGATTCGCCCGCGGGCCGCGCGCGGCGGCGACCCGATGACGATGACCTCCGCGCCGCTCCGGCGGGCCACCGCGGCCAGGCCGTGGCCGCTGCCGCGGTCCACGCCGATGATGCGCTCCGGCTCGCCCGGCCCGTCCCCGGAGACCAGGCCCGCCGCCTCCTCCAGCGCCTCCTCGGCCCGCTCGCGCAGGTAGCGGGTCCATTCGGCGTCGACCCTCGCGCTGCCCGGCGTGGTCCATCCTGGCGGCCTGATGGCGGCGACGGTGAGGGTGCGGGAGTCGTGACCGGCCAGCAGGGCGCCCAGGGCGAGCGCGTCCCTGCCGCCCCGGTCCGGCGTGTAGCCCGCGAGGACGTTGGCGTACCTCATCGCGCACCTCTGGCGAGGCGGGAGTGGCGAAAGCCGTACCCGATGTAGACCAGCAGGCCGAACGCCGTCCAGGCCAGGAACGTGAGCCAGGTCGCGGAGTCCAGCCGGCTCATCAGGAACAGGCAGAACACCACGCCGAGGATCGGCGTCAGCGGGTACAGCGGCGTGCGGAAGGACCGGCGCAGCCCCGGCTTGGTGCGGCGCAGCACCACCACCCCGGCGTTGACCACGGCGAAGGCGAACAGCGTGCCGATGCTGGTGGCGTCGGCCAGCCGGCCGAGCGGCACCAGCCCGGCCAACAGCGCGATGAAGGCGGCCACGATGAGGGTGTTGGCGGCCGGTACCTGGCGGCGCGGGCTGACCCGCTGGAAGATCCGGGGGATCAGCCCGTCGCGGGACATCGCGAACAGGATGCGGGTCTGGCCGTACATGACGGTGAGCACGACGCTGAAAATCGCGATCACCGCCCCGGCGGAGAGCACCGCCGAGGGCCAGGTCGCGCCGGTGGTCTCGGTGAGGACCTTGGCGAGCGACGCCTCAGAGCCCGCCAGCCGCTGCCACGGCATCGCGCCCACCGCCGACAGCGCCACCAGCACATAGACGACGGTGACGATGGCCAGGGACAGCAGGATGGCCAGCGGCAGGTCGCGCCGCGGGTTCCTGGACTCCTCACCGGCCGTGGAGGCGGCGTCGAAGCCGATGTAGGAGAAGAACACCTTCGCTCCGGCGGCGCTGATCCCGGCCGCGCCCATCGGGGCGAAGGGGGTGAGGTCGCCCGCGTCGTACGCGCTGAACGCCACCACGCAGAAGAACAGCAGGACCCCGACCTTGACGAACACCATGATCACATTGGCGGTGGCGCTCTCCGACGCCCCGCGCAGCAGCAGCGAGGTGGCCAGCGCGACCACCACGAGGGCGGGGACGTTGACCACCCCGCCCGACCCCGGCGGCCCGGCCAGCGCCTCGGGGATGACGACGTCGGCGACCTGCCGCAGGAACTCGTTGAGGTACTGGCCCCAGCCCACCGCGACCGCCGAGACCGACACCGCGTACTCCAGGATCAGGCACCACCCCGCCACCCACGCCACCAGCTCGCCCAGCGTCGCGTACGCGTAGGAGTAGGAGGACCCGGAGATCGGGATCGTGCCGGCCAGCTCGGCGTAGGACAGCGCCGAGAACAGCGCGGTCACCGCGGCCAGGACGAAGGCCAGCACGACGGCCGGACCGGCCAGCGGGGTGGCCTCGCCGAGGATCACGAAGATGCCGGTTCCGAGCGTGGCCCCCACGCTGAAGAGGGTGAGCTGCGTGAGCGTCATCGTGCGGCGCAGCTCGCCGCCCTCGCCCTGGCCGCCCTCGGCGACGATCTCCTCGGCGGGCTTGGTGCGCAGCACCCGCCGCCAGCCGTTCACCCGCCGCCTCTCGGCCGCGCGGTGCCGTCCATGGGTACTCCGGGCCGCTCGCGGGTCAGATGCCGTCGCGTTCCAGCGGGCAGCTCAGGCAGCGCGGGCCCCCGCGCCCGCGGCCCAGCTCGCCGCCGGGCACGGTCACCACCTCCACGCCCCGGTCGCGCAGGAAGTTGTTGGTGGTGGTGTTGCGGTCGTAGGCGATCACCACGCCGGGCTCGATGGCCAGCACGTTGCACCCGTCGTCCCACTGCTCGCGCTCGGCGGCGTGGACGTCCTGTTGCGCGGTGAGGACCTCGATGTCGCCGGTGCCGATCGCGTTGCCGATCGCGCGGTGCATGTCCTCCGGAGCGTGGTCGGTGACCTTCAGCTCCTTGTCGTTGTCGCCCGGCTCGATCGTGTAGGAGGGCAGCATGCCCAGGCCCGCGTACTTCGTGAAACGCCCGTCGTCGACCATCGTCATGACCGTGTCCAGGTGCATGAAGGCCCGGGCCTTCGGCATGCTCAGCGCCACGATCGTGGTCGCCGAGCCGGCCTTGAACAGGTTGCGGGCGACGAGTTCGACCGCCTGCGGCTGGGTGCGCTCGCTCACCCCGATCAGCACCGCGCCCCTGCCGAGGACCAGCACGTCGCCGCCCTCGATGGTGGCGGGGGCCATCGCCGTGCCCGGGTACCACACCCGAAAGCCGCCATCGGCCCGCTCCGCGGCGAACATGGGGTGCCAGCGGTAGACGGCCTCCATGTTGACGGTCTCGTTCATCCGCGCCTTCTTGCGCATCGCGTTGATCGAGACGCCGTCGTAGATCCACGAGGAGTTGTCGCGGGTGAACATGTGGTTGGGCAGCGGCTGGAGGATGAAGTCGTCCGGGGCCAGGCAGTGGAAGGCCAGGCTCTTGGGGGCGCAGTCGTGCTCCATGAGCTCGCGCTTGGTGATGCCGCCGGTCAGGTACGTCTGCAGCGCCGCCGAGTCGAGCGAGTCGAGGGTGTTGCGGATGGCGTCGGTGGCCAGCGGGCCGAACCAGCGCTCGTCCACGATCTTGTCCAGGATGTGCTTGCGCGCCTCGGGGATCTCGACCGTCTCGCGCAGCAGGTCGGCCAGCAGATGGACCTCGATGCCGCGCTCGCGCAGCACCCGCTGCCACTGCTCGTGCTCCTCCAGGGCCCGCTGCACCCACAGGACGTCGTCGAACAGCATGCTGTGCATGTTGCTCGGGGTCAGCCGCTTGAGGGCGAGCTCGGGCTTGTGCACGAGCACCCGGCGCAGCCGGCCCACCTCGGAATCGACGCGAAAGCTCATCTGACCCCCCTTGACGACTTACAGACCCTCCCCGCCCGAGACGGGCGTCAAACGCCGCGCTCAGCGCGGTTTCATGCATCGTGGCTGGTAGAGGTGCGTGAGGGCGATGCGGGCCGATTCCATGGAACTGCTAGGGTGATGGGGCCACGAATCCTTTAAGACCCGTCCCGTGAGGCGGGAAAGGCGGTGAGTTCCGCATGTCCGACGCCCCCAGGGCGGTCCTCGACGGACCGGACATCAACCGGGCGCTGACCCGGATCGCGCACGAGATCATCGAGCGTACCAAGGGTGCGGAGGGCGTCGTGCTGCTCGGCATCCCCACCCGGGGGGCCACGCTCGCGCGCCGCCTCGGCGACCGCATCGCCCAGTTCGAGGGACTGAAGGTCCCCGTGGGCTACCTCGACATCACGATGTACCGTGACGACCTGCGCCTGCGCCCCGCCCGCCCGCTGGGCCGCACAGAGCTGCCGCCCGACGGCATCGACGACAAGACCGTGGTCCTGGTGGACGACGTCCTGTTCTCCGGCCGGACGGTCCGGGCCGCCCTCGACGCCCTGGGCGACGTCGGCCGCCCCCGAGCCGTGCAGCTCGCGACGCTGGTCGATCGCGGCCACCGGGAGCTGCCGATCCGCGCCGACTACGTCGGGAAGAACCTCCCGACCGCCAAGAGCGAGCAGGTCAAGGTCCACCTCACCGAGATCGACGGGCGTGACGCGGTGCTGCTGTTCAAACCCGGGCCCAAGCAGCGGCCCGGCGCGGCCGAGGGGAGCGAGGGGTGAAACGGCATCTGATCTCGGCCGCCGACCTCACCAGGGACGACGCGCTGCTCATCCTGGACACCGCCGACGAGCTGGCCAGGGTCTCGGAACGCTCCATCAAGAAGCTGCCGACGCTGCGCGGCCGCACGGTGGTCAACCTGTTCTACGAGGACTCCACCCGGACGCGGATCTCCTTCGAGGCCGCGGCCAAGCGGCTGTCCGCCGATGTGATCAACTTCTCCGCCAAGGGGTCGAGCGTGTCCAAGGGCGAGAGCCTGAAGGACACCGCGCTGACCCTCCAGGCGATGGGCGCCGACGCGGTGGTCATCAGGCACGGCGCCTCGGGCGCCCCGCACCGCCTGGCGACCTGGGTCGACGGCAGCGTGGTCAACGCCGGCGACGGCACCCACGAGCACCCCACCCAGGCGCTGCTGGACGCCTTCACCATGCGCAGCAGGCTGGGCGCCCTGGACGGCCGCAGGATCACGATCGTCGGCGACGTGCTGCACAGCCGCGTCGCCCGCTCCAACGTGCTGCTGCTGCACACGCTCGGCGCAGAGGTGACGCTGGTCGCGCCGCCGACCCTGCTGCCGGTGACGGTCCAGTCCTGGCCGTGCGAGGTCTCCTACGACCTCGACGCCGTGCTGCCCAAGGCCGACGCGGTGATGATGCTGCGCGTGCAGAAGGAGCGGATGAACGACGCCTACTTCCCGAGCGCCCGGGAGTACAGCCGCCGCTACGGGCTCGACCGCGACCGGCTGGCCAGGATGTCGGAGGACGCCATCGTGATGCACCCGGGGCCGATGAACCGCGGCATGGAGATCGCCGCCGAGGTCGCCGACTCGCCCCGCTCCACCATCGTCGAACAGGTCGCCAACGGCGTGACCATCCGCATGGCTGTTCTGTACCTGCTGCTCGGGGGAGAGACCCAGTGATCCTGATCAAGAACGCCCGCGTGCTCGGCGGCGACCCCGTGGACCTCCTCGTCCGCGACGGCGTGATCGCCGAGGTGGGCACGGGTCTGACCGCCGCGGGGAGCACGGCGATCGACGCCGCCGGGCTGATCGCCCTGCCCGGCCTGGTCGATCTGCACACCCACCTGCGCGAGCCCGGCCGCGAGGACGCCGAGACCGTCGAGTCCGGCACCCGCTCGGCCGCGCTCGGCGGGTTCACCGCCGTCCACGCGATGGCCAACACCTCGCCGGTGGCCGACACCGCCGGGGTGGTCGAGCAGGTGTGGCGGCTCGGCCAGGAGGCCGGGCACTGCGACGTGCGGCCGGTCGGCGCGGTCACGATCGGCCTGGCCGGCGAACGCCTGGCCGAGCTGGGCGCGATGGCCGACTCGGCGGCCGGGGTGCGCGTCTTCTCCGACGACGGCAAGTGCGTCTCCGACGCGGTGCTGATGCGCCGCGCGCTGGAGTACGTCAAGGCGTTCGACGGCGTGATCGCCCAGCACGCCCAGGAACCGCGCCTCACCGAGGACGCGCAGATGAACGAGGGCTCGGTGTCGGGCAGGCTCGGCCTGACCGGCTGGCCGGCCGTCGCCGAGGAGGCGATCATCGCCCGCGACTGCCTGCTCGCCGCGCACGTCGGCTCCCGGCTGCACGTCTGCCACGTCTCCACCGCCGGATCGGTCGAGATCCTGCGCTGGGCCAAGTCCAAGGGCTGGAACAACATCACCGCCGAGGTCACCCCGCACCACCTGCTGCTCACCGACGACCTGGTGGAGACCTCCCCGCTGGGCTCCTACAACCCGATCTACAAGGTCAACCCGCCGCTGCGCACCCGCGACGACGTTCTCGCGCTGCGCGACGCGCTGGCCGACGGCACGATCGACTGCGTGGCCACCGATCACGCGCCGCATCCGGTCGAGGACAAGGAGGCCGAATGGGCCGCCGCCGCGATGGGCATGATCGGCCTGGAGACGGCGCTTTCCGTGGTCCAGGAGGCGATGGTGGACACCGGGCTGCTGGACTGGGCGGGGGTGGCCGACCGGATGTCGGCCCGCCCGGCCCGCATCGGCCGCCTCACCGGCCACGGCCGGCCGCTCGCCGCCGGCTCCGCGGCCAACATCACCCTCTACGACCCCGCCCCCCGCACGGCCGTCGACCCGCACGGGTTCGCGTCCAAGAGCCGTAACACCCCCTACGAAGGCATGTCACTGCCCGGCCGAGTGGTGGCCACGCTGCTGCGCGGCAGGCCGACCGTCATGGAAGGGAAGCTGGTCTGATGGCCGTCCTCGTTCTCGAAGACGGGCGTGTCTTCCGCGGCGCGCCGTACGGCGCGCGGGGGGAGACGTTCGGCGAGATGGTGTTCAACACCGGCATGACCGGCTACCAGGAGACCCTCACCGACCCCTCCTACCACCGCCAGATCGTGGCGATGACCTCCCCGCACATCGGCAACACCGGCGTCAACGACGACGACCCGGAGTCCTCCAAGGTGTGGGTCGCGGGCTATGTGGTCAGGGAGCCCGCCCGCGTCCACTCCAACTGGCGGGCCACCCGCGGCCTGCACGACTACCTGGCCGACCAGGGCGTGGTCGGCATCGCCATGCCGGGCACCCGGGCGCTCACCCGGCACCTGCGCGAGCGCGGCGCCATGCGCGCCGGGATCTTCTCCGGCACGGGCGCCGAGGCGCCGGTTGCGGAGCTGGTCGAGCGGGTGCGCCACTCGCCCGGCATGGTGGGGGCCGACCTCGCCGCCGAGGTCTCCACCCGCGAGCCGTACGTGGTGCCGGCGATCGGGAAACGGCGCTTCACCGTCGCCGCGGTCGATCTCGGCATCAAGGCGATGACCCCGCACCGGATGGCGGAGCGCGGCTGTGAGGTGCACGTGCTGCCCGCGTGGTCCACGGCCGAGGAGATCCTCGCCCGCGACCCCGACGGGGTGTTCTTCTCCAACGGCCCCGGCGACCCGGCCGCCGCCGACGCCCAGGTGGAGGCGCTGCGCGGGGTGCTCACGGCGGGCCGGCCGTTCTTCGGCATCTGCTTCGGCAACCAGATCTTCGGGCGCGCGCTCGGCCTTGGCACCTACAAGCTGCGCTACGGCCACCGCGGGGTGAACCAGCCGGTCCAGGACCGGCGCACCGGCAAGGTCGACATCTCCGCCCACAACCACGGCTTCGCCGTACGGGCCCCGCTGGACGGGCCGTTCGACACGCCGTACGGCAGGGCGGAGGTCAGCCACGTCAACCTCAACGACGACTGCGTCGAGGGCCTGCGGCTGCTCGGCCGCCCGGCCTTCAGCGTCCAGTACCACCCGGAGGCGGCGGCGGGGCCGCACGACGCGGCGGGCCTGTTCGACGAGTTCTGCGACCTGATGGGGGCGAAGCAGGGTGCCTAAGCGCACGGACATACAGTCGATCATGGTCATCGGCTCCGGGCCGATCGTGATCGGTCAGGCGTGCGAGTTCGACTATTCGGGCACCCAGGCGTGCCGGGTCCTGCGCGCCGAGGGCTTCCGGGTGATCCTGGTCAACAGCAACCCGGCCACGATCATGACCGACCCCGAGTTCGCCGACGCGACCTACGTCGAGCCGATCGTCCCCGACTTCGTCGAGAAGATCATCGCCAAGGAGCGCCCGGACGCGCTGCTGCCGACGCTCGGCGGCCAGACCGCGCTGAACACCGCGATCGCGCTGCACGAGGCCGGCGTGCTCGAACGCTATGGCGTCGAGCTGATCGGCGCCGACGTCGAGGCGATCCAGGCGGGGGAGAACCGCGAGAAGTTCAAGGAGATCGTCGCCAAGGTCGCCGCCGACCACGGCCTCAACGCCGAGTCGGCGCGCAGCGCGATCTGCCACACGATGGACGAATGCCTGGCCGCCGCCGAGGAGCTGGGCTACCCCGTCGTCGTACGGCCGAGCTTCACGATGGGCGGCGCGGGCTCGGGGTTCGCCCACGACGAGCGCGAGCTGCGCCGCATCGCCGGGGCCGGGCTCGACGCCTCGCCGACCACCGAGGTGCTCCTTGAGGAGTCCATCCTCGGCTGGAAGGAGTACGAGCTGGAGGTCATGCGCGACAAGAACGACAACGTCGTCATCGTGTGCTCCATCGAGAACATCGACCCGATGGGCGTGCACACCGGCGACAGCGTCACGGTCGCGCCCGCCATGACCCTCACCGACCGGGAATACCAGAACATGCGCGACGTCGCCATCGCGGTGATCCGCGAGGTCGGCGTGGACACCGGCGGCTGCAACATCCAGTTCGCGGTCGACCCCGGCACCGGCCGCATGATCGTGATCGAGATGAACCCCCGGGTGTCCCGCTCCAGCGCGCTGGCCTCCAAGGCCACCGGCTTCCCGATCGCCAAGATCGCCGCCAAGCTGGCCGTCGGCTACACGCTCGACGAGATCCCCAACGACATCACCAAGGAGACCCCCGCCTCCTTCGAGCCCACGCTCGACTACGTGGTGGTCAAGGTGCCGCGGTTCGCCTTCGAGAAGTTCGACGGCGCCGACGAGACCCTGACCACGCACATGAAGTCGGTCGGCGAGGCGATGGCGATCGGCAGGTCCTTCCCCGAGGCGCTCCAGAAGGCCCTGCGCTCGCTGGAGAAGAAGGGCGCCCCGTTCACCTGGGCGGGCCCGCCCGGGGCCCTCCCGGCGCTCCTGGAGACCGTGCGCAGGCCGCACGACGGCAGGCTGGGCGACGTCATGCGCGCGATCAGGGCCGGGGCGACCCTCGCGCAGCTCCACGAGGCCACCTCGATCGACCCGTGGTTCCTGGACCAGCTCCAGGCGATCGACGAGGGGGCCCGCGCGCTGGCCGAGGCCGCCGACCTGACCGCAGCCGACATCCTGGCGGCCAAGCGGCTCGGGTTCAGCGACGCCCAGATCGCCGAGATCCGCGGCATGGACGAGGCCCGGGTCCGCGACCTGCGCCACGCCCTGGGCCTGCGGCCGGTCTACAACACGGTCGACACCTGCGCCGCGGAGTTCGCCGCCCGCACTCCGTACCTCTACTCCACCTACGACGAGGAGAACGAGGTCCCCTACGGCGAGCGTCCCAAGGTCATCATCCTGGGCAGCGGGCCCAACCGGATCGGCCAGGGCATCGAGTTCGACTACGCCTGCGTGCACGCTTCCTTCGAGTTGTCGCGGGCCGGGTTCGAGACCGTCATGGTCAACTGCAACCCCGAGACCGTCTCCACCGACTACGACACCTCCGACCGGCTCTACTTCGAGCCGCTGACCCTGGAAGACGTCCTGGAGGTCGTCCACGCCGAGCAGCAGAGCGGCCCGGTGGCCGGCGTCATCGTGCAGCTCGGCGGGCAGACCCCGCTGGGCCTGGCGCAGGCGCTGAAGGACGCGGGCGTGCCGGTCGTCGGCACCAGCCCCGAGTCCATCCACCTGGCCGAGGAGCGCGGCGCGTTCGGCAGGGTCCTGGCCGAGGCCGGGCTGCCCGCGCCCAAGCACGGCACCGCGCTGACCACCGGGGAGGCCCGCGGCGTCGCCGCGGAGATCGGCTACCCGGTGCTGGTGCGGCCCTCCTACGTGCTCGGCGGGGCGGGGATGGCGATCGTCTACGACGACGAGACCCTGACCTCCTACATGTCCAAGGTCGTGGGGGAGCACCCGGTCCTGATCGACAGGTTCCTCGACGAGTCCATCGAGATCGACGTGGACGCGCTCTTCGACGGCGACGACCTCTACCTCGGCGGCGTCATGGAGCACATCGAGGAGGCGGGCATCCACTCCGGCGACTCGGCCTGCGCGCTGCCGCCGATCACGCTGGGCTCGGCCGACATCAAGCGCATCCGCGCGGCGACCGAGGCCATCGCGCGGGGCGTGGGGGTGCGCGGGCTGCTCAACGTCCAGTACGCGATGTCGGCGGGGGTCCTGTACGTGCTGGAGGCCAACCCGCGGGCCAGCCGTACGGTGCCGTTCGTGTCCAAGGCCACGGCCGTGCCGCTGGCCAAGGCGGCGGCGCGGGTGATGCTGGGCGCGACCATCACCGAGTTGCGCGCCGAGGGCATCCTGCCGGCCACCGGCGACGGCGGCACCCTGCCGCTGGACGCGCCGGTCGCGGTCAAGGAGGCGGTGCTGCCCTTCAACCGCTTCATCCACGCGGTCAACGACGGCGTGGACACCGTGCTCGGCCCGGAGATGCGCTCCACCGGCGAGGTGATGGGCATCGACGAGGTATTCGGCACCGCCTACGCCAAGTCCCAGACCGCGGCCTACGGCTCGCTGCCCACCAAGGGCCGCGCGTTCGTGTCGGTGGCCAACCGCGACAAGCGGGCGATGATCTTCCCGGTCAAGGCGCTGGCCGATCTCGGTTTTGAGATCCTGGCCACCGAGGGCACCGCCGAGGTGCTGCGCCGCAACGGCGTCCGTGCCAAGATCGTGCGAAAGCACAGCGAAGGACCGGGCCCGGACGGCGAGCCGACGATCGTGGGCCTGGTCCTGGACGGTCAGGTGGATCTCATCGTGAACACGCCCTTCGGCAGCCCGGGACAGTCCGGGCCGCGTCTGGACGGCTATGAGATCCGGACCGCCGCGGTGCTCCGCGGCATCCCGTGCATCACGACCGTCCAGGGACTCGCCGCGGCGGTTCAGGGTGTCCAGGCCATCGTCCGGGGCGATGTGGGCGTACGGTCCCTGCAGGAGTACGCGCGAGCGCTGCGGGGCTGACCGGCCCCGTCGCGGAGGTGATGGAAGACGGCTGCGACCCCGGTACAGGTGACCGGCACGGTGCTGACCACGCGCCGGGTCGATGCCTACCATGCCCTGACGCTGGTGGCCCCGGGGATCGCGGAGCACCTGCGGCCCGGCCATTTCGTGGCCGTGGCCGTGGGCGGCCCGCGGTCGTCGATGCTGACCCGAAGGTCGTTCTCCGTCCACGACGTCAAGCCCGACTACGGCGGCACGGTCGAGCTGGTGTTCACGGTACGCGGGCCCGGCACGTCATGGCTGGCCGATCGGCGCGCGCGCGACACGCTCGACGTGGTCGGGCCGCTCGGCCGGCCGTTCCCGCTGCCCCGTGACCCGGTCAACTGCGTGCTGGTGGGCGGCGACTACGGCTCGGCGACGCTGTTCGGGCTGGCCGACGCGTTGCAGCGGCGGGGCTGCCGGGTCGACTTCGTGATCGGCGCGGAGTCGGCCGAACGGGTCTTCGGCGCGCTGCGGGCCCGCCGGATGGGCGAGACCACGACGCTCACCACCGAGGACGGCTCGCTGGGCATGCGCGGCAGGGTGACCGACGTGCTGCCCGGCGTCATCGCCGACGTCCGCGCGGACGTCGTCTACGCGTGCGGCCCGATGGAGACGCTGCGCGGGGTCACCGCGGTCGCCATCGAGTTCGACATTCCCGTGCAGGTGTCCGTGGAGGAGGCGATGGCCTGCGGGTTCGGCGTGTGCATGACGTGCGTGCTGCCGGTGATCGGGGAGGACGGGATCACCCGGATGGTCCGCGCGTGCGTGGAGGGGCCGGTGTTCCGCGGTGAGCGGGTGCGGTTCGAGGACGTCGGGACGATTCCGTTCGACGCGGCGGGCGCGCCGGGGGCGCCGTCGGCTTCGACGTCGCCCGCGTCGCCGGGCGGAGGTGGCGGACCCCGAAATGTCAGTTGATATGCGGACATATCTGGCGCATGTGGAGCTGGCCAACCCGATCACGACGGCGGCCGGCTGCGCCTCCTCCGGCCGCGAGCTGTCCCAGTTCTTCGACCTCAACCGGATCGGCGCGCTGGTGACCCGCTCGATCACCATGGCGCCCCGGGCCGGCCGCCCCACCCCGCGCATGGCGGAGACGCCCTCTGGGCTCCTCAACGCCGTCGGACTGCAGGGGCCGGGCATAGACGCCTTCCTCGATCGCGAACTCCCCTGGCTGGCCCACAGGGGCGTGCGCACGGTGGTCTCCATCGGCGGGGGCACCGTCAACGAGTACGGCGCGCTCGCCCGGCGGCTCACCGACGCGCCCGGGGTCACCGCGGTGGAGGTCAACCTCGCCTGCCCCAACATCGAAGACCGCGGCAGGGTCTTCGCCAGGGACGGCGCGGCGGCGGCCGAGGTGGTCTCCTCGGTCCGCGCCCTGATGCGCTACGACGTGCCGGTGATCGCCAAACTGTCCCCGGACGTGGCCGACATCGTCGCGGTCGCCCGGGCGTGCGTGGACGGCGGCGCCGACGCGCTGTCCATGATCAACACACCGGTGGGCATGAGCATCGACACCGAGACCCTGCGGCCCGCGCTCGCCGCGGTCACCGGAGGGCTGTCAGGGCCCGCCGTACGGCCCCTGGCGGTGCGCTGCGTGTGGCAGGTGTACGCGGCCCTGCCCGGCGTGCCGATCGTCGGCGTGGGCGGCGTGCTGACCGGCAGGGACGCCTTCGAGCTGATCCTCGCCGGCGCATGCGTGGTCGGCGTCGGCACCGCGCTGTTCCACGACCCCTACGTGTGCCTGCGCATCCTGCGCGAGCTCGAGGAGCTGCTGTCCGCCCGCGGCTTCCAACGCCTGGCCGACGCCGTCGGCCTGGCCCATCACCACCCGCCGGGAGGCGGCACCCGGCACCGCCCCGACGTCCTGCCCGACCCGGGCGCGCCGGGCTTCGGCGCCGCCCCCGGCGGATCAGACCTGGAGGAGAGTTCCCTTTGACGCCCGCACCCATCGCCGTCGCCCTGGACGCGCCCGACCTCGAAACCGCGGCCCGCTGGGCGGCACTGGTGACCCCGCACGTCAGCACCGTCAAGGTGGGCCTCGAACTCTACCTCCGGTACGGCCCCGACGTGATCGCCTCCGTACGCGGCGCCAGCGGCGTGAACATCTTCCTGGACCTCAAGCTCCACGACATCCCCAACACCGTCGCAGGGGCCGCCAAGGCCGTCGCCAGGCTGCGTCCCACGATCCTGACCGCCCACGCGGCGGGCGGCCCGGCGATGATCCGGGCCGCGGTCGACTCCGCGCCCGGCACCCGGATCGCCGCGGTGACCTTGCTCACCTCGCTGTCCGAGGCCGACCTGGACCGGATCGGCCTGGCCGGCCCGGCGATCGACGCCGTGCGGCGGCTGGCCGTCCTCGCCGTCGGCGCGGGCGCCCGGGCGCTGGTCTGCTCGCCCCGCGAGGTCGCCGCGGTGCGTGCCGAGGTCGGCCCGGACGTGATGTTGATCACTCCCGGAGTGCGGCCGGACGGCGCCGCCAGCCAGGACCAGGCGCGCGTGGCGACGCCGGAGCAGGCTCTCGCGGACGGCGCGGACCTCCTCGTGATCGGACGGCCCATCACCGGCGCGGCCGATCCCGGTGCCGCTGCGGCAACCATAGCGGCTGCGCTGCGCCGTATGATCCCGACCCCCTGAAACCACGGTGGTGAGGGCCATTTGGTGAACAACGTGTTATTTCACCATCGCGGAAAGTGATGAAGAAGATTTTGTCGGCACCGAAACGCCCCTTGACGTTGCTTGAAGGTCAATGACCAGCTAGTTTCCCTTCCCGTCCGAGTACATCGACAGAAATTCGAGGTGACCCGGCGTGGCTCTTCCTCCCCTGACCCCCGAGCAGCGCGCCGCAGCCCTGGAGAAGGCTGCCAAGGCTCGCAAGGAGCGTGCCGAGGTCAAGAACCGGCTCAAGCACGGCGCGGTTTCTCTGGCTGAGGTGCTGAAGGATGGTCAGACCGACGACGTCATCGGCAAGATGAAGGTGTCGGCGCTGTTGGAGTCGCTCCCTGGCGTGGGCAAGGTCCGCGCCAAGCAACTCATGGAGCGGCTCGGTATCGCCGAGTCCCGCCGCGTGCGCGGGCTCGGAGCCAACCAGCGCGCTTCCCTGGAGCGCGAGTTCGGCGCCTCCGAGAACTGATCTGGGAAGCGCCGAAGAGATTCATCGGGGGTATGGAGTGACCGATACGTCGTGGACCGGGGAGACCCGGGATCACCAGGCCGCCGCCTCAGGCGGTCCGGACACGCGTGACGGTGACTCCATGCCCTCCTTGGCAGGCCCCGGCCGCCCCGAGGATCTTCCCCGGGGCCCGGGGAGGCGCCTGACGGTCCTTTCCGGACCGTCCGGCGTCGGCAAGTCCACCGTCGTCGCCGAGCTCCGGAGGGCGCACCCGCAGGTGTGGCTGTCGGTCTCGGTGACAACGCGGCGTCCCAGGCCGGGCGAGACCCACGGAGTGGAGTACTTCTTCGCCGGCGACGCGGAGTTCGACCGCCTCGTCGCCGAGGGGGAGCTGCTGGAGTGGGCCGAGTTCGCCGGCAACCGGTACGGCACGCCGCGCGGCCCCGTGCTCGAACGCCTGAACGCCGGAGTGCCCACCCTGCTGGAGATCGACCTCCAGGGGGCCAGGCAGGTCCGGGAGAGCATGCCGGAGGCCCTGCTGGTGTTCCTGGCCCCGCCGAGCTGGGAGGAGCTGGAGAACCGCCTCCGCGGCCGCGGCACCGAGCCTGAAGACGTCATCGCCCGGCGGCTGGAGGCCGGCCGGGTGGAGCTGGCGGCCGAGAAGGAGTTCGACGTGACGCTGGTCAACACGTCCGTCCCTGACGTGTGCCGCCGCCTGATAGCCTTGATGAGCGCGTAGCAGCTACCCAGATGAGAGGTCCACCAACGTGGCAGGCACTGCCCCGGTCGCCGAGGGCATCACCAACCCGCCCATCGACCAGCTTCTCGACGTGGTCGACAGCAAGTACAGCCTTGTGATCATGGGCGCCAAGCGGGCGCGTCAGATCAACGCCTACTACTCCCAGCTCGGCGAGGGCCTGCTGGAGTACGTCGGCCCGCTGGTCGAGACGCACGCCCAGGAAAAGCCGCTGTCCATCGCGCTGCGCGAGGTCAGCGAGGGTCTGCTCACCGCCGACCCGATCGAGGGCTGACATCGCCGGGGTGTTCCGCTTCGTTCTCGGCGTGAGCGGCGGCATCGCCGCCTACAAGGCGTGCGAGCTGCTCCGCCTGTTCACCGAGTCGGGGCATCAGGTCCGGGTCGTGCCGACCCGCGAGGCCCTGCGATTCGTCGGCGAGCCGACGTGGGCCGCGCTGTCGGGCAATCCCGTCTCCGCCGAGGTGTGGGACTCGGTCCATGAGGTGCCGCACGTCCGCATCGGCCAGGAGGCCGACCTGGTGGTCGTCGCGCCCGCCACCGCCGACGTGCTGGCCAGGGCCGCCCACGGCCTCGCCTCCGACCTGCTGACCAACACCCTGCTCACCGCCCGGTGCCCGGTCGTCTTCGCGCCCGCCATGCACACCGAGATGTGGGAGCACGCCGCCACCCGCGCCAACGTCGCGACGCTGCGCGAGCGCGGGGCCGTGGTGATCGAGCCCGCCGTGGGCAGGCTGACCGGCGCCGACAGCGGCCGCGGGCGGCTGCCCGACCCGCGCGAGATCTTCGACCTGTGCGTGCGCGTCCTAGCCGGGCGTGACCGCGACCTGGCCGGCCGGCACCTGGTCGTCTCCGCCGGCGGCACCCGCGAGGCGATCGACCCGGTCCGCTTCATCGGCAACCGCTCCTCGGGGCTGCAGGGCCTGGCCCTGGCCCGGACGGCGCTGGCCAGGGGCGCGGAGGTCACCCTGCTGGCGGCCAACGTGGCGCTGCCCGACCCGCCGGGGGCCAAGGTGGTGCGCGTGGAGTCGGCGCTCGAACTCCGCGAGGCCGTGCTCGCCGCGGCCGAGACGGCCGACGCGGTGGTGATGGCGGCGGCGGTGGCCGACTTCCGCCCGGCCGCGACCAGCGACTCCAAGATCAAGAAGACGGCCGGCGAGCCCGATCCCATCCGCCTGGTCCAAAACCCGGACATCCTGGCCGAGCTGGGGGAGCGCCGCCGTACCGGGCGGCTGCCCGGCGCCACGGTGCTCGTGGGGTTCGCCGCCGAGACCGACGACGTGCTGGCCAACGGGGCGGCCAAACTGGCCCGCAAGGGCTGCGACCTTCTGGTCGTCAACCAGGTCGGCGCGGGCAAGGCGTTCGGCACCCCCGACAACGCGGCCACGATCCTGTCCACCGGCGCCCCGCCGCTGGAGATCCCACTGGGCCCCAAGGAGGGCCTGGCCGACACCGTGTGGGATCTCGTCTCCACCCGCCTGTCCTGACCGCCGCCCGCCCCGGACGGACACGGGGACGTTCCTTCTTTGTAGCGCTGTGGATGGATTGTCGGCTCTGTGCTGTGATATGAGCAGGCGTGGCCATTGCGGCATGCTTGGCGCAGGCGGATACTCACCGCAGGGCCACCCCGCGGTGACGCCGGGTGTCGGGCCGCCCAGGTGCCGGTTCGCTGCGGGTCGCGGAGGAGGCTGGAAATGCCGGTGAGCAGCACGGTCCGTGCACGCTGCCGGGCGCTGCTGCGGCCGGGGGAGGCCATTCGCTACATCTTCCCCGCGCTGTCGGTCGGCTCCCCGGGAGAGGCGCACTTCCTCGTCACCGTCACCGACACGTCCATCCTGGTGATCTCCACACGGATGTTCAGCAAGGACCAGCCCGTCGCGGTCTACGCGGCCCATCCCCGCCACACCCGCCTGGGGCCGGTGGACCACTCGCTCGGCCCGGTGATCAGCCTGGGCGGGCTGTCGCTGGAGATCGACGAGGAGTACGTCCCGGTGGTGTGCGCGGCCGACGCCGAGGTGTTCGCCCCCGAGACCCTGCCCGCCGACCCGCTGCCGGACCTCTGAACGCCGGCATCCGCGCCGCAGGGGCGGCAAAGCGGGACGGATCGCCGGGCCACTCCGCGGATACGGCCGAGGCCGTACTATCGACGTAACCGGATCCCGGCCCGCGCGGCGTGACCTCATACGGCCGTGCCGGGTTTGATCCGGGTTTCGCCGTGCGACCTTAGGTCAAGCTACACTGCGGCGAAGCATTTGTGGCGTGCCCCCCGCGCGCCGCACCCCACCCGTCAGCAGCCGCTGCATGAGGAGCCACTCAGTTGTCCCGTCGCCTCTTCACCTCCGAGTCGGTCACCGAGGGCCATCCGGACAAGATCGCCGACCAGATCAGTGACGCGATTCTCGACGCGATGCTCAAGGACGACGCGACCAGCCGCGTCGCCGTCGAGACGCTGATCACCACCGGCCAGGTCCACGTCGCCGGCGAGGTGACGACGGAGACCTACGTCGACATCCCGGCCCTGATCCGCGAGAAGATCCTGGAGATCGGCTACGACGCCTCGCACAAGGGCTTCGACGGCGCCTCCTGCGGCGTGTCGGTGTCCATCGGCGCACAGTCGCCCGACATCGCCCAGGGCGTCGATGACGCCTACGAGAACCGCGAGGGCCTGGGCGTCGACGACCTCGACCGCCAGGGCGCGGGCGACCAGGGCCTGATGTTCGGCTTCGCCTGCCGCGAGACGCCCGAGCTGATGCCGCTGCCGATCATGCTGGCGCACCGGCTGGCCGCCCGCCTGTCGGAGGTCCGCAAGTCCGGCACCGTCCCCTACCTGCGTCCCGACGGCAAGACCCAGGTCACCGTCGAGTACGACGGCGTCGTCCCGGTCCGCCTGGACACCGTCGTGGTCTCCACCCAGCACGCGGCGGAGATCGACCTCAAGGAGATGCTGGCCCCCGATCTCAAGGAGCACGTGGTCGACCCTGTGCTCGCCGGGCTGGAGATCCCGAGCGACGGCTACCGCCTGCTGGTCAACCCGACCGGCCGCTTCGAGATCGGCGGCCCGATGGGCGACGCCGGCCTGACCGGGCGCAAGATCATCGTCGACACCTACGGCGGCATGGCCCGCCACGGCGGCGGCGCCTTCTCCGGCAAGGACCCGTCCAAGGTCGACCGCTCCGCCGCGTACGCGATGCGCTGGGTCGCCAAGAACGTCGTGGCCGCCGGGCTGGCCGAGCGCGCCGAGGTGCAGGTCGCCTACGCGATCGGCAAGGCCCAGCCGGTCGGCGTGTTCATCGAGACCTTCGGCACCGAGACCGCTCCGGTCGAGAGCATCCAGAAGGCCGTGCTGGAGGTCTTCGACCTGCGCCCGGCCGCGATCATCCGCGACCTCGACCTGCTGCGGCCGATCTACTCCCAGACCGCCGCCTACGGCCACTTCGGCCGCGAGGAGCCCGACTTCTCCTGGGAGCGCACCGACCGCGCCGAGGCCCTGCGCGCCGCCGTGGGCGCCTGACCGCCCACGGCCACGAAGGACTCGCACTTCTCCGCCCCGCCGTCCTCGCCGCCGCGAGGGGCGGGGCGGAAGTGCGCGCACGCCTGGACATCCGGCGGCCGGCGTTCCAGGATTGGAAAACGCAGATCTTCGGGGAGTTGGTGACCTGCGCATGATGCCGAGTGGGCGGCCCGCCCTGCCCGCCGACCCGACGACCTTCGTCGGCAGGCGGAGGGAGACCGCCGACATCCGGCGCACTCTGGAGAGATCCCGTCTGGTCACCCTGACCGGGATCGCCGGAGTGGGCAAGACCAGAGTCGCGTTGCGCGCGGCGGAGAGCATGCGCAGGGCCTTCGCCGACGGCGTGCTGTTCGTGGAGCTTTCCAGCCTGTCCGACCCCGACCGGCTGGCCCAGGTCGTCGCTCGGGCCCTGGAGATCCCCGACCAGTCGGTGCCCGATCTCGACATGCTCGCCGACTACCTCGCCGACAAGCAGCTCCTGCTCGTCCTGGACACCTGCGAGCACCTGGTCGAGTCCTGCTCGCGCCTGGTGGGCGGGCTGCTGGCCGCCGCCAGGGGCCTGCGGGTGCTGGCCACCAGCAGGCAGCCGCTGGGCGCGCCCGGCGAGCACTGCCTGGTGATCCGGCCCATGGAGGTCCCCACCCCGGAGGCGGCCGAGTCCGTCCAGGAGCTGGCGGGCTGCGAGTCCGTCGCCCTCTTCCTGGACCGGGTGAGCGCGGTCGATCCCGGGTTCGAGCTGACCGAACAGAACGCCCTCGTGGTCGGCGAGCTGTGCCGCCGCCTGGACGGCATCCCCCTGGCCCTGGAACTGGCGGCGGGCCGGGTGCGGTCGCTGCCGATCGAGCGCATCCTGACCCTGCTCGACGAGCGGTTCTGGGCCGAAGAGGAGGACACCTGCGCGGATGACCCGCGCCACCGCACCATGCAGGCCGCGATCGCGTGGAGTCACGGCCTCTGCACCGGCGCCGAACGACTGCTGTGGTCGGGCCTTTCGGTTTTCCCCGGCCGTTTCGACCTCGCCGCGGCCGAGGCCGTGTGCGCCCAGGACGGCCTGCCCCCGCACGAGGTCTACCCGGCGCTGGACGGCCTGGTGGCCAAGTCGATCCTGGTGTGCATCAAGGGCCCGGACCGCACCACCTACCGGATGCCCGACAGCCTGCGCGAGTACGGCGCGGCGCAGATGCACGAGCACGACCGCCGCCGGGTGCTGCTGGCCCGCCACCGCGACCACTACGCCGAGCTGGCCGCCGCCGCCTCGGCGGTGCCGCCGCGCGGCGACCAGGCCGAGGAGTGGCAGCGGGTCCGCGAGGAGTGGCCCAACCTGCGGGCCGCGCTGGAGTTCTGCGCGACCGACCCGGCCGAGACCGACGACGGGGTCAAGCTCGTCATCACGCTGACCTTCCTGTGGGTCGCCTGCGGGATGGGCCGCGAGGGCCGGCACTACATGGAGTGGTTCGTCCGGGTGGCCAGGCTGGACGACGTGACCCGGGTACGACTCCTGCTGCTGCTCGCGTACGTGATGGTCGCCCAGGGCGATTTACGCACCTCCAGGCAGACGCTCGACGAGTGCGCCGACCTGGTGTCGCGGATCGACGCTCCGCCCAGCCACGTCCACCTGGAGAAGATGCGCGGCACCCTGGCCTACGCCGAGGGCGACCTCGCCGCCGCCGACGCCCACCTGACCGAGGCGATCGGCCGGCTGCGCGCCGGCGGGTCCCCGGACATCACGGTGCTTGCCGCGATGGTGGAGCTGGGCATCACCCGGCTGTGGCTGGGGCGTCCCGACGACGCGGCCGGGGTGCTGCTGGAGTGCAAGCGCGAATGCGAGGACTCCGGCCAGTCGTGGGCGCGCTCGTGGGCCGACCTCGGGCTCAGCCTGGTGCTACGGGCGCGGGGCGAGCTGCCCGGCGCGCTCGCGCTGGCCAAGGAGGCGCTGCGCACCCAGCGGCGGCTGCACGACGCCAGCGGCGCGTCCCTGTGCCTGGAGCTGGTGGCCTGGCTGGTCACCGGCCAGGAGGACCCCGCCTGGGCGGCCCGCCTGCTGCACGCATCGCACGGCACCTGGCGGCAGGTCCGCAGGCCCCTGTACGGCTCGCCGCACTTCCTGGCCGAGCACACCCGCTGCGAGGAGACCCTGCGCCGGGCGCTCGCGCCCGCCGAGTACGAGGAGGCCGCGGCCGAGGGCGGCGCGATGTCGATGGACGAGGCCATCGCCTACGCCCTCGGCGAGCGGCCCGGCGCGCCGCAGGCCGCCCCCAAGGAGCGTGTGACCCCGTTGTCCCCGCGGGAGCTGGAGGTCGCCGACCTGGTGGCCGACGGCCTGACCAACAAGGAGATCGCGCAACGGCTGGTGGTCGGCCGCCGTACGATCGACACCCACGTCGAGCACATCCTGGCCAAGCTCGACTTCTCCTCGCGCAGCCAGATCGCCGCCTGGGCGATCAGGCACCGGGAAGGAGGCTGACCATGGCCGAGCGAAGGCCCGGCAACCTCCCCGCGGAGATGACCAGCTTCGTCGGCCGTACCGGTGAACTGGCCGCGGGCGGGCGGATGCTGATGGGCGGGCGGCTGCTCACCGTGACCGGGCCGGCGGGCGTGGGCAAGAGCCGGCTGGCGCTGCGCGTCGCCGACGGCGTGCGCAGGCGCTTCCCCGACGGCCTGTGGCACGTCGAGCTGTCGCAGGTGGCGCCCGCGCACCTGCGTCCGGCCGGAGGGCCGGGCCCGGCCGCCGCCGTCGCCGCCGCCCTCGGGCGGCACGGCGAGCACGCCGAGGACGGCGACGGGCTCGCCGAGGCGCTGGGCGACCGCAGGGCGCTGCTCGTGCTCGACACCTGCGAGCACCTGCCCACCGAGATCGGGCCGCTGGTGGAGGCGCTGCTCCGGGGCGCGCCCCGGGTACGCGTGCTGGCCACCGGCCGCAGCCCGCTCGGCCTGCCCGGCGAGCGGGTGCTGCGGCTGGACCCGCTGCCCCTCACCGACCCGGCCGACCCCGATCCCGCCTGCCCGTCCGTGGCGCTGTTCGCCGAGCGGGCCGTGGCCGTCGATCCGGACTTCTCGCTCACCTCGTGCGCCCTCACGGACGTCGCCCAGGTGTGCAGGTGCCTGGACGGCCTGCCGCTGGCGATCGAGCTGGCCGCGGCGCGCACCCGCTCGCTGTCCATCCCCGAGCTGCTGGAACGGCTCGACGACATGACCACCATGCCCGGCTGGGGCGCCCACACCGCCGCGCCCCGCCACCGCGACCTGCGCGCCGCCATCGCCTGGAGCCACGAGCTGTGCCGCCCGGACCAGCGCACGCTTTGGGAGGCGCTGGCGGTGATCGAGGGCGAGTTCGGCGTGGAGGCCGCGCGCCGGGCGGTGACCCGCGAGGGCGTACTGGTGACCAGGCAGAGCCTGGACGAACTGGTGGACCGGTCGATCCTGCTCAGATCGGGCGATCCGGGCAGGCCGGGGCGCTACCGGATGCTGGAGACCTACCGTCGTTTCTGGCTCGACCCGAACTTCGGCCGCCCCGGCCGCGCGGTGCTCGGCCACCGGCTCGGCGCCGGGCGGTGGAGCCGCCTCCCGCAGGGCGCGGCGGCGGTCCCGGCCCCCGCGCCGGTCCGGATCGGCCGGCCCGTGACGTCCACGCTGACCCCGCGTGAGCTGGAGGTCGCCGAGCTGATCGCGGAAGGGCTGTCCAATCCGCAGATCGCCGTGCGGCTGTTGATCGCCAAGCGTACTGTGGACGCGCACGTCCGGAACATCCTCGCCAAGGGCGGCCTCGCCTCCCGCACCCAAGTCGCCGCCTGGTTCGCCGAACGCACCCAATGGGCCGACGCCTAGGCACTTTTCCGGATGTGCGATTTCTCCCGGGCCACAACACTATGTGAGGCCAGTGGGTGACGAGATGTGCCAATGTGTTTCCGCAGCGCTCAGGCGCCGAGCGGGAGGGGTCCCCCGCCGCCTGAGGAAACTAGGGTGGATCGCTCCAGTTCCGGGCGGCACCCACTGGCCAAAACACTTCCCGCCTTCGCGGGTCTGGTAGGACAGGTGCGTGAGCAAGGGGAGCGGCGCACCGGGCGCGACGGACGCCGGCGGGGGAGAGCAGGGCGAGCTGATCGCCGCCCCCGTGCCCCCCGCGGCACGGCCGGGCGGCGGGGCCGCCAAGGGCGCGGTGGTGCCCGCCCCCACCTCGCCGGTGGCCAGAGTCGTCGTGGACAACCCGCTGCCGCACCTGGACCGCGAGTTCGACTACCTCGTCCCGGCGGCGCTGCACGACAGCGCCGTGCCGGGGTGCCGGGTCCGGGTCAGGTTCGCGGGCAAGCTGCTGGACGGCTTCCTGCTGGAGCGCGCCGAGGACACCGAGCACACCGGCAGGCTGACCCCCCTGGAACGCGTCATCTCCCCGGAACCGGTGCTCACTCCCGAGATCGCCGCCCTCGCCCGCGCCGTGGCCGACCGCTACGCGGGCACCCGCGCCGACGTCCTGCGGCTGGCCGTACCGCCGCGCCACGCCCGCGTGGAGGCCGAGGCGCCGGCGGCCCCGCCGGAGGAGACCGGCCTGCCCGCCGACTCCGGGGCCGGGGTGTGGGACGCCTACCCGGCCGGGCCGTCGTTCCTGGCGGCGCTGGCCGACGGCCGCGCGCCGCGCGCGGTGTGGTCGGCGCTGCCGGGCGAGTGGGGCGGCCGGCCGCATCCCGCCCCTGAGTGGGCGGTGGCCGTGGCGGCGGCGGCCAGGGCGGCGCTGACGGGCGGCAGGGGCACGCTGGTGGCGGTGCCTGACGGCAAGGACGTGGCGCTGGCCGACGAGGCGCTGACGGCCGTCCTGGGGCCGGGCAGGCACGTCGCACTGACCGCCGACCTCGGCCCCGCCGAGCGTTACCGGCGCTGGCTGCGGGTGCTGCGCGGCCAGGTGCGGATCGTGGTGGGCACCCGCGCGGCGGTGTTCGCGCCGGTGCGCGACCTCGGTCTCGCGGTGGTGTGGGACGACGGCGACGACCTGCTCGCCGAACCGCTCGCCCCGTACCCCCACGCGCGCGAGGTGCTCGCCATCCGCGCCCACCGCTCCGGCGCGGGCCTGCTGATCGGCGGCTACGCGCGTACGGCGGAGGCCACCCGGCTGGTCGGCGAGCGGTGGGCGCGGCCGATCGTCGCCGCCCGCGCGACGGTCAGGGCGCGCGCCCCCCGGGTGCGGGCCGCCGGCGAGGACGCCGAACTTGCCCGCGACGAGGCCGCGCAGGCGGCGCGGCTGCCCACGCTCGCCTGGCGGGCGCTGCGGCAGGGCCTGGAACGCGGCCCGGTGCTCGTCCAGGTGCCGCGCCGGGGCTACCTGCCGGTGCTGGCCTGCCAGAACTGCCGGGCCGCGGCCCGCTGCCCCCAGGTGCCCGACGCGCCGGGCGGGCCGCGCTGCGGCGGGCCGCTGGCGCTGCGCGGCGGGCACGCCGTGCCGTACTGCCGGTGGTGCGGCAGGATCGCGGGGCAGTGGCGGTGCTCCTCCTGCGGCGCCACGCGGATGCGCGCCGCCGTGGTGGGCGCCCGGCGTACCGCCGAGGAGCTGGGCCGCGCCTTCCCGCAGGTGACGATCCGCACCTCGGGGCGTGACGGAGTGCTCGCGCGGGTCGGCGAGGGCAGGGCGCTGGTGGTGGCCACGCCCGGCGCCGAGCCGCACGCGGCGGGCGGTTACGCGGCGGGCGTGCTGCTGGACGCCTGGGCCCTGCTGGGCCGGCCCGACCTGCGCGCGGCCGAGGAGACCGTGCGCCGCTGGATGAACGCCGCCGCCCTGCTGCGCCCCGGCGCGGAGCTGGTCGTGCCCGCCGACGCGGGGCTGGCCGCCGTGCAGGCCCTGGTGCGCTGGGACCCGGTGACCCACGCCGAACGCGAGCTGTCCGAGCGGATAGAACTCGCTTTCCCCCCGGCCGTGCGCCTGGCGTCGCTGACCGGGGTCCCCAAGGCGGTCAGGGAGCTCCTGGGCGAGGCCCGCCTGCCCGCCGCGGCCCAGGTGCTCGGCCCGGTGCCGGTGGACGCGCCACGCCGTACTACGGGCGAGGAAACCACCAGGGAGCGCGCGCTGATCCGCGTCCCGCGCGCGGACGGCACGGCGCTCGCCGCCGCCCTGAAGTCCGTCGCGGGCGCGCGTTCGGCGCGTAAGGCACCCGACGTCGTCCGGGTATGCGTCGATCCCGTTGAAGGGATCTAGTCGGCGGGTTTTCCGGCGTATCGCGAATCGCCCCGATTCGCCGCGCCCTCGGTAAGCCGTTAGTTTCTCCCTGTGTCGATCGAATGGGTGAATAGGGCCATCGACGATCTGCGCGCCTGGGGGCGCGCACACGGCGTCGACGTGGACGTTGACGAAGCGCGGCTGCTCTGCGACTACGCGAGCGACTATCTGGAGGTCAGGCGGCTCGGCGACTTCGCCCCCGAGACCTTCGACGAACTGCTGCTCAGCATCTACCCGCGCAAGGTGATCGCCCCGCCGGAGAGCGCGCGCGAAACGCTCGCCGCCGCTCGCACACTGGTCGACTTCCTCCAGTCGGCCGGACACGTTCCCGGCTCCACCGCGGTGCGGATGAGGGCCACGCTCGATCGCGTCGAGCCGGAGATGCCCGCCGCCCTCGCCGACACCTCGCGCTACGGCATGGCCAAGAGCATCTTCAGTGCGATCGGCCCCGAAGCGCTCGACGACCCGACGCCGGTGACCCTCGTTCCCGGGCAGCGCGCCGACGATGCCCAGGCCGGCGACGCCCACGAGCTGTGCGACTGCGCGTCCTGCTCGCCGCTGCCGGCCGTGCGGCTGGCCGGGCGCACCGGCCTGGCCGCCGCCGCCCGCGAGGTACCGCTGCTCGCCGACGCCCACCGGCTGGCCGAATGGATGCTCGCCGAGGGCCGCATCCCGACCGTCAAGGGCGGGCTGCGGGTGAAGGACGCCGCCGCGGCCTCCGCCGCGCTGGCGCTGCCCGAACCGGCGCTGCTGTGGGGCCTGGCCGTCCACACGGGCGTCCTGAAGGTCACCGGCGCGTCCGTCGCGGCGGGCGGCGGGTTCGCCCCGCCCGCGGCGCGCGCCGACGACGACCTGCTCGACCTGTGGGCCGGCACGGTGAAGTTCCTGGTCGAGCGGGCCACCGCCGGGCGGGTGACCGGCAGCCCCGCCCTGGACGACCGGCTCTACGACCTCTGCGACATGCTCTACCGGGTCCAGGTGCCGGTCATGACCCAGGTGGTCGCCGACCGCCTGGCCGAGACCGGGGCGGCCGGCGAGGGCGGAGAGGCCGATGCGGCCCCCGACTTCGGCCGGGCCGTGGCCCGGCTGGCCTACTGCGGGCTCGTCGAGGTCATCGAAGGCGACATGCTGACGCTGACCCCGCTCGGCGTGTGGGGGATGCGCGAGCTGTACCGCGACCTCGGCATCGACGCCCCTGAGGCCCCCGACCTCGCCGGGGCGGGCGCGCACGACCTGATCGACGCGCTGCTCAGCGGGGCGCCCGCCGAGCAGGCCGAACAGGACATCTCCCGATGGCTGGCGCACCGCACCCCCGAAGGCGCGGCGGCCGACCTGCTCGCCGCCGCCGGCGGCAAGCCCGCGGTGGCCCGCGGCCTGGCGGTGACCATCGTGGACCGGCTGGGCCCGGAGGCCGAGCCCGCCGTACGCGGCCACCTGGCCGACCCGGAGCTGCGCCCGTACGTCATCCACTGGCTCACCTCGCGCGGCCTGCCCACCCCCGCGCTCACCCAGGAGGAGCTGCTGTGGATGAGCGTGGACATGCTGGCCCTCGCGATGCCGGCGGCCGGCGACGACCTCGACGAGTTCGCCGCCAACATCGCCGCCTCCGGCCCGCCCGCCCACATGATCGAGGAGATGTGGCGGGTCGATCACCCCGATGTCGCCGAGGTCCTGGAGTTGCTGGGCAGGGCGCTGACCGACGACACGGTGGCCAAGATCGCGCGCAAGGCGGCCTTCAAAGCGCGGTCCCGATCCATCGGATGACGTACGCGGCTGTGGCCGGTGTGCAGTAAGTTTCGTGAGTGGCAAAGAGCGCGAACAAGGGAAACGTCTTTGATCTCGGCGAGCTGCGGAGAGCGGCCGGCGACCTGGGTCTCGACGACCTGACCGGCATGGCCGGCGTCGGCGCGGCGGGCCCGGACCACGCCGGAGGCGAGGCCGCGGCGTGCGGCTGCCCCGACTGCGACGCGGAGGTGCTGAGCTTCCCGCCGGTCGCGCTGGCCGATGCGGCCGAGCTGGCCGCCGCGGTGCCCGCGGTGCCGCTGGTCGCCGACGCCCGCCGCCTCGCGGCCTGGACCGGCGCCAGGGAGCTGACCGCCGAGCGCCTGCTGCCGCTCCCCGAGGCCCGGGCGGCCGTGGCCCATCTCCGGCTGCCGATCCCCGGCGACGTCCTGGCCGCCGCGGGCTCCGCGCGCGATCTTCCGCTGCTCCACCTGCTGTGGGTGGTCGCGGTCAACACCGGCCTGGTGCGGATCACCGGGATGCTGGCCGAGCCCGGCCCGGTCACCGACACCGCCACGATGGACTTCTGGGACGGCGTGGTCATGGACGTCCTGGACCGCGCCGACGAGGGCCTGACCGGTTCGGCCGTCGTCGATGACCACCTCGCCGAGATGCTCGCCACGATGTACTCCGTCAGCGCGGGCATCGCCGAGCCGACCCTGGTCAAGGGCATCCTCCAGTCGCACGAGGTGGCCTGCGAGGCGCGCCCCGACGACATGCGCCGGCTGACCGCGACGCTCCCCGGCGAGCTGTCCCGCGCCCTGGCCCTGCTGGCCTACTGCGGCCTGCTGGAGGAGACCGCGGAGGGCAGGCACCGGCTCACCTCCCTCGGGCTGTGGGCGGTGCGCCAGGACCTTCTGCGCGAGGGCCACGACGCGCCCACCGTCGGGGAGGTCGCGGTGTTCGCCGACCTCGGCGCGGCCGAGCTGGTGGACACCCTGCTGGCCGGCGACGGCGCGCCGAGCGCGGTCTCGGTGTGGCTGGAGCGGCGCACCCCCGAGGCCGCCGCCCGCGAGCTGATCGAGGTCGCCGCGTCCGGCACCCCCGGCAGGCGGGCGACCGCCGTGACCGTCCTTTCGGAGCTGGGCCCCGAGGCCGAGGAGCCCTTCCGGGCCGCGCTCGGCGACCCGGTCGTGTGGCGCTACGCCGCCTCCTGGCTGCACGTCCGCGACCTGCCCGCGCCCGCGCTCACCCCGGAAGACGGCGACTGGATCGCGGTGGACACGCTGGCCTCGCTGCTCTACGTCGAGGGCGGCCCCGAGGAGATGGCGGGCTTCGACGTGCTCGCCTCACAGGAGGAGCTGGCCCGCCTGGTGGAGGAGATGCCGAGGGTCGACCACCCGGACGCGCTGCCCGCGCTCGACATGCTCGCCGCCCACCACCCCGACGGCGAGATCGCCAAGGCGGCCCGCAAGTCCGCCATGCGCGCCCGGTCCCAGGCGATCGGCTGACCGGCACGGGCGTGCCCGCCCCGACGCGGCGATCGTCCGCCCGGCCGGCGGCCCGCCGTAGACTGGGCAGATCCCGATCGTCGTGATGTGAAACGGAGTGGCCCGTTGGCTATCCAGCCGATTCGCCTGTTCCCCGACCCCGTGCTGCGCACCGCCGCCGAGCCCGTCGTCGACTTCGACAAGGAGTTGCGCAAGCTCGTCAGCGACCTCACCGACACGATGATGGACGCGCCGGGGGCCGGGCTCGCCGCCCCACAGATCGGCGTCGGCCTGCGGGTGTTCACCTACCACGTGGACGAGCAGCTGGGGCACCTGATCAACCCCGATCTCGACCTGTCCGACGAGCTGGACGAGGAGGGCGAGGAGGGCTGCCTGTCCTTCCCCGGGCTGTCCTTCCCGACCCCGCGGGCGATCCGGGCCGTGGCCAAGGGCTACAACATGTACGGCGACCCGGTGACCCTTACGGGCACCGACCTGATGGCCCGCTGCTTCCAGCACGAGACCGACCACCTCGACGGCGTCCTGTTCATCGACCGGATGGACCCCGCCATGCGCAAGCAGGCGATGAAGGCCGTCCGCGAGGCCGAGTGGAGCGGGATGGCCCCGCCCGCGGTCAAGCTGTCCCCGCACCCCATGCACGGGAAGGCGTTGTAGAAGCGTGCGCCTGGTCTTCGCCGGAACACCGGAAACCGCCGTCCCGTCGTTGCGCGCGGTGCTCGGTTCGTCGCGGCACGAGGTGGCCGCCGTCGTGACCCGCCCCGACGCGCCGTCGGGCCGGGGCCGAAGGCTCCACCCGAGCCCGGTCGCCGAGGTGGCCGAGGAGGCGGGGGTCGAGGTGCTGCGCCCGGCCAAGGCGTCGGACCCGGAGTTCCTCGACCGGCTGCGCGCGATCGGGCCCGACTGCTGCCCGGTCGTGGCCTACGGCGCGCTGCTGCCGCAGGTCGCGCTCGACATCCCCGCCGCGGGATGGGTCAACCTGCACTTCTCGCTGCTGCCCGCCTGGCGCGGCGCGGCCCCGGTACAGCACTCCGTGCTCAGCGGCGACGAGATCACCGGCGCGACCACCTTCCAGATCGTCAAGGAGCTCGACGCGGGACCGGTGTTCGGCGTGGCGACCGAGGAGGTCGCCCCGGCCGACACCAGCGGCGAGCTGCTGGGCCGGCTGGCGATCTCCGGGGCCGGGCTGCTGCTGGCCACCCTCGACGGCATCGAGGACGGCACGCTCACCGCCCGCCCCCAGCCGGCGGACGGCGTCTCCTACGCCCCCAAGATCAACGTGGCGGACGCCAGGGCCGACTGGCAGGCCCCGGCCTTCCGGGTCGACCGGCTGGTGCGCGCCTGCACCCCCGCGCCCGGCGCATGGACCGAGTTCCGCGGCGCCCGCGTCAAGCTCGGCCCGGTACGGCCCGCGCCCGACGCGGCCGCGCTGGGCCCGGGTGAGATCCTGGTGGCCAAGGACCGCGTGCTGGCCGGCACCACCAGCCACCCGGTGGAGCTGGGTGAGGTCCAGCCCCAGGGCAAGCGCGCGATGACGGCCGCCGAGTGGGCCAGAGGGGTCCGGCTCGCCTCAGGCGAGCGCTTCGAGTAGTTTCAGCGGTTTTCCCAGAAAGGTCGAGTGGGGACGGGAATGGCACAGCGAGGGGGACGCGGGGCGGGCAAGGCCGTCCGGTCCCGCAAGCCGGCCCGAGACGAGGCCCGCAACGCGGCCTACGACGTGCTGCGCGCGGTCGACGAACGAGACGCCTACGCCAACCTGCTGATGCCCCGCCTGCTCGCCGAGCGCGGGCTGAGCGGCCGCGACGCGGCGCTCGCCACCGAGCTGGCCTACGGCACGCTGCGCGGTCTCGGCGCCTACGACGAGATCATCGCCGCGTGCAGCGACCGGCCGCCCGAGGACATCGACCCGCCGCTGCTGGACGCCGTGCGGATCGGCGTCCACCAGCTCCTGCGCACCCGGGTCCCCCCGCACGCGGCGGTGGGCACCACGGTCGAGCTGGTACGGCTGCGGGTCGGCATCGGCCCGTCCCGGTACGCCAACGCGGTGCTGCGCCGGGTCGCGACGCGCGCCCTCCCCGCGTGGCTCACGATCGTCGCCCCGCACCCGGACGACGACCCCGTGGGGCACCTCGCGGTCGCCCACAGCCATCCCCGGTGGATCGTCTCGGCGTTCCGCGACGCCCTGGAAGAGGGCGGCGCGCCGGGCGGCTGGGAGGAGACCGCGGCGCTGCTCGCGGCCGACAACGAGCGACCCAAGGTCACCCTGGTCGCCCGGCCCGGCCGGGCCTCGGTCGAGGAACTGCTCAAGGACGGCGCGCAGCCCGCGCGGTTCTCCCCGTACGCCGCCTACCTGACCGAAGGCGACCCGGCTTCGCTGCCGGCGGTGGCCGAGGCGCGGGCCGCGGTACAGGACGAGGCGAGCCAGCTCGTCGCGCTCGCCCTGACGCGGGTGCCGGTCACCGGCTCCGACGGGAGCTGGCTCGACATGTGCGCGGGCCCGGGCGGCAAGGCCGGGCTGCTGGACGCCGTCGCGGCGGGCGGCGGCGGCCGGCTGCTGGCCGCCGACCTGCAGCCGCACCGGGCCCGGCTGGTCCGGCAGACCATCGGCGAGGCGGCGGTCATCGTCGCCGACGGCGCCGAGCCCGCCTGGCGTCCCGGCGCCTTCGACCGGGTCATGCTGGACGCCCCCTGCACCGGGCTCGGCGCGCTGCGCCGCCGCCCGGAGGCTCGCTGGCGGCGCGACCCCGGCAGCCTGGCCGAGCTGACCGCCCTGCAGCGCACGCTGCTCGGCTCGGCACTCGACTCGGTGCGCCCGGGCGGCGTCGTGGCCTACGTGACCTGCTCGCCGCACCTGGCCGAGACCCGCGATGTGGTGGCGGCCGTGCTCGGCGGCAGAGACGACGCCGAGCGGCTCGACGCCGGGGAGTTCCTGCCCGAGGTGCCCGACCTCGGCGAGGGGCCCTACGCCGGGTTCTGGCCGCACCGGCACGGCACCGACGCGATGTTCCTCGCGCTGCTGCGCCGCACCGGGGGCTGATCGCCCCGGCTCATCGGCGAACCGGGGGCCTTATCGCCTCGCCGCTGGGTACGGTGTGGCGGTGGACCTCTTAGAGGAGTTGCATCGGTGGGAGATCGGGCCGGTCCTGTGGGTCCAGGACCTCCCCGGCTGGCTCACCCCGATCATGTGGCTGGCCTCCGCCGTCGGTACGGACGGTGCGGTGCTGGCGCTGCTGGCCACCGTGTACTGGTGCGTCAGCCCGCGGCTGGGCATCCGGCTGGGGCTGGCCGTCCTGCTGTCGGCCGGGCTGAACGCCGTGGCCAAGCTGGTGTTCCACGCGCCGCGGCCCGCCTGGATCGACCCGAGGGTGGAGGCGCTGTCGGGGGAGCGGTCCTTCGGCCTGCCGTCCGGGCACGCGCAGACCTCCGTGGTGGCGACCGGCGTCGCGGCCCGCGTGCTCGACCGCCCGGCCGCCTGGTGGGGCGCGTTCGCGGTGGCCGCGCTCATCTGCCTGTCCCGGGTCCATCTGGGCGTCCACTTCCCGACCGACGTCCTCGGCGGCGTCCTGATCGGGGCGCTGGTGCTGGGCGGCCACCTGCTGTACGCCGACCGGATCGGCGCTTGGTGGCGGGGGCGGCCACTGCGGGCGCAGGTGCTGCTGTCCGCCGTGCCGGCGGGCGCGCTGCTGGCGGCCGGGCTCGCCGCCGACGTCTTCTGGCAGGGCTGGACATCTCCGCCCACCTGGGGGTCGGTGAGCCAGGCGGGGCCGTCCGGCCTCACCCGGGTCACCGCCATGGCCGGCGCGCTGTTCGGCGTGCTCGCCGGCGCCTCGGCGATGCGGGCGTTGGGCTGGTTCTCCGTGGCGGGCACCCTGGGCCGGCGGGCGCTGCGTCTGCTGATCGGCGCGGCCGGCGCAGGACTGCTGTGGCTGGCGGGCTGGCCGCTCGGCACCTCGGTGCTGGCGGGCACCTTCAGGTACACCACGGTCGCCGTGTGGATCGTGCTCGGCGCGCCGCTGGTGTTCCTGCGGCTGGGCTTGGCCGTCCCGGACCGCCGGGAGCAGGCCGCCGTATCGCCCCGATAGCGCGGCGGCCCGCGCCGGCCCAATAGACTTTTCCCATCATGGCCGTACAGATCTCGCCCAGTATCCTTTCCGCCGACTTCGCCAGGCTCGCCGACGAGGCCGCCGCCGTGTCCAATGCCGACTGGCTGCACGTGGACGTCATGGACAACCACTTCGTCCCCAACCTGACCATCGGGCTGCCCGTGGTCGAGGCCCTGCGCAAGGCGGCCGACACCCCGCTGGACTGCCACCTGATGATCGAAGATCCCGACCGCTGGGCGCCCGCCTACGCCGAGGCCGGGGCCGGGAGCGTGACCGTTCACGTGGAGGCCGCCAAGGCCCCGGTCCGCACGCTGCGCCAGATCCGCTCGGCGGGGGCGCGGGCGGGGCTGGCGCTCAATCCGGCCACCGCGGTCGAGTCGTACGCCGACCTGCTCGGCGAGGTCGACATGCTGCTGCTGATGACGGTCGAGCCGGGCTTCGGCGGGCAGCGGTTCCTGGACGTCGTGCTGCCGAAGGTGCGCAGGACGCGCGAGCTGATCACGGCGCACGGCGGCCAGGTGTGGCTCCAGGTGGACGGCGGCGTGTCCGCCGAGACCATCGAGCGCTGCGCGGAGGCGGGCGCCGACGTCTTCGTCGCGGGCAGCGCGGTGTACGGCGCGGACGACCCGGCCAGGGCCGTGGACGCGCTGCGGGCGCTGGCCGAGGGCGCCGCCGGCTAGCTCAGCGCCGGGTCGAGCACCACGTCACCGCCCTGGACACCGGGCGCCTCCGGGAAGTGACAGGCGGTGAGGTGATCCTCGCCGTTGCCGTCGAGGCGGACCAGCGGCGGCTCCTCGGTCGCGCACTTGTCCTGCGCCTTCCAGCAGCGGGTCCGGAAGCGGCACCCGGACGGCGGGTCGATGGGCGAGGGCACGTCGCCCGCCAGGCGGATCCGCTCGCGGGCGGGCGCGGAAAGGCCCGCCTCGGGCACCGCCGACAGCAGCGCGTGGGTGTAGGGGTGGCGGGGCCGCTCGTACAGCGACTCGCGGTCCGCGACCTCGACGATCTTGCCGAGGTACATCACCGCGACCCGCTGGGAGAAGTGCCGCACCACCGCGAGGTCGTGCGCGATGAACAGGAAGGCGATGCCGAGGTCCTGTTGCAGCCGCTGGAGCAGGTTGACCACCTGCGCCTGGATGGAGACGTCCAGCGCGGAGACGGGCTCGTCGGCGATGATCAGCTTGGGTTGCAGCGCGAGCGCGCGGGCCACCCCGATTCGCTGCCGCTGCCCGCCGGAGAACTCGTGCGGGAACCGGTTGTAGTGCTCGGGGTTGAGCCCGACGATCTCCAGCAGCTCGCGTACCCGCGCGTTCCGGCCGCCGGGCGGGTCGATCCCGTTGACCTCCATCGGCCCGCGGATGATGCCGCCCACGGTGTGGCGGGGGTTGAGCGACGAGTACGGGTCCTGGAAGATCATCTGGATCTCCGGCCGGATCGGCCGCAGTTCGCTCCTGGACGCGTGGCTGATGTCCCTGCCCTGGTAGCGGATGGTCCCCGAGGTGGGCTCCAGCAGCCGGGCGGCGAGCCGTCCGGTGGTGGACTTGCCGCACCCGGACTCGCCGACCAGCCCCAGGCTCTCCCCGGCGCGCACGGTCAGGTCCACGCCGTCCACCGCGTGGACGCTCGCGATCCGCCGCTTCACCAGGAACCCGCCCATGACGGGGAAGTGCTTGGTCAGGCCGGAGATCTCCAGCAGTGTGTCCGTCACAGGTGTTCCTTGACCTTTTCCAGGAAGATGTCACGCTTTTGCGCCGGGGTCAGGTAGCAGGCGTCGCCGTGCCCCCGGTGCGGGGACAGCTCGGGGCGCTCCTGCCCGCACAGCCCCGGACCCGCCAGCGCCGCGTAGTCGCAGCGAGGGTGGAACGGGCAGCCGGGCGGTACGTTGATCAGGCTGGGCGGGGTGCCGCGCACCGGCACGAGCGGGACGTCCACCGGCGCGGACAGCCTCGGCAGCGACGACAACAGCCCCCAGGTGTAGGGGTGGCGCGGCGAGCCGAGCACCTCTCGTACCGTGCCCCGCTCCACCGCCCTGCCCGCGTACATCACCAGCACCTCGTGCGCGGCGGAGGTGACCACGCCGAGGTCGTGGGTGATCATGATGATCGCGGTGCCCGTCTGCTCCTGCAGGTCGCGCAGCAGGTCCAGGATCTGCGCCTGCACGGTGACGTCCAGCGCCGTGGTCGGCTCGTCGGCGATGAGCAGGTCGGGGTCGCAGACCAGGGCCATCGCGATCATGACCCGCTGCCGCATGCCGCCGGAGAACTGGTGCGGGTGGTCGTCCACCCGGCTCTGCGGCTGCGGGATGCCGACCCGGCCCAGCATCTCGATCGCCCGCTGCCGCGCCTTCGCCCGGCTCGCCCCGGTGTGCTTGCGGTAGGTCTCGCCGATCTGCCGCCCCACCGTGTGGAACGGCGAGAGCGAGGTCAGCGGGTCCTGGAAGATCATCGCGACCTTGTTGCCGCGCAGCCGTTCCAGCTCCCGGCGGCTCGCGCCGATCAGCTCCTGGCCGTCGAGCACGATCTCACCGCTGATGCTGGTGAAGTCCGGGTCGTGCAGCCCGAGGATGGCCAGGTTGGTCACCGACTTGCCGGAGCCCGACTCGCCCACGATGCCGAGCGTGGTGCCCTTCTCGATGTCGAAGGACAGGCCGTTCACCGCGTGGACGACGCCGTCCTCGGTGGAGAAGTCGACCGTCAGATCGCGGACCGACAGGAAAGGGGCAGTCAACGAAGGGCTCCTAGCTCAGCCGTACGCGGGGGTCGATGAACGCGTACGCGGCGTCCACGACGATGTTGAACAGCACGATGGCGGTCGCCGCCACCAGGATCACGCCGAGCAGCATCGGCAGGTCCTGGTTGATCACGGCCTTGATGGACAGCTCGCCGATGCCGTGCAGGCTGAACGTCTGCTCGGTGATGATCGCGCCGCCGAGCAGTACGCCGAGGTCCACGCCGAAGATCGTGATGACCGGGCCCATCGCGCCGCGCCAGGCGAAGCGCAGGAACACGGTCCGCGCGGACATGCCCTTGGCCCGCGCGGTGCGGACGTAGTCCTCGCCGAGCTGTTCCACCATCGACGATCGGGTCATCCTGGTGTAGTTGGCGGTGAAGATGATCGACAGCACCAGCCAGGGGAGCAGCAGCCCGTAGAACCACTGCAACGGGTTCTCGGTCAGCGGCGTGTAGGAGGGCCGCTCGATGATCTGGAGCTGGTCGACCAGCACCCACGTGGCGAGCACGCCGACGAAGTAGATCTGCATGGAAGCGCCGATCAGCGACGCGGAGCTGGCGATCTTGTCGGCCGGGCGGCCCTGCCGGGCCGCCGCGATCATGCCCATGCCGATGCCGAACAGCAGGAAGACCACGGCCGCGCCGAAGGTGAGCGACAGCGTGGTCGGGAAGCGGTCCACCAGCGCCTGGAAGATCGGTTCCTGGTTGACGAAGGAGTACCCCAGGCAGGGCGCGTCACAGTGGCCGTAGGTGAAGTCCCGGCCGGTGAAGATGCCGACCAGCCAGTGCCAGTACTGCAGGAAGACCGGTTCGTCGATGCCCAGGTTGCGCCGCACGATCTCCAGCGTCTCTGGCGTGCAGAGCTTGCCGCAGGCGAACGCGGCCGGGTCTCTGGGAATGGCGAAGAACAGGAAGAACGTGAGCGCGCTGATGATCAGCAGGATCATTGCGGCGCCGAGTATCCGGCGGACCAGGAAGCGGTACATGGATTCTCCGGTGGGCCCACGGCGGGCGGTGGTGGCCCGCCCGCCGGGGATGCGGGTTCACACGGCGGACCGGCCGGCCCGCCGCCCCGGGCGGTGGGCCCGGGCGCGGCCGCCGCCGGCCGCCTCTGGGTCGCGCGGCGGGCTCGGCGCCCGCCGCGCGAGTGGTCACTGCTTGACGTAGACGTCGTTCGGGTACTGCTCGCCGGTGACCGGGTGGAACTTCACCCCGCCGAGGCCCGAGCCGTACAGACCGAAGTAGGACTGGTAGAACTCGGGGATGATGGGCGCCTTCTCCATGATCATCTTATCCAGGGCGGCCCACGCCTTGCCCGCCTCGGCCGGGTCGACGATCGCGCTGGCCTTGTCGATCGCGGCGTTGACATCCGGGTCGTTGAAGTGGGAGTAGTTCGGCTGCTGCGCGGCGATCTTACGGCCGTCGTAGGTCAGCGTGATCGCCGTCGAGCCGGTCGGCCAGTCGGTCGCCCAGCCGGACCAGTACACGTCGTAGGGGTTGTCCAGCTTGCCGATCGCGTCGTAGTAGGTGGCGGGGTTCAGCGGCTTGGTGACCACTTTGAACCCGGCCTTCTCCAGGCCCGTCTTGATCGCGACGGTGACCTTCTCCTGGGTGGGGGTCTGGTTGTAGGCGTACACGATCGTCGGGTTGGGCTGGCCCGCCTCGGCGAGCAGCTTCTTGGCCTTCTCCGGGTCGCCCTGCGGCTTGGTCTGCTGGCCGTACAGGTCGAAGGGCTCGTGGCCGAGGACCGTCGGGCTGATGATCGTGCTGGCGAACTTGCCGATGCCCAGCTCGCCGCCCTGCAACTGGCGCACCTGCTGCATCGGGAACGCGCTGATCAGCGCCTGGCGGACCTTCACGTCCTTCACCCGGCTGTTGTTGATGTTGTAGAAGGTGGTGAACGGCGTCAGGCCCTGGACCGTGCGCTTCATCAGCTCGGGGTCGCCCACGACCTGCTGGATCCGCTCGGTGGCGACCGGGTTGTGGAAGGTCAGCGTCTGCTTGTCCGCGCCGTTGTCGGCGATGAACCGGTCGGTGGACTGCAGCGCCTGCACACCGAACTCCATGTGCCACTTGTCCGGGTAGGCGTTCCGGATCGCGTCGGTGGCCGGGTCCCAGTGCTCGTTGCGCTCCAGGTCCATGGACTTGTCGGTGACGTGGCTGACGATCTTGTACGGCCCCGAGGAGAAGGGCATCTTGTCGTACTTCTCCTTGGTGTCGTGCTTCTTGGGCACCGCCCCGTAGCCGGTCATCGCCACGGTGAAGTTGAAGTCGGGGTGCGGGGAGTTCAGGTGGAAGACGATCGTCTTGTCGTCCACCGCCTCGACGGTGTCCAGGTGCTCGCCGTCGTAGGGGCCCTTGTACTTCTTGCCCTCGGGCAGCAGCCACTCCTCGGCGTACGGCGGGCCCTCAGGGGTGAAGTCGGCGTAGATGCGCTCGAACGAGTGCTTGATGTCCGCCGTGGTGATCGGCGATCCGTCCTGCCACTTGATGTTGTCCTTGAGGGTGAACTTCCACGTCTTGCCGCCGTCCTCGGTGGTGCCGGCGTCGGTGGCCAGGTCGCCCACGAGCGTGAGGCTGCCGTCCTGCGCCAGCTTGTACTCGGTGAGCTGCCTGGTGAACAGCTTGGACGCGGTCATGTAGTAGTTCAGCCAGATGCGGGCCGGGTCGAGGTGGGTGAAGTCGTCACGGTCGATCATGTTGACCGTGCCGCCCTTGGTCGCCCCGGGCTCGGCCGCGGCGGGGCCCTTGGAGTCCTCCGCGGTGCCCACCTTGACCTTGCTGGCCGCCTGGGCGTCCTGCGTCCTGGTCGGCGCGGCGTTGGTCGTCTTCGGCCCGCCCCCGCCCCCCTGCGCGCAGGCGGAAAGGGCCAGCGCGCCCGCCACCAATGTCGCGACGGCGGTGACCGCCCGCTTGCGTGGATATCTCATCTCGTCCTTCCTTACCGGGAGGTCCTGTCGTTCAGGTCTGGTGGCGCCGGGGGGTCACCGGCGGGTCTTGGGGTCGAGCGCGTCCCGGACGGAGTCGCCGAGCAGGTTGAAGGCCAGCACGAAGATCACCAGGGACACGCCGGGGAAGAGGAGGAAGGTGATGTCGTCGCGGTACACCTCCGCGCCGCGCTGGATCAGGCGTCCCCAGTCCGGGGTGGGCTCGATGATGCCGACGCCGAGGAAGGACAGCCCCGCCTCCGCGGTCACGAACGCCGGGAGCAGCAGCGTGGACTGGATGATGATCGGCGTCCAGAGATTCGGCAGGAGCTCCTTGAAGATGATCCGCGCCGGTGAGGCGCCGGTGATCCGCGCCGCCTCGACGAACTCCCGCTCGCGCAGGGACAGCACCTGGCCGCGCAGCAGGCGGGCGATCGTCGCCCAGCCGAAGAGGGTGAGCACGGTGATCAGCGAGACCGTGCGCAGCCAGACCGGCGTCTCCTCGCGCGGCGACACGAACAGTGACTCCACCACCGGCATGAAGGCGATGAAGAACAGTGTGGAGGGGAACGACAGCAGGATGTCGATGCCCCGGCCGATCAGGTAGTCGGTCCTGCCGCCCACGTATCCGGCGACGAGGCCGACGACCACTCCGATCAGGGTGGTCAGCAGGGTGGCGGCGGCGGCGATCAGCAGTGAGGTCCTGATCCCGTAGACCAGGAGCATGAAGACGTCGCGGCCGAGGCCCGGCTCCAGGCCGAACCAGAATTCGCCGCTGATTCCGCCGTTGGGCAGCAGCGGATAGCCGAATTCGTTGAGCAGGCCCTCGCGCTCCTGGCCGTACTGCGTGTACGGGTCGTTTCCATATGCCATGGAGATGAGCGGGGCCGCCAGTGCCACCACGAAGAAGAACAGCACCACGAAAGCGGAGAGCACTCCGGTGCGGTCCCGGCGGAAACGCATCCAGGTGAGCCGGCCCGGTGAGCGTCCGACGGATCCGGCGTCCGGCGGGCGCCCGCCAGGGGCGGCGGACGCTTCCGGTAGGGCCGGCGCAGGCATGGTCATCGCTGTGAGGACTCCCCGAGTCACGTGCCGGGGACGGACCTCTCCGGCTACGAGGAACCCTTGCAAAACGCCTGGCCGCAAATCAATGGATTGTCACAGGATCAAGATATAAGGCGTGCTTTGTTGTGCAAAGTAAATGGGCTTGTTGTCATCGGTGTATTGACCTGGGGCGTTGTGCCGCGGGAGAATCCGGTAAGGCTGGAAATTCAATTTCACGGATTTGTGACACGACCATGACGTGGCACTGACAATGCGGTGCCATTCTGGCCCGCGCGCGAACGCGGCCGGGGGCTCGGCACCTCCGAGGAGTCCCCGAGGAAGATCGTTTCGAGGCCGGCTCGGGTGCCCGATCCCGGCACCACCCCATCCCAGGCGCGCGTTTTATCCCGGCATGGCACACTGAGAGGTGAGCAAGCGTGCTCCGGGGTCGGTGTAATTCCGAACCGGCGGTTACAGTCCGCGACCCGGCCGAAGCCATCGGCCGGTGGATCCGGTGAAATTCCGGTACCGACGGTGAAAGTCCGGATGGGAGGCGGCACGCGGGTGGCGGCGCGCGCGACGAGCGCGTCCGCTGCCAGACGGATGTGCTTTGACGCATCCCGTCCACACCCCCGGGGCCCGCCACGGCTCGGCAGCCGATGGCGAACAGGAGGGCCAGGGGTGAGCGACCTCATGCACATGCGCCGGGCGATCGCGCTCGCCGCGGGCGGGCGCGGGACGACCAGTCCCAACCCGGTCGTGGGCTGCGTGATCCTCGACGCCGGAGGCCGGGTGGCGGGGGAGGGCTTCCACGCCCGCGCGGGCGGGCCGCACGCCGAGGTGGTCGCGCTGCGCCAGGCGGGCGAGCGCGCCCGGGGCGGCACCGCCTACGTCACCCTCGAACCCTGTGACCACACCGGCCGCACCGGTCCCTGCTCGCTCGCGCTGCTCCAGGCCGGCCTACGGCGGGTCGTGGTGGCCGTGTCCGACCCCAACCCGGCCGCCGCCGGCGGGGCCGCCCGGCTGCGCGCCGCGGGCGTGGCGGTGGAGACCGGGCTGCTGGCCGGGGAGGCCGAGCGCGGCAACGCCGAATGGCTCACCTTCGTGCGCCGCGGCCGCCCCCACGTGACCTGGAAGTTCGCCGCCACGCTCGACGGCAGGTCGGCCGCGGCCGACGGCACCAGCCGGTGGATCACCTCCGCCGAGGCCCGGGCCGACGTACACCTGCTCCGTGCGCGCAGCGACGCGATCCTCGCCGGTGTCGGCACCGTCCTGGCCGATGACCCCCGGCTCACCGCCCGCCCGCCGCTGGAGCGGCCCTCGGGGCCGCCGCTGCGGGTCGTGGTGGACACCCGCGGGCGCGTCCCGGCCGATGCCGAAGTGCTGTCGCGGGAGGCCCCCACGCTGCTGGCCGTCGCCGAGGACGCCGCGCCGGGGCCGGTGGGGGCCGCCGAGGTCGTACGGCTGCCGCGCGCCCCCGGAACGGGGCTCGACCTGCGCGCCCTCCTGGCCGAACTCCACAAAAGAGACATTGTCGGCATTTTCCTGGAAGGCGGGCCGACCCTCGCGGGTTCCTTCATGAGGGAAGGACTGATCGACCGCGTGGTCGGCTACCTCGCGCCCGCGCTGCTGGGCGACGGGCCCGCCGCGCTCGGCCCCGCCGGGGTGCGGACGATCGGGCAGACCCACCGGCTGGTGTTCGAGGAAGTCGTCAGCGTCGGGCCGGACCTACGGGTCACCGCCCGGCCGGCACCCAGTGAGGAGAACTGAAGGGGATGTTCACCGGAATCGTGGAAGAGCTCGGCGAGGTGGTCGCCGTCGAACCGCGCGACGGCGCGGCGCGGCTGTCGATCCGCGGCGCGACCGTCTCCGCCGACGCCGCCTACGGCGCGTCGATCGCGGTCAACGGCGTCTGCCTCACCGTCGCCGGACTCGACGGCGACGTGTTCACCGCCGACGTGATGCCGGAGACGCTGCGGCGCAGCACGCTCGGCGGGCTCGGCGCGGGCGACCGGGTCAACCTGGAACGCGCGCTGCGCGCCGACGGCAGGCTCGGCGGCCACATCGTGCAGGGCCACGTGGACGGCACCGGCGTGGTGCTCTCCCGCGAGCCCGGGACCGACTGGCACGACGTGCGCTTCTCCCTCGGCGACAACCTGGAACGCTACGTGGTGGAGAAGGGGTCCATCGCCATCGACGGCGTCAGCCTCACCGTCACCGCGGTCGCCCCGGGCGAGTTCGCCGTCGCGCTGATCCCCACGACCCTGCGGGAGACCACGCTCGGCCTGCGCGCGCCCGGCGAGCCGGTGAACCTGGAGGTCGACGTGATCGCCAAGTACGTCGAGCGGCTGACCGTCGCCCACCGCCCGAAGGGCCGGGCATGAGCGGCGGCACCACATGGGCGACCGCGGGCTTCGAGCTGTTCGGCCAGCACGTCGTCTGGATCGACCTGGTGGGCAACATCGGCGCCCTGGCGACCGTCATGCTGGCCATCCGGCGCACCATCTGGACCTGGCCGGTCCAGCTCTTCGCCTCCTCGCTGCTGTTCGCGGCCTCGATCAGCGCCCACGTGACCGGCAACGCGCTCAAGCAGGCGCTGTTCGCGGCGCTTGCGGTGTACGGCTGGTGGAAGTGGTCGCGCGGCATCCGGGCCGAGCGCACGCTGCCGGTACGCCCCGGCACGATCGCCGAACGGGTGACGCTGATCGGCGTCATGATCGCCGGCACCGGGGTGGTCGCGCTGGCCTTCCACCTGGTGAACCAGAACCTCTTCGAGATCTCCTGGAACCCGCTCCCGGACGCCTACATCTTCGTCGGCAGCGCGGTGGCCACGTTCGCCCAGGGACGCGCGCTGATCGACTTCTGGTGGATATGGGTGCTCGTCGACCTGGTCGGCGTGCCGTTGGCCTTCGGCGCCGGACTGGTGGTCTCCGGTGTCGTGTACGGGGTGTTCCTCGTGCTCGTCGCCGTGGGCTTCGTGACCTGGACGCGTGAGTACCGGTCCCGTACCGCGGTGCCGGTGGAGAAGGTGGTGAGCGCATGAGCGACATCAAGATGGACCCGGTGGAGCGGGCCGTGGCCGACATCCGCGACGGCAGGCCCGTCATCGTCGTGGACGACGAGAACCGCGAGAACGAGGGCGACCTCATCTTCGCCGCCGCCAAGGCCACCCCCGAGCTGGTCGCCTTCACCATCAGGCACGGCAGCGGCGTGATCTGCGTGCCGATGCGCGGGGTGGAGCTCGACCGCCTCGGGCTGCCGCTGATGGTCGGCGAGAACCGCGAGCGCATGCGCACCGCCTACACGGTCAGCGTGGACGCCCGTGACGGGGTGTCCACCGGGATCTCCGCCGCCGACCGGGCACGGACCATCCGCACGCTGTGCGACTCGGCGACCGAGCCGTACGAGCTGGTGCGGCCCGGCCACATCTTCCCGCTGCGCTACGCCGAAGGCGGGGTACTGGCCCGGCGCGGCCACACCGAGGCCGCCGTGGACCTGGCGGTCATGGCCGGGCTGCCGCCCGCGGGCGTGATCTGCGAAATCGTCAACGACGACGGCACCATGAAGCGGCTGCCCGCGCTGCGCGCGTTCGCCGACGAGCACGACGTCGCCCTCATCTCCATCGAGCAACTGGCCGACCACCGCCGCCGTACCGAGCGGATGGTGACCCGCGTGGCCGAGACCGCGCTGCCCAACCGGCACGGCCAGTGGCGCGCGTACGGCTACGCCAGCACGCTCGACGGCGGCGAACACCTCGCGCTCGTCTACGGCGACCTCGCCGACGGAGAGAACGTCCTGGTCCGGGCGCATTCGGAATGCCTCACCGGCGACGTGCTCGGTTCGCTGCGCTGCGACTGCGGCGTCCAGCTCGACGCGGCCATGGCGGCGATCGCCGCCGAGGGCCGCGGGGTCATCGTCTACCTGCGCGGGCACGAGGGCCGGGGGATCGGGCTGCTGGCCAAGCTCCGCGCCTACAGCCTCCAGGACGCGGGCAGCGACACCGTCTCGGCGAACCTGGAACTCGGCCTGCCGGTGGACGCCAGGGAGTTCTCCAACGCCGCGCAGATACTGGCCGACCTGGGCGTCAAGTCGGTCCGGCTGCTCACCAACAACCCGGCCAAGACGCGCGGGATGGACGGCTACGGCATCAAGGTGCTCGGCCGGGAGCCGATGGAGGCGGCCGTCACACCGTTCAACCGAAAGTACCTGATGGCCAAGCGCGACCGCCTCGGCCACGACATCCCACAGGAGATCTCATGAGTTCAGGCGGACGCCCGGACGCCCACGCCGTGCCGGCGGCGGGGCTGACGGTGGGGATCGTGGCCGCCCGCTGGCACGAGAAGATCACCGACCGGCTGGTGGAGCGAGCCGTACAGGCCGCCGGCGACTGCGGCGCGACACCGACCGTGGTGCGCGTCGCGGGCACCCTGGAGATCCCGGTGGTCGCCCAGTCCCTCGCCCGCTCCCACGACGCCGTGGTCGCCCTGGGCGCGGTGATCCGCGGCGAGACGGCCCACTTCGAGTACGTCTGCGACTCCGTCACGGCGGGACTCACCAGGATCTCCCTGGACGAGGAGACCCCCATCGGCAACGGGGTCCTCACCTGCGAGGACCTCGACCAGGCCACGGCCCGCTCCGGCCCGCACGGCAAGGAGGACAAGGGCTACGAGGCGACGGTGGCGGCGTTGGAGACCGCCTTGACCCTTCGCGGGCTGCGGCAGGCGTGAGCGTCCGCGGGCCGAAGGGCTTTCGGGGGCGGGGTGAGGTGATCCGCGGGACCGGTGGGCGGGTGCGGTAGGTTGCCTTCCGTCTTCGCCACCGTGCGGGCGCGCGCCCACATGGCGGCATCCGAGGAAACGACCCGATGAGAGCGCCGCCGATGCCAGATATCGTCACTCCGCCCAGCCTGCCCGTCACCTGGCGGCCACGCAGAGGCAGGCTGGTGGCGTACGGCTTCGCGGCGGCCGCGGTGATCGGGGCGCTGATCTTCGCGATCGCGCTCCCCGAGCCGTTCGGCCTCGCCGACAAGATCGCCATGGTCGGCCTCGGCTGCGTCTTCGCCGGGGTGCTGCACCTCCTCGGCCGCTGCCGGGTCGAAGCCGACGACGCGGGGATCACCCTGATCAACGCCCTGCGCTCGCACCGCTACACCTGGCCCGAGGTCATCGACGTCACCCTGATCGAAGGCGAGCCCTGGGCGAAGATCGACTTCGCCGACGGCTCCACGGTGGGCGCGATGGGCATCCAGGGTTCGGAAAAGGGCCGAGCCCGCCGCCAGGTCGCCGAACTCACCGCCCTCATCCACGAACGCGGCGAAGCCGGCGAGCCCCCCTCCCCCTGACCCGGAACACCGACCCGGAACACCGACCCGGAACACCGACCCGGAACACCG
>NZ_POUA01000110.1 GCF_003236385.1 Spongiactinospora gelatinilytica
CCCGCCCGAAACGAGCGGCGACCCGCGCGAACAGTTCATCCAGCCCGGCCGCCCATGACTGGAGATCCTCAGACGTCACCCCATCCGACACAGAGTCCACTATAGATCACGAAACATGACTGTAGTATTAGGACTGGTCAGCCCGTTGCGATCCCTCCAGGGATGATCGGTGACCGGGCGATTTGTTGCCGGGTGAGTTCGGTTGCCTGCGGTTGCGATCCCTCCAGGGATGATCGGTGACGTCCAGGCCGAGGGCGGTGTCCGTCCACCACGGTTGTTGCGATCCCTCCAGGGATGATCGGTGACGTGGCAGAAGAAATCCGTTCCGGCCGCATCCCCGGGTTGCGATCCCTCCAGGGATGATCGGTGACCCGAGGGTAACGCTGCAGGTCAGCACGGCGAAACAGACCTGCGTCGAGCGTGATTTTGCAGCGATCCGGCGGTAGTGCATCTGCGCTGGTCAGAGCGTTGATCAAAGTACGGTCCCGGCATCGGTATCAGTGACCCGCACCTGGATCTTAAAGGCTCGCCGTCTAAAGCGAAGATGCCTCGAGGTGGCGTATCGGTCGGCTCCATCCACAGACTCCCGATCGTTGATCGGGGTGGGCCACTTCCGTCGCCCGGCTCGCCGTCTACCCGACACATAAGTGCCAATTCGCCCCAATTGTGCGATAGTAACCTGATCGCCCCCCGCGCCCCATTGTCCATGACTCGGTTTGGGCCGGGCTTGGCGATACCCGGAAATTGTCGGGGGCGCCTGGTAGGACTGATCCAGTCTCATTGGCCGATGTTGGGGGAGGGGCGGTTGCGTTTTCGGGTTGATGTGGCCGCGAGTGAGTCGGTGATGGCCTGGGAGCAGGTTCATGGGTCGGCTCGGGCGGTGGTGTACGACCTGATCCGGGAACAAGATCCGGAGATCGCCAAGGAGTTGCACGACACAGGGTGGCAGGGAAGCCCGCTGCGGCCGGTAGGGACGTCTCCGCCGCTGTTTCCTCGTGCCCACCATAAAGCGGGGATGTATCCGACCTCGCCCGATGGGGTGGTCTGGATGGGGTCGCCGGTGCCGCGGATCGCCGCGTGCATGCTGGCGGCGCTGGCCGGGCGCCGGGAGATCCGGTGGGGGTCGGTCGTGCTGTCGGTGAAGGGGGTGCAATTGGACCCGGTCGCCGACCATTCGAGCGGGGTGGGCGTTTTCGACACTGTTTCACCTGTTTTGGTGAAACACCAGAATCGCTACCTTCTTCCCGAAGATCCGCATTTCGCCGAACGATTGATGCATAACGTCCGGCATAAGGCAGATGACCTCGGCCTGCCGAATGAGGCGGAGGTAGAGGTGCTGGATGCGGGTCCTCGGCGCCGGTTCCATGTCGCGAAAGGGTTTCGCATCGGCGCCCGGGCGCGGGTTCGGGTCGCGGCGGCACCGCGTCTGCTCGACGCGCTCTATGAATGGGGGCTCGGGCTGTCCACCGTGGAGGGCTTCGGGTGGATCCGGTGAGCACTACTCCAGGGGTGGCCACGATCTCGCAGGTGTCCGGGCCGCTGCGGTTGACCGAGCACCCGTTGCAGCGCTGCGGGGCATGGGCGGTGACGGTATTGGCCGGGCAAGAGCAGGTCGGGGACGTCAGCCCGGAAGTGCTGGATGCGGTGGCCGAGCAGATCGTCACCGATGCGGTGCTGGCCGGGTGCGCGGCACCGGGCAGTGGCGCCTACGACTGGTGGAAGGTGTTGTTCGCGCTGTATCCGAACGCCAAGCCGACGCATGCCCGGCGTGAGCGGGATCCGGCGGTGCTGCGTACGCAGGTGGCAGAGTTGTTCGCCGTCGATCCTGTGGACGGGCCGGTATACGGATGCACGTTCTGTGGCCAGGCATGCCGAGTGCTGTGGGCCAAGGCGACCCTGCCGATGTTCGACTCGATCCGGGCGGTCAACACGCTACCGCCGGGGATGGCGGGCTGGGCGGTGTGCCGGGGGTGCCGGGTGGCGATGTGGGCGCTGCCGTACGGGGCGTGGCTCACGGCCGGCTCGGCAACGGTCCTTACCTGTGACATCCCACAGGTTGAGCGGGGTTTCGTACGCCGCAACGTACGTCGGGCGGGCCGGATCCGGCAACTGGGCTTCGGCAGGTTGCCCGCCATCGCGGGGCCGGAGGCGGTGACGTTGGAGGCGCTGCGTGTGCATGCGGGCGACGCGCCTGCGGCGGCGACGCTGTGGATGTTCAAGAACGACAACCAGGAACCGTGGCTGCGGGTGTCCGGTACACGATCGGGGGTCGCCCGGTTCCTTCAGTTGGCGGCGGCCGATCTCTACTGCGCGGCCGGGTGGCGTGACCTACAGCGGGCACTGACGCGCCGCGACAAGCAGGGGCGTGTGTTGACCGGAGGAGCGCGCGAGGCGGCACGGTCGCTGTTCGACCAGGACGGGGAGCAGGCCGATCGGCTGCCGAGGGAGCTGTGGCGCCGTTCGGAGGATGTGGAGACGATCTCGCCGCGCACGCTGGTGCGGTGGCGGGCGTTGTGCCGGCTGTACGTGGAGGTGATGTACGACATGAACGCCGATCGACTCAAGGCCGTGGCGGATCTGCTGGCGGATTGGATCGCCCAGGAAGCGCATCGTGGCCAGCTGAATCAGTACCGGCGGGCCGCAGGCAGCGGCTATGAGCTGCACAAACTGCTACTGACGGCGAGCGCGCGCCTGCTCCTCGACGGCCGTGGCCAGCGGGTGGATTCCGATGTGCTGGGCGACTTGCTGGCAGACGGCTCACGCGGGTGGCGAGAGCGGACCGTGCTGTGGTTCGACGTCGTCAAGGGGCTACAGGACAGGAAGGTGCCGATCGCCGCCGGCTCCGATGAGTCGGACGATGCGGAGCAGGCTGAAGAGATCAAGTTCGACGCGGACGGCGAGTTGGACCAGGAAGGGGAGGAAAGCGCCTGATGAGCTATCTGGCAGGCAAGATCGTGCTGGCGGTCACTGCGGGGGCACCCAATAACGGGCGCGGGGAAACAACGACCACGCCCGTGAAGAAGGCCCGCGTGCGTGGCCAGTGGTATCCGTACGTGTCGGCGCAGGCGTTTCGACGGTGGCTGCGGGAGACCATGACGGCGATGGGGATGGTTCCCTCGCCGACCGAACGAGTGGGCAAGGCACAGGGCAAGGCGCAGAAGGCGAATACGTCGGCCGACCCGATCCGGTTCGCTGATGACGACTTGTTCGGATACATGAAGGCGGGCGCCAAGAGCGCCGATGAGGCCACCACGCTGCGTGACACCCCTTTCATGGTGGGGACGTTCATGTCGGTAGAGCCGACCCGGCCGACCGAGGACTTCGGGGTGATGTCACGCGGCATCCCCGAGCCGGTGCTGCACGCTCACGAGTTCTACACTGCCGATCTTGCCGCGCCGTTCCTGCTCGACCTGCCGCGGGTCGGCACGTTCACACTGCCGGACAAGGGCGGCGCAGGCCGCCCGAACTACCTGTCGGCCGACGCCGCGATGAACGTGGCACAAGCGGTGAGCATGGGCGCCGAAGCCATCACATTCCGCGGGCAGCCCGCGATCCGGTTGCCGCTGCCGGAGCGCCGGGAACGGGTGGCCCTGCTGCTGGAGGCGCTGGCGGAGCTGACCGGCGGTGCGAAGAAGGCGCTGCACTATGGAGACCGTACGCCCGCGCTGGTGGCCATGGTGCCGATGGCGGGCGGCGTGAATCCGCTGGGCTTCGTGATCGACGGTGCCGCCGATGGGAGCGGCCTCCAGGTCCGCGGCACGGCCCTGCGTGAGGAGTTGCGGGCCTGGCAGGGGCAGTGGGAAGCACCGGTACGGCTGGGCTGGCGACCGGGCTTTTTGGAGCGTGCCCGCAAAGAGGTGGAGCATGACCTGGCCGACCTCATCGATGATGGCGGCCTCAGCATCGATCACCCCCGCTCGATGTTGCGCGACCTCGCCGAAGAGATCCGTACCGGGCAGCGCGACACCTGGTTCGACGACCGCGCCCGATGAGCATGAGCATTATCGAAGCGGTCAGAGTCGAGCTGTACGCACCAGTGGCCTCGTTTCGTGATCCCATGTTCCCGGGTGTGAGCCGCTGTCTTCCGGTACCGCCGCCCTCGACAGTACGCGGCATGCTCGCCGCGGCCACTGGCCGTCGCGCCGAGCCGGTCATGCTGGGCATGGCCGTCCGCGTCGATGGGTCGGGCACCGACGCCGAGACCTACCATCCCATCGCCGCCGACGGCTCCAACCCTGCCGTGGCCGGGCGAGTGGCCGCCGGCAAGGGCGGTATGACCATTCGCGACCGCCCCTTCCTGGTCGGGGTGCACCTCACCGTCTGGATTCCCGCACCCGAGGCAGACCGGATCGCGGCGGCACTGCGCCGCCCGGTGTGGGGGCTGCGGCTGGGGCGCTCCCAGGATCTGGTCCATGTGCGTTCGATCCAGCAGGTCACGCTGTATCCGACTGAGCGAGCTCACGTCGGCCACGCGCTGGCTCCGGCAGGCGGGCACCAGGCGCCGCTGGCCGGTACGCTCCGGCTGGCCGAGGCGATCACCCCCGACCGTGGCCACACCGAATACCGCAGTTACCTGTGGTGTTCGGAACCGGCGGGCGTCCATGACGTCGTCGGCGCCTACCGGGACGGGCAACAGGCCGTGTGGCTGGCCGCGCCCGCGATGCCGGATAAGTCGCCAGAACAGGAGGCGTCCGACGCCGCGCTGGGCCAGGTCCTGGCCAAATCCGCGCGTGGATCCGGGCTGGGCCGCCCCGAGCTGCTGACCGAGCACAGCCTCGCCGTACGCGAAGCCACCGACATGGTCGCCGACCGGATCGGCTCCCCCGGCATCCTGGCCGACCATCCGCGGTTTTGGGATTGGGCACGGACGGCGGCGCTGCTTCACGACGCAGGCAAGGTCGCCGAAGGCTTCCAACGGCAACTCCGCCCCCGCGGCGAGATCTGGGGTGAGCGGCACGAGGTGCTGTCACTGGCCTACGTCGATCTGCTCACCCGGCACCTGGACCCCGAAGACCAGAAAATGATCGCCGCCGGTGTCGCCTTCCACCACCGGCCGCTGACCTCCACCCGCGGCGGCGACCTACGGACGAAGTATCCGCCGATCGCCGATTGGGAGCGTAAGTTCGGCCGCGATACGGCGCCGGTGCTTGGTCGGCCCCGCATCCAGGTTCCCGTCGTCCGGCACCGCGCGTTTCTGGCGTGGCTGGCCGACCGACTCGGCGTACCGATCCCCCACGAGCAGCGACGCCTGTGGGAGCTGGCACGCGACGCCTTCGCCCGGCTACGCGCCGACTGGGGCAATCCGGTCAGCGAGGACGACGGCCTGACTGCCGTCCTCCTCCAAGGAGCGGTCACGCTGGCCGACCACTCCGGCTCCGCGCACGTACCGTTGCAGACCCACATGCCGCTCCCGGGCGACTTCCTGACCAGGCTCCCGGCTCCCTATCCGCACCAGCGGCAGGCCGCGGCGACCAGCGGGCACCTCATCATGGTGGCCCCGACCGGCAGCGGCAAGACGGAGGCCGGACTGGCGTGGGCATCGGCGCAGCTCGGCGACATGCCGGGGCGGCCCCGTCTGATGTGGCTGCTGCCGTACCGCGCCTCCATCGACGCCGCCCGTGACCGCTTCATCGCCACCCTGGACCCGCCGCCAGCGCCTTCTCAGGCACCGGCCGCACAGCCGGACATCGGGGTCCTGCACGCCACCGCCGCGCGTACCCTGCTGGCCCGCGCGGTCGCCGACGACTGCGAACCCACGGCGGCCGACGCCCGCCGCGCCCGAGCGAGAGCCGGCGCCATGCGACTGTTCGCCCAGCGCGTCCGTGTCGCCACCCCGTTCCAGTTGCTGCGGGCCGCGATCGCAGGTGCCCGCTACTCCAGTGTTCTGCTGGAACAGGCCAACGCGCTGATGGTGCTGGACGAGCTCCACGCCTACGACCCGGCCACCTTCGGCCGGCTGTGCGCCTGCATGCGCCTGTGGAACCAGCTCGGCAGCCGCGTCGCCGTGCTCTCCGCCACCCTGGCCCAGCCCATGATCGATCTGGTCGCCGACACCCTCGGGTCCGTCCAGGTACATCGGGCGCCCACCGGCACCGCCCCCGACCGGCACCGCCTGGCCCTGGATGAGCAGCCGATCAACTCCCCGGACAGCTTGGCCCGCATCAACGAGTGGCTGGATGAGGGCCACAGCGTCCTTGTCATCGCCAACACGGTCGCCATGGCGCAGGAACTCTACGACGCCCTCACCAGCGACAACGACCGCGACGCGATTCTGCTGCACTCACGGTTCCGCGGGATCGACCGAGCCGCCATCGAAGGCACCATCCTCAGCAAGCACCCCGAACGCCGACCTGGACAAGGCGCCAGGCGCAGCGGCGGGCTGGTCGTCGCCACCCAAACCGTCGAGGTCTCGCTGTGCCTGGACTTCGACCGCGGTGTCACCGAAATCGCGCCGATCGAGGCCATTGCCCAACGAGCCGGACGCATCAACCGCCGGGGCCACCACCCTGAGGGCCCCGTCGAGTTCCGCGTCCACCTCGCCACCGGCCCCCGCCCCTACGACCAGGCCGCACTTGACGCCGCCCGCACCGCGCTCACCACCGCCTCCGGCCCGGTGATCTCCGAAGAGACCATCGAATCGTGGTTGCAGATCGCTTACGCCACCCGCTGGGGCCAGAACTGGTCGACCGAAGCCCGGCGGCACCGCGATGAGTTCCATCGCGATTTCCTCACCTTCACCGACCCGTTCGACGACCGCAGCGAGTTCGCCGAACGTTTGGAGGAGACCTTCGACAGCGTCGATGTCCTGCTGGCCAGTGACGTGCAGGAATACCAGGCCATGAGCGAAGAGGACCCACTGTTGGCGGCCGGTCTGCTCATCCCGATCCGCTACGGCCAGCTCGCCGCCCTGCGCGCCGCCGGGCGCGCGGAGCTCATCCGGCCCGACCCGCAGGGCCGCATCCGCCTATGGGCGGTGGACGCCCCGTACAGCACCGAGCGCGGTCTGACCCTGACCGGCGAGCGCGCCGCCGTACCGGAAACGGTCCTATGAGCCGGCCGGAGGATGAGGCGATCGGCGGGGTGCACATCAAGTACCTTCTGCACTGCCCGCGCCAGCTATGGCTCTACATCCGCGGCTACCGCCCCGAGCAGCGCAGCGACACCGTCGCACACGGCCAGGCCGTCGATGACACCACCTACACCCGCCGCGCCGATATCGATCTGGGCGAAGCAAAGATCGACTGGGTCACCACCGGTGCCATCGTCCACGAGACGAAATCATCGCGCGCTCCCTCCGCCCAACACGAGGCGCAGGTCCGCCATTACTGCCTGCTCCTGTCCCGGCGAGGGGTGAATGTGCGGCACGGCGTCGTCCATTACCCGCTCATCCGCCGTACGGTCACCGTCGCCTGGGACGCATCGGCCCGCGACCGCGCCGAGGAAACCGAACGACAGGCGCGGCAGGTGATCAGCCAGGATGCCATCCCGCCGCGTCTGGAACGGCGGTCCTGTCACGGTTGTTCCTATATCGACTACTGCTGGGGGGAATCGTGACCGCCCATGCCCGTACGTACTGGCTCACCCAGCCGTGCCGGATCCGGCGTGAGGACAACAGCGTCCGAATCGAACGGGCCGACCAATCGCCGGTCCGGATCCCGATCACCGACATCCGAGACCTGATCGCCTTCGATTATCTCGACATCAACACCTCAGCGGTGTCCCTGCTCAGCCGGCACGGCGTCACCGTCCACATCCTGGACCACTACGGCAACTACGCCGGGGCGATCGGCCCACCCGAAGACACCAGCTCGGCCCATGTACTCCGCCGGCAGGCCGCCCTGACCGGGGATGAGGACGTCCGGCTGACGCTCGGACGCGCCCTGATCAGCACGACCGCGAGCAACATCCGCTGGGCCATGGACACCGACCTGCTCGACGCCCCACTCTCCCGCCTTGCCGAGCAACTGCCCACCTGCCACACCAGTGATCAGCTCATGGGCGCCGAAGGCAACTTCCGCCGGACCGCCTGGGCCGTCCTGGACACCTTCCTACCACCATGGCTGCGCCTGGAGGGCCGTAGCCGCCGCCCACCCGCCAACGCGGGCAACGCGTTCATCAGCTACGTCAATTCCATCGTCTACGCCCGGGTACTGACCGCGCTGCGCTGCACACCCCTGCACCCGGCCCTCGGTTTCCTCCACGCCGACACCGACCGCCGCCGCAACACCCTCGCTCTCGACCTCGCCGAGCCGTTCAAGCCGCTGTTCGCCGAACGCCTCCTCCGACGGGCCGCCGCCCAGAAGTCCCTGCGGCCCAGCGACTTCGAAAGCGACGTCGGCAACGCCTAGCTCAGCAAAGACGGGCGCAAGAAGGTCTCCGAACTCATCCGCACCGAACTCGCCACCACGGTCCACCATCGCAGCCTGCGCCGCAAAGTGTCCTATGAGGAGCTGATCCACCTGGAAGCCCTCAAAGTCGTGCGGCTGTGCCTGGAGGACACCCCGTACAAGCCGTTCCGCCCCTGGTGGTGACCGTGTTCGTCATCGTCGTCTATGACACCCTCGCCGAACGCAACCCGGGCATTCTCAGAACTTGCCGCCAGTACCTGCACTGGGTGCAACGCAGCGTCTTCCAAGGGGAGCTTTCCGCCGCACAGCACCGCAAGCTACTGTCGGCGATCAAGCAGCACATCGACCCGACCTACGACAGCGTTCTGATCTACCGCACCCAAGGCCCTCACCACATCCAAACCGAACTCATCGGCCAACCCCTCGGCAACACCGACCCCATCCTGTGACCACACCCCTTGTGACCTGCGCATCTGCACTACCGCCGAACCGCTGCAAAATCCGCCGTTCCAAGGCCTTCTACCGCGGCGGTGACCTGCGGCGTTATCCTCGGGTCCCCGATCATCCCTGGAGGGATCGCAACCGCGAGTCCAGGAAATGCAGTCGTCATGGACGCGCGGTCCCCGATCATCCCTGGAGGGATCGCAACAGGACGGGATTACGGTGACGGACATGAGCCGCTGCGTTCCCGATCACCCTGGAGGGCAACCAGGTCTCGCCGTCTCGCGCGCCCGTGCGGGTGCCCGATTGTGACGCCCAGTGGATACGAAGCGGTGTCGAGTACGGCTTCGACCCGCAACCCGGTGCGGGTCCTTGTTGAGGCTATGGTGTTGACGACGACCTCGTGGCTGGTCAGCGGTCGCCCACGCCACTTCATCGTGATGTGGGAGAACAGTCGGTGCTCGATTTTGTTCCATTTTGAGGTGCCCGGCGGGAAATGGCACACGGTGATCGCTAGGCTGGTCCCCGCGGCCAGGGCGGCGAGTTCGGTCTTCCAGACCCGCAACCGGTAGCCGTTGGAGCCGCCCGCATCCGCGGTGATCAACAACCGGGAGGCGTCCGAATAGTCCCGCTGGCCTCGGACCTGCCAGCAGCGGCGGATCGAGGCGACCGCGAAAGTTAAGGTGTCGTGGTCGATGCCGACGTTCACCCAGCCGGTGTTCGCGCTGGTGTCGTAAATGCCATACGGGATGGCCTGATCGACGTCCGGCCCTGTGATATGGTCCTCAGCCTCGATCGGGTCGCCTTTCGGCCGCCACTGGCGGCCTGGGTTGGGCAGTCGGCCCAGTTGCTCGCGTTTCTTGGTATCGACGCTGATCATTGGCTCGCCTGCGGCCTGATGATTCTTAACTTGCTCGTTGATATAGCGGAACTGCGCGTCCCGCTGCGGGTGCTGCTTGCCTTCCAGGGTCTTGGCGTTGCCCTGCAGGCTGAACCTGTTCTCACGCAGCAACCGCCCGACCGTGGGCAGCGATACACGATGCCCCCGCCGGGCCAACTCCTCCGCCAGGCGCCGCAGTGACTTGGTCGTCCACCGCAGCGGCGACCCCGGGTCGCCCCGCTCCTCCGGCTCGACCAACATCAACAGCGCTGGTAGTAACCGCAGGTCGTGCTCCTCGACACTCTTACGCCCGCCGCCCTCACGACGCACCCGCCCGTCCGGCAACACCTCCCCGCCGTCCTCGAGTTCGAACACGCCCTTCCGCACGGAGGACTCGCTGACCCCAGCAATCCGAGCGACCGCACGAACCCCGCCATGCCCCAGCAACCGGGCCTCGGCAGCCATCAGCAACCGCCGCTGCCGCTCGTTCAGATGCGGCAGCACGATCTCGAACTTCAACTCCAGCCGATCGAGAACCCCGGGCAAGATCGCCATAACACGGCATCCAACCCAAAAGATCGAATCGCCATGTTATTTCCTCACAGCTTCACTACCTGCGCAACCTACTCACCAGCGTCCCGAAGTCGGCGCAGCCGTGGGTGACCACGCTGGTGCGTACCATCTTCGACCAGAACAACGTCGAGGCCGTGGCCGCCCAGCACGACTGGGTTATCGACGCCCTGGAGGCCAAGTGCCCGGCCGCCTGCGAGCACCTGGACACCGCCCATGAGGACCTGCTCGCCTTCGCCGCCTTCCCCCGCGAGACCTGGCAGCAGATCTGGTCCCAACAACCCCCAGGAACGGTTGAACAAGAAGATCCGCCGCCGCACGGACGTGGTCGGCATCTTCCCCGACCGGCCCTCGATCATCCGGCTGGCCAGCGCGGTTCTGGCCGAACAGACCGACGAATGGACCGAAGCCCGCCGTTACATGGGCTGGACATCCTAGCGAAAACCTGCATCCGGCCCGTCACTGACGACACACCGGCCCAGAACTCACTCCCGCAGACACTGACCGCTTAACCTGCGGCAACAGGATCACGCCGGCAGCATCCTTACCATGACTACAGATTCTGAGGAAGTGAGCTTGTCGCCTCCTAGGATGATACTTCCAGGTGGTCGTCGGAAAGGGGAGGGCTATCACGTCGGCCAGTTCGAAGGTGACCCGGCCAGCATCCAGTCGTGGAGAAGACGCGGGCTTCTCAGCACACAGCTACTTCTGGCTCACGCTGCACTTGGCGTCGGTACTCGGCGGGTGGAATGCCGTAAGTTGCACGGAACAGCCGACTAAAGTGTCCCTTGTTCGGAAACCCCCACCGAGCCGCGACGGCGTGGATCGGACGGGCGTTTAGGTGAGGATCTGCCAGGTCGTGACGGCAGCGCTCCAGACGGCGTTGGCGGATCCAGGCGGCCACGCTCACTTCCTGCTCTTGAAAGAGTTTGTAGAGGTGCCGGGTGGAAATCTGATGGGCGGCGGCGATCGCGTCTGCCGTCAGGCGGGGATCAGCAAGGTTACGGTGGATGAAGGCCAGAATGCGCTCCTGCAATGCCCTGGTGGGAGTCTGCGAAGGCCGTACTGCGGGGGCTTCGAGGTGGTGGGCACACAAAGCAGCGAATAGGTCGAGGGTGATAGTCGCCAATAGGGCGGCGTCAGTGGCGGTGCAGTCGGCTATATGACGGGTTAAACCGACCAGATGGCGGCGTACCACTGCTCCAATGCCACTTTGGGCGGGGAGGCGGGTCGCCGTAAGTCTAGTGAGCTTGTCGCCTGGGAGCGGTACCAGCGACTTGGGGACATGCAATTGGAGTCCAGCGAAACTGTCGATGGGATCCCCATGCGTTGACCCGGTGAAAGGGTAGGAACTGTCGTAAATCACCAGGTCGCCGGGGGCAAGTGCGGCGCTGCGCCTGCGCTGGGTGATTTGCATGGTGCCGCTCATGGCCAACCACAGAACATACACGTTGGAGTCAAAGCAGCCGATCAGTTCGGGTGCCCGAAATACCTGCGGCGATGGAAATCTAAATGCGTGCAGCTGGAGAGCACCGATGTCCATCGCGCAAAGGCTGGCACGGAAGCCGTTTTCACACTCACTGCCCCTGGTCGGGATGGTGGCCTTTACATCGATCTGCTCCCACCAGTCCAAACGGTCAGAAACGGACAGGCGGTCGGTACGCGTACTCGTTCGCATGACTCTCCCCGTTCTTGCACTTCGTGGGCTGGTACACGTGTTGCGACACCATGGATACGCTTCGCTTCACCCCTCAGGTGAGCTTTCCGCTCCGCACGTAGCTGGCAGTTGTATGATTACCGAACAATTCTGGCGGCGCAAGGCACTAGATGGCATCGCTTCATGGCAGCGGGGATACCATGTCACGACTTGGCGTTCCTTGTCGAAGACCATTCCCTTGCAGTCGAACAGATCAGGGCCTCCAGGAAGCTATATCCCTACTCCCGATCAGGAGTTGGGCGAAGCCGCTGTAGGCGATGCCGCGATATCACCCTAGCCATAAAGGCGATCACTCTAAGTGCATTGAACCTGTGGAGGTCATCCCAATGTTTCATGATAAAGGTACCTCATGGCGGTCTCACTAGGAACAACGGCGCTGACCATCACCCTCGTTGGGAGTCACGAGCGGGTCGGAACCCTGGTGCGAGCCTGATTGACCTCTCGGACTCGATGCTGAGCGAGCGTCCAAGGGGGTACTGAAAGCGCTGAAGACTGACTTGTCGTATATTCTGAGCTGCAGTAGGCGCGAGGCACCGATACAAGAGTGGCAGCTTTGGCACTGACATCAGCAAGACCGTGCAGACCGGAGTCGGATTGGTCCGGCTGTCCGTGCTAGTGCCGCATCATCGAACCTTGCCGGGGTTATTGATCTCGGTGAGTGAGCACGCCAGCCTTGTCCCGGAGTAGTTCTGGGAGGTGGTCGTGGCGCGTAAGCCCGAGGTGTTCGTCCGGGCGTTGTCGTTGGAGGAGGGCCGGCGCCTGCAGAAGATCACCCGGATTGCCAAAGACCCGGTGAAGCTGCGGCGGGTGATCGTGGTGCTGATGTCGGCACAAGGGCGGCCGGCCTCGGCGATCCGAACACTGATGCAGGTCGGCGATGACTACGTGCGGCAGGTCGTGCACGCCTTCAACGAGCGGAAGTTCGAGGCCCTGGACCCAAAATGGAGCGGGGGCCGTCCGCGGAGGATCAGTGAGTGGGTGCGTGAACGCATCTGCCTGATCGCCCGGACGACCCCCGCCGAATGGGGCATCACCGCGTTCTCCACCTGGAGCCTGGCCAAGCTCGCCGCCCACCTGCGGCGGATCAGGCTGGTGACCTCGATCAGCCCCCAGCACCTGGCGCGGATCTTGAAGGCGGGCGGCGTCTCCTGGCAGGCCACCACCACCTGGAAGAGCAGCGACGACCCGGACTTCATCGCCAAGATGCGGCAGGTCCTGGCCCTGTACGACACCCGGCCGCAGGGAGGGCGGGTGATCTGCGCCGATGAGTTCGGCCCGCTCAACCTCCAGCCGCGCAAAGGCCGCACCTGGCGGCCACGCAAGCGTCCGCGGCGGCTGCGGGCGACCTATCACCGCGACGACGGTGTCCGGCACCTGCTCGGCGCGTTGGACCTGGCCACCGGCAGGCTCTACTACCGGATCCGGCGCCGCAAACGATGGACCGGCTTCCTGGCCTTCCTCAAGACGCTGCGGGCCCGTCGGCCGGGTGAGCGCCTGTATGTGATCTGTGACAACTACTCGCCGCACAAACGCGCCGAGGTCAGGTCCTGGGCCCGGGGCAACGACGTCGAGCTGGTCTTCTTGCCGATCTACGGGTCGTGGTTGAACTGGATCGGGTCCGAACTCGCCGCCCTGCGGTACTTCGCGTTGAACGGCACCGACCACCGTAGCCATGAGGAGCAGAACGCCGCCATCGCGGCCTACATCCGCTGGCACAACCAGCACACGGCCCCGAAGGTCAGCTTCGCGGCCAGTTCCCCGATCCGGTCATGGACGAGTTACCCCACCAAGGTTGCGTGATGCGGCACTAGACAACTGGGTCGGCCCCTGCGAGCCGGTGCTGGCGACCGGGCGGGGCGGACGTATCTTCAGCGACCTGAGCGAATTGGTTTCTAGCCCGTACATACACGGATGAGTGCCCGGCACATCGGGATTGAGAGAGAAGACCAGCCACTCAGAGGATCTTCGCAGTGAACGCGTCCACTATAGAACGAAACTAACGAAGCCTTTCGGAGGCCATACCGGCACCGGAGCGTGCGCAACCGATGGCTACGCCATAACAGCTCGGCTATCATGGTCCCGAGTTCGAGCTCAGCGCACGACAGTGTGCGATCTGCGCACCCAAACGTCGTCGACCGCCTCGCCACACAACGCTTCCGCAGTGAAAAGCACGGCTAGCGCCCAGTCTTCTTCCCACATCTGCCGCCCGGCAGGTGTTCCAGCAAGCCACCGCTCGACCGCGCCGACGTCCGGAACGGAATTGAATTCCAGTTCGAATGGATCGAACGCGGCTACTACTTGCCCTTCCTCGAGATAGGTGACCGCCGGCGGCGCGGTGTCGCTCCACTGGACACTAAGCGCTGGACCGAAGCGGGCGAGTTGATCCAAGACCTCGTCGCCCGGGCAGCCGTTCGTCTGAACGACGAGCATGCGATCTCCTACATGCCCGGCAAGCAAGCGCCATTCCATCAGCTCGGTCATACGGCCAGTTTCCAGTGGCACGGCGGCCATGCCGTAGGCCGCTAGCACGTCACGGGAAGAGGCAGCAGAACACCAGGTCAAAGTGTCAGCGTCGCCGAACCACTGCTCGAACCACGACAGGTACCGTGCGTCGGCCATGACGCCGCCCAACCCTTCCGTCGGTATGTCCCGCAGTCAAAGATAGCCGATGACGGCCGTGCGCCGCCCGGAGAACCCCCGACCGGCGCACCGACACGAAGTTCATTCGTCACATTCTGTTATAATCTCAGGCCCATCAGCCGGGATGAGATGGGGCGGCGGACTGTCACCCTTCTTAGTCACGTGCACCCAGAACGGATCCTTCTCCAGAACGCGGTTCCAGAGGTACCAATTCTTGAGCTTCGATCCGCCGCTACAATTGTCCCCCCTCTCCACGATGGCGACGGAGAAATTGATCCCTGCATACGCCGAACCCTCATGGGTGGAGGCGAACGGGTACTCGTCGCATGAAGGCTTGGTGAATCCGGTTTTGTCGAGCTTATTGCATTGTTTGACCGCGGCCTTATAATTATTGTTCGCAACACTTCCCTTGGTCTTACGGTTGCTCATTGATCTGGTGAGGCAGCCACTTTTGCTCTTGCAGCCACGGTCGCGAGGATTGATCTTGCCTGGAATATTTTTGGTCTGGCCTGGGAACTTCGGATCGGTGGCTTGGGGATCGTGGAGTGCGGTCCAGATGTGATCCGCCGTCTGTTCGGATTCCTTCTCGTTGCCGTCGAGGGACCAGGTCGGCCGACTGCTCCACAATACGCAGCCGCCTGCGAAGTGCGGGATCTTATCTGAGCTGTCGCAGCGGAACTCAGTCCGCTGATTGTCCATCAATTTGACCTTCGAATCCGAGTCTGCCGCGGGGTAGAAGAGTGAAGGCTGGATGCCGCAATAGCCGAAGTGATCCGGCGCGGCAAAATCTCCCTTCGGCGAGGTCAAGGTGATAACCCGATCGGCCTCCGTCCAGTCGCCAACCGAATCGAGGATTCCCTGAGGCTTGTCTGACGTACAGCTCGAGGTGTTGTTGACATGTACGGAGAACTGGCGCTGGGCCGCTTGCGGCATGGTCCCGGGGTTGAATTTGTCAACTCTGATCCAGACCTTGATCTGGCGGCTGTGCGTGCCCGCCAGCCCCCTGGCGGCTGTGTTGCCATCGGAGTAACCGACGTAGGTGTGTGCGATGACGCTTATGCGCGCCGACCACCAGCGCCCGGTTCCATCCTGCTTCTGCTCCCCGATCTGGCCCGTCCAGCAAGCGTTGAAGGAATTCTTCAGCCATCTAACATGGGACACCTCGGGCCTTCTAATCTTCTGACAATCGGGGTGCTCGACGCGGTCGTAAGGGAAGTTTTTGCCTGCCGCTCGTATACCGGTATCTGTCGGTGGGCGGGCGCTACCTGCCGGTGCGCCGATCGGGCTGTTCATATCGGTCAAAATGCTTTCGGCATTCTGGGCGCGGTCGTAGATGCGAACCTCATCGATGTCGCCGTGGAAGTATTCGGACCAGACGTCGTTGCCGCCGATTCGCAGATATCCGTTGTCGAGTTGCAACGATCCGCTGTGGGATGCCTGGGCGGCCTGGGCACCGTTGACGTACAGGCGTGCGGTGGCGCCGTCGTAGGTGAAGGCTACGTGACTCCAGGTGCCGACGGGCAGCGGCGAGGTGGCGTCTACGGTACCCACGTCGGCGTTCAATTGCAGCCAGCCGGATGGGCCGGTGCCATTGGAGGCATACAGGGCGTAGGAAGCTTCCTCGTCGGTAGAGAGTTCCTTGGTGATGATCGGGCGCCAGTTGGTGAGGGTGGTGGGTCTGACCCAGGCGGACAGGGTCATGCCGGTGTCTAGTCGCAGGGATGGTGAGTCTTCGACGGTCACCCAACTCGTGGAGCCGTTGAAGGCCAGCGCTCGGCCATGCCTACCAGTAGTCCAGGCGGTGTCGCGGGCCTGGCCGGTATTGCCCTTGCCGGAGGCGTCTCCGATCAACGTTCCGGCACCCTCGTTCATGCCGTACGCCGCCACGAGCCCCTCGGGCGGTTCAGTAGTGGCGGCCGTGGTGAAACTCCACGAGTATGGTGCGGCCATAGCGTTGCCGTCCACATCCACTGCGCCGCGTATTTCGGCGATGTAGGTGGTGCTTGGGGCCAGTGGTTGCGCGGGGGCGAAGCTCACCGAGGTGCCGTGCACGGTCATGTCTCCCGCCACGAGTGTGGCAGACTCATCACACAACCTGAACTCAGGGTCCGATATAGGCTCGTCGAACGTGACGCGCACGATAGCGGATGTCGGCACGTTTCCGACGCCGGAGGCGGGCTCTGTTGAGGTGACCACCGGGGGTGTGCTGTCTGGTTCCGGCTCGGCTGTCTCCTCCTCCGGATCGAGCTCCGACAGCCATCGCTCACGGGTGATCTCTTCAACAGGGTAAAAGCCGAAACCTGAATCTTGGATGAAGTGGTCCTCGGCGTCCTCGCGCAGGGCCCGTGTCTGATCCGCATTCAGAACCGGCAGGACCGGGTTGTCGGGTAGGTCCGTGAGGTGAGCTTCCATCTCCTGGTCGGTGGGGGGCGTTCCGTCGCTGGGGCCTGGGATGAAGAACCCGCGGGTCGGCGGTTCAGGAGCATCGTACTCGACAAACAGCACGGGCCCTCGGCCGCCGGTGCCGGCCCACTCGGTGCTGAGAAACTCCCGGAAGTTCGAGGTGCCGCTGGTGTCGCCGGAGGCGGCTATCTGCAGGCCGTAGTTCGGGTAGCCATCGGACCACGCTTGGACGATATCCTCAATGGTGTAGTACAGCTCCTGGGCGGGCGCAGAGCAGTGAACGTACGTGCTGCCCGCCTTTCTGATGCGGCCCACGCCTCCGCCCTTCAGCGCCTGGCCCGCTGTCGTCGTGGACGGTTGCTGGTTCCAGCGCAGGTTGACAGGGCTGGATGCGTCGAGTGCCCAATCGCTGGTGACCCGGCGCACCACCATTTTCGGAGTGTCGTCGGGCCCGCCGCAGTGCGTGGTGATGTAGTTCCATGGCCGCACGTCGGCATTGAGGATCGGCCGACCGTAGAAGGGGGCGCTGCTCAGATCATATTTCAGATAGGAGCGGTAAATGTAGTATGAGCTTTCCCCGTCGAAGTTGTTGCGACCAGCAACGATCGCGTCCATGTTCTGCTGTCCGCTGCCCACTGTGAAGCGCGGGTCGTTGCTCACGAACGTGTCCGACGGGTACCCCGCGCCATACCACGGCGTGGGATTGGCCATCAGCGTGACCGGATAGGCGGTCGCCGGGTCGCTCAGGAAACCGGCCTCTGGGCGGTACACGAGGTCGGATCCGTCCAGGGTGGTAGCCACCCTGGATATCTTCCCGCTGGTGAGGGATTGGACGGCGGCCGCGTCGAGCATCAGCGCGGGGGAGATTTCGGTCGCCCCGCCGACCTCGTCGAGCACTTCGCCCCCGCCCGGCTTCGCGCGGTAGCTCAGGCCGGCGTCGGGGGTGACCGGGACCCGGTAAGTGGGTGGTTCTGTCGGCCTTTCTTTGAGCACAATCTTCTGCCGGATGCCCGCTGCGGTCACTTCTATGATCAGGTCAGTGCCCTTGCCGTAGGCATCTGCATACGTCGCCGTGTTGCCGGATAGGACGGGAGCAGGCAACTTCGCAGGCGCCGTTAAACGCGTTGAACCCCGAATTGTCTTGACGCTGAGCAGTCCTTCGTTTCCCCCGGCCGACAGTCGGACCTCGTCCTTGACGGCCTTGGGTCTGACGGTGGCGCCGTCTATGACGAGGGTCGTGTCGACGGGCTGCCAGTTCCCATGTTCATCCCTGAAGCGGATCGGGACCGGGTGAACGTAGGTGCCCACCGTATTGCCGCCCGGATTGGCCACAGTCGTCATGTTCTCAGTGTGCAGGTCGGGGATTTCCACGGGCTTGCCGTGCTTTTTGGCCTCGGCTTTGGCTGCCTCAACGTATGCGAGCGCAGGGACGGACCCCCTCATGCGAGGCGTTGGCGTGGGAGACGCAGTTGCAGGTAAGGCGATGAGCAGTGAGGCTGCCAGGAATAAGATGGTTACGAATGACATGCGACGGTAGCTGTATGACTTTTGATTCTGAGGTGAGCGTTTAGGTACGATTTTCTGTTTTCTCACGGAGGCCTCTCCGGTGGTCGGATGCTGTGAGAGTGCAGCTCGTTGCCCATCAACGATGGGTGGAGCAGGCGATCCCGTCGACCTTCTCGACTGACGGACTTACCTCGTATCTCAGATTGCCTAGCGGGCCGCATTAGGGACGGCACACAGCTCAAGACGTCGTCGGCATGCTGTGCTCTCGAAAGCAGTATGAGGTGCCGTCGACGGTTCGGAGTTACCTGTGCCTGCACAGGAGTTTCCTGTTTCCGCGCTCATCGTATCGAGTCATCGGTCACACAGATTTCGCTGTGCGGCCGCCAGCTCACCCGCCGCTCGCGAGCACGTCACGCTTATGCTCCCCCGCTGTACCGCACCCTGCTTCGCTGCCCAGGGACCTCAGTGGTGGCGTTCCCGGACAGCCAAACTCGGCATTGCCGATCACCCCTTGGGTTCAGATGCGCCTGTCCGCCCGGCCATAAGAAGTGGGTGTGCCCACGTGCGGTGGCCACCGACAGCGGATCGGCCGTTTGAGCTCGAGAGCAAACATTCGCGCTAAGTCACATATCCTGGCGATTCTGCTAGGCCTGCTCCGGTTTGACGGACACCTCAGATCAGGGGCTCGCCCCCAGGAGGATGTCCATGATGGAGAACATGGCGAAGAAGAAACCGCGTGTGCGGCGGTCGTTCACACCGGAGTTCAGGGCGGAGATCGTCGAGTCGTGCCGGCGGGGGGACCGGTCGATCAGCGAGGTGGCCCGCGACTTCGATCTGACCGAGACCTCGGTGCGGCGATGGGTGCGCCAGGCCGAGATCGACGCGGGTGAGCGCGACGGGCTGACCAGCGGTGAGCGGGAGGATACCGCTGGGCCTGGCGGGCGGGTGTCAATATCAGCCTGGGGCCGATCATCGACGCTCTCAAGCAGGTACTCGGAATCAACCGGAGCCATTGTCGCCATCGTGTGATTCCGGGCGCAGTGAGCATTTCCTGGAATGCCACCGGGCCGACCCCCTACCGGCTTTTTCCGTACAGGATATGCGAACCCCGGCGAAGCAGTACGTGAAGCTCCCGTGTGCACGGGCTGCTAGTCGGCATCACTGATCACACCGGAGCGTCGCTGTTTCGAGGAGCAGAGGCGCCCAGGGTGAGCGAGTCTTGGAAGGAAGGGGGGAGTTTCCCCGCATCCCCGGAGGGCTGCGCTGCCGCCCCCCGGGGGGGCTCCCCCTGT
>NZ_POUA01000111.1 GCF_003236385.1 Spongiactinospora gelatinilytica
GGCGGACATGGCGATGGCGAAGTCGGGGTCGGTGCGATGGAACCAGCGCTCGATCTCCTGTAGCACCCGCTGCTCGTATCTGGACAATCCCATGCCGATCACCTGCCAGTGCCGGCCGGTCCGGCTGCGGCCATCCGCCGTCCGCATGACCGGCGGACGCGCCCGGCGACGGCGCCGGCCGTTCATGACGATTTCGCTTGTGTTCGCGTATGCGGGACTCAATCACTTCGCTACCCGCGCGCGGTGACGGCGAATCGTGCCCGGGCCGCCACCGGGCCGAACTCAGGAACCGGCGCCCCTGGCCATGACCGATTTACCGCAGATCCTCCGCCATCTCCGGTAAATTCCCGGGAAAGGCGGCCAAATTCCTGGGAAGCACGACGACAGGAATGCCCAACGAGAGCGTCCAGAACCGGAAAGCCGCAGCTTCAGTCGCCTGGTGCAGTGCTCTGGAAGTGCTGGGCCTCGGCGGCGGTGTCGCGCTCGGCCGCCGCCATGAACCGCGCGAGCGTGCGCAGCTCCTCTTCGGTGTAGCCGGCCAGCTCCGCATGGGTGCGGGCGACCAGCCCGGCGTAGGCGGTCGCGGCGCGGTCCCGGCCCTCCTGGGTGGGCTCGATGAGCACCCGCCTGCGATCGGCGGGGTCGGGCACCCGGCGGACGCACCCGGCGGCCACCAGCCGGTCGATCATGCGCGAGGCCGACCCGGTGGTGAGGTTGACCCGCTTGGCCAGCGCGCCGGGGGTGGCCGGGCCGTACCGGTCGAGCACGTGCAGGCACAGCACGTCGGTGTCGGTGACCCCCAGCCGGCCGGCGACGGCGCTGTTGAGCCGCACGACCGCGATGGCCCAGCCCGGGATGGAACGCGTGACCAGCTCGCCGAGCAGGGCCGCCCGGTCCTCGTTCGTCGCCGCCACGGTGCCGCCCCTCCCGTCGATCGCTGCGTCGCGCAGCGAAATATCCGATATAGTCACTGCATGACGCAGTAACTGTGTCGCGCAGCTAATGTTACCGCACCGATGCGAGGAGCGCACTCCAAGCATGACCACCACGACCGGCACCACCACGTCCCCGCCCGTATTGTCCGGGCGCGCGGCGGGCCTCGTGCTCGCCGCCGTTCTTCTCGCGTCCTTCATGGAACTCCTGGACGCCACCATCGTCAGCGTCGCGGCCCCCGCCATCGCCGCCGACCTGCGCGCCGGAGAGGCCGCGCTGCAATGGACGGTCGCCGGATACCCGCTCGCCATCGGCGCGGGCCTGATCACCGGCGGCCGGATCGGCGACCAGTTCGGCCGGCGCCGGGTCTTCCTGCTCGGGCTGGCCGCGTTCGCGCTGGCGTCGGCGGGCTGCGGGCTGGCCGCGTCCCCCGGCCTGCTGATCGGCATGCGGATCGCCCAGGGGCTGGCGGGCGGCCTGATGATCCCGCAGGTGTTCGGCGTCATCCGGGCCTCCTTCGCGCCCGCCGCGCGGGCGCGGGCGCTCGGGGCCTACGGGGCCGTGCTGGGCCTGGCGTCGGTGGCCGGGCCGCTGCTCGGCGGCGTCCTGGTCGAGGCCGACCTGTTCGGCCTCGGCTGGCGGGCGATCTTCTGGGTCAACCTGCCGGTCGCGGTCCTCGCGCTGGCCGTCGGCGGCCGGTTCATGCCCGAGTCCCGCGTGCCGGACGGCTCGCGGCTGGACCTGCCCGGCGCGGCGCTCGCCGCGCTCGCCGCCGTACTGCTGCTCCTGCCCTTGGTCCAGGGCCGTGAGTGGGGCTGGCCCTGGTGGGGCTTCGCCGTCCTGGCCTGCGCGCTCCCGGTCGGCGCGATCTTCCTTGGCGTGGAACGGCGGCGCGCCGCGCGCGGCGGGCAGCCGATCTTCGACCCGGCGCTGCTGCGCGTCCGCTCCTTCAGCGCGGGACTCGCGGTCTGCCTGCTGTTCTTCGGCGCGCTCGGGTCCTTCTTCCTGCTGCTGTCCCTCTACCTCCAGGCAGGCACCGGGCGCGGCGCGCTGGAGACCGGCCTGGTGATCCTGCCGTACGCGATCGGGTCGATCCTCACCTCGGGCGTGGGCGCGGCCCTCGCCGGCCGCGCGGGCCGCGCCCTGCCGGCCTCCGGGGCGCTGGTCCTGGCCGCGTCCCAGGTCGTCCTGCTGGTGATGGTCCGCGGCGGCGAGCCGTCCTCGTGGGCCCTCGCCGTACCGCTGTTCCTGGGCGGCGCGGGACTCGGGCTCACCGCACCCTCCCTGATCAACGTCGTGCTCGCCGGAGTGCCCGGCAGGGACGCCGGAGTGGCGGGAGGCGTGCTCAACACCGTCACCCAGCTCGGCGGCGCGCTCGGCGTCGCCGTGCTCGGCTCGGTGTTCTTCGCCCGCCTGGACGCCGCGCCCTCCGGCCCGGCGGCCTACGCCGACGCCCTGGCCACGATCCTGCCCTGGCAGATCGCCTGCTACCTCGCCGCCGCCGCCCTGATGTCCCTGCTGCCCCGACCGGAAAAGCAGACACCGCGCGGGTGAGCGCGCGTCACGGCTCCTGGACGGGTGGCAGCCCGTTCACCGTGTCGGCGTACTCGGCGACCAGGCGGCGGACGATCTCGGCGGCGGGCAGGATGGAGTCGATCAGGCCCGCCGACTGGCCCACCTCCACCTTGCCCGCGGCCACGTCGCCTTCCAGGGCGGCGGCGCGCAGGCTGGTGGAGGCGAAGTGCGCGCGGCGTTTGTCCACGTCGGCGCCGCCGTGTTCGAGTTCGGCCATCCGGGCGGCGAAGTCGTTGGCCAGCACCCGGATCACGCCGAGGTCGCGCCCCACGGTCAGGGTGTCGCCGACCCCCGCGGACACCACCGCGGCCTTGTAGGCCGGGTGCAGGCTGGACTCCGTGCTGGCCAGGAAGCGGGTGCCGAACTGCGCGGCGCCCGCCCCGAGCGCCAGCGCGGCGGCGAGGCCCGCGCCGTCGGCGAGCCCGCCGGAGGCGATGATGGGCGTGCCGGGCGCGAACCTGGCCACGGCCCTGACCATGACCAGCGTGGAGACCAGCGCGGCCGGCGGGTGGCCGCCGGCCTCGCCGCCGACGACGATGAGCCCGTCCACGCCCGCGTCCAGTGCCTTGCGCGCGTGCTCCTCGCCCGCGACGACGTGCAGGCACAGCGTGCCGAGGTCCTTGAACCTGCTCAGGTACCGGCGCGGGCCGCCCTGGGAGGCGATCAGCACCGGGATGTCCATCTGGGCGAGGAGGTCCATGACCTCCTCGGCTCCGCGCCGGTACAGCGGGAGGTTCACCGCGAACGGCCGGTCGGTGCCCTCGCGTACCTGCTCGATCGTGCGGGCGAGGTCGGGCAGGCGCATCGGCCCGGCGGCGATCACGCCGAGGCCGCCCGCGTTGGAGACCGCGATCGGGAGTTCGGCGCACGAGGACGCCCACGACATGCCCGCCTGCACGATCGGCAGGTCGATGCCGAGCAGCCGGGTGACGGGGGTCTCGATCCGGCTCACCGCTCCTCACCGGCGAGCAACCGCTCCGCGTACGCAGCGAGATGCCGCTTTTGCACCTTGGAGCTGGCGGTCATGCCGATATGTTCGAAGCCGGAGATCACCCGCAGGTGCCGGGGGACCTTGAAGCCGGCCAGCCGTTCGCGCAGCCAGTCCAGGATCTCCTCGGGCTCGGCCCGGCAGTCGTCCTTCAGCACCACGAACGCGAACGGGACCTCCATCAGCCGTGGGTCGGGCACGCCGACGACCGCCGCCAGCCGGACCTTCGGGTGGTGGTGCAGCACGTCCTCGACCTCGGCCGGGGCCACGTTCTCGCCGCCCACCCTGATCAGGTCCTTGGCCCGGCCGACGAACTCCAGCCGGCCGTCCGGGCCGAGCGTGCCGAGGTCGCCGGTGGACAGCCAGCCGTCCGCCGACAGCGCCGCCCGGGTCTCGTCGGGCATCTCGTAGTAGCCGCGCATCACGTTCCAGCCGCGTACCAGGATCTCGCCGGGCCGGCCGGGCGGGCAGTCCTCGCCGCTCTCCAGGTCCCTGATCCGTACCTCGACGCCCGGCTCCGGGAGCATCCGGCCGGAGACCCGCACATCCTCGGGCTCCCACCAGGCCGACTGCGCGACGTTGGGGGACGCCTCGGACAGGCCGTAGCCGACCACGCACTCCCTCGCCCCGAGTTCGGCCACGATCCGGCGTACCACGGTGGGGGAGGCGGCGGCCCAGGCGCCGCGCAGCGAGAGCCTGCGGCGCGGCCGGTCGGGATGGTTGAGCAGCATCAGCGCGATGGTGTCGTTGCCGGCGAAGTGCGTGCAACGCTCCGCCTCCATGATCCGCAGCGCCTCGCCGGCCTCGAAGCGGTCCATCGTGACCAGCGTGGTCACGTGCTGGACGCTGGCCAGCACCGAAAGCGTGCTGCCCGCCGCGTGGAAGAACGGCCGGGCGCTGTGGAATCTGTCGCCGGGCCGCAGGCCGAGCCGCGTGCCGGAGAAGTACGCGTCCGCGCACATGTTGCGGTGGGTCAGCAGGACGCCCTTGGGGTAGGACGTGGTGCCCGAGGTGTACTGGATGAGCAGCACGTCGTCCGGCTCGGAGGCGGGCGGTACCGGGCCGCTCGCACCGCCCAGGAAGTCGGCCCAGCGGGTCGCCGCGGCCGGTACGTCGGCGCCGATCACGACGACCGAGCGCAGGTCGGGAAGTGCGAGGTCGGGGAGCGCGGAGTCCACGCCGGGACAGATCTCGCGCAGCATCCCGATGAAGTCGATCTTGAGGAACCGGTCGGCGACGAAGAGCATGCGGGCCCGCGACTGCCGCAGCACGTAGGCCGTCTCGTCGGCGCGCAGCCGGGTGTTGACCGGGACGGTGACCGCGCCCAGCGAGCCGATCGCGATGAACAGCGCCACCCAGCGCGGGCCGTTGCCGAGGCAGACGGCGATGTGGTCGCCCCGGCCCACCCCGGCGGCGGCGAGCGCGGCCCGGATGGCGGCCACCTCTTCGGCCAGCTCACCGTAGGTGATCCGCTCTCGCGGCGTCACGACGGCCTCCACCTCGCCCCCGGTCACGACGGCCCGGCGCAGCGCGGCGTCGGCGGTGAGCGGGCAGGCCGCGGCCAGGTCGGCGGCGGAGAGTACGCCGCTCACCCGTCCGGCGGCGGACTGCGTCATGGTCACTGGTCTCCTCCTCGGGCGCCGTCCAGGGAAGGCGTGGAAGGTCCCTTTTGTCCGGAATATAGCTGGTCGTTCGCGGGCCTTGCCGGAAGCCCCTGACCATTGCGAACGTCGGGCGGGCGGCGGTCGAGATTCGTCCCGCCATCGGCCAGGCAGCGCTCGATCGCGGCCATCTCGATCCGGATGCCGTTGCCGAGGTCGGTCTCCGAGCCGAGGTCCACGGCCTGCTTGGTCAGGCCGATCGACAGCGGGGGCGCGCTCGCGATCGTCTCGGCCGTCCGCGCGCCCTCGGCGAGCAGGTCATCGGCCGGTACGACCCGCGCGACCAGGCCCACCGCGGCGGCCTCGCGCACGTCCATGACGCGCGCGGTGAACAGCAGCTCCTTGGCCCGGCCGCGGCCGATCACCCGCTGCAATCGCTGGGTGGCCCCCACCGTGCCGCGGTGCGGCTCGGGAAACCTGAACGTCGTGTCGTCCCCGGCGATGATGAAGTCGCAGCTCATCGCGATCTCCCCGCCCGAGCCCACGACGGGCCCCCGGACCAGGGCCACCACCGGCTTGGCGCACCGCTCGATGGTCTCGTAGGCGGCGAAGGAGGCCAGCCGCCTGCGGCGCACCCATGCGGCGTCGTGGCCGTGGCGCTCCTTGAGGTCGGCCCCGGCGCAGAAGGCCGGGCCGTTCGCGCTCAGCAGCACCACCCGCACGTCCCCGTCGGAGTCCAGGTCCTCGAAGACCTCGCGGAGCCGGTGGCACATCGCCAGGTTCAGCGCGTTGCGCGCGGCCGGGCGGTTCAGCACGACGTGCGCCACGCTCCCGTCATGGCGCACGAGCACCGGTCCGTCCGTGATGTCGGCCACTAGATCGTTCCTTCCTCGCGCAGCCGGGCTATCTCCGCCGGATCCAGTCCGAGCGTCTCGCTGAGCACCGCCTCGGTGTCCGCGCCCAGCAGCGGCGGGGCGGCCAGCGGCGGCCGGTCCAGGCCGTCGATGCGTATCGGGGTGCGCAGGGCCGGGAACGTGCCCTCCACGGGGTGCTCGAAGTGGCCGACCATCTCGCGGGCGTCGATGTGCGGGTCCGACAGCGCCTCGCGTACCGAGTTGACCTCGCCCACCGGCACGTCGGCGGCGCGCAGCGCGTCGGCCAGCTCATCGCGCGAGCGGCCGGCGATCGCCGCCCCGAGGGCGGCCATCACCCTGGCCCGCTGGGCCACCCGGCCCGAGTTGGCGGCCAGGCCGGGATCGGCGGCGAGCTCGGGCAGGCCGAGCACGTCGCACAGCGCCTTCCAGTGCTGGTCGCTGCCGCTGATGTGCAGCCACCTGCCGTCCGCGCACTCGAACGCCGCCGACGGCACCCGCCCCGGGTGCTCGGTGCCGGTCCGCGCCGGGTCTTCGTCCAGTGCGAACAGCCGGGCGGCGGCCAGCGCGAGCAGGCTCACCTGCACATCCATCATAGCGAGGTCCACATGCGCGCCCCGGCCGGTGCGGCCCCGCCCGACCAGGCCGGTCAGCGCGGCGACCGCGATCCACAGCGCGGAGGTCATGTCGGAGACCGGGATACCGGCCTTGGCGGGCGGGGTGCCGGGGTGCCCGGTGAGCGACATGATCCCGGACAGCGCCTGGAAGATGGTGTCGTACCCCTTGCGGTGCGCGTACGGACCGTCCTGGCCGAAGCCGGTGTTGGAGATGTAGACCAGGCCGGGGTTGATCGCCGAAAGGTCGCGGTATCCGAGCCCGAGCTTGTCCATCACGCCGGGCAGGAAGTTCTCCACCACGATGTCGGCGCGCTTGGCGAGCCCGCGGGCGATCTCCTGGCCGCGCGGGCTTTTCAGGTTGAGCGTCACCGAGCGCTTGCCCCGGTTGAAGGCGAAGAAGTACGCGCTCTCGCCGCCGGGCAGCCGCGGCTCGAAGTACCGTGACTCGTCGCCGCCGTCGGCCCGCTCGATCTTGACCACCTCGGCGCCCAGCTCGGACAGGATCTGGGTGGCCATCGGCCCGGCCAGCACCCGCGAGAAGTCCAGCACGGTGATCCCGCTCAACGGACTCATCCGCCCGCCCCCGCGAATCCGCGCATGATCGCGTTGATGTCGCCGCCGGTCCGCATCGCCTGGTCGTACGGCAGGTCGGCGACCCGGTAGAAGAGGTCCTTGGTGGCGGACATGGCCAGCGGGTTCACCTCGGCCCAGCGGGAGGCGATCTCCAGGGCCGTGTCGAACGCCCGGTCCACCGGCGTCACCCGGTTGGCCAGGCCGTTCTCGGCCAGTTCCGCGGCGGTCAGCCGTCGTCCGGTACTGATCAGCTCGAAGGCGAGCTTGCGGCCGAGCTGGCGTTGCAGCCCGGTCATCACGATCGCGGGCACCAGCGAGTGCCGCAGCTCCGGATAGCCGAACGTCGCGTCTTCGGCGGCGACCATCATGTCGCAGCCGATGGCCAGGCCCGCGCCGCCGCCCAGGGCGTGGCCCTGTACGACGGACACGATGGGCTTGCGCATCCGTTGCAGCATGGCCTGGGTCTTGGTGGTCAGCTCCGCGCGCCGGATCACCGCCTGGTTGTCGGCGGGGGTGAGCCCGGCGAACTCGGAGGTGTCGGCCCCGGCGCAGAACGACCGGCCCTGCCCGGCGAGCACCACCGCGCGGACGTCGTCGTCCTCGTCGGCCCGCCGCAGCTCGTCGTGCAGCGCCTGGGTGAGCGCGGTGTTCAGCGCGTTCAGCTTGGCCGGCCGATTCATGCGCAGCACCTGTACGGCGCCGTGCCGCTCACTGATCAGCACTTCGGCGTCGTCGTTAGGCATCCTGGGGTACCTCTCCGTGGGTCAGGCCGAAACCGGCGCGGGCCACCATGCTGTGCAATGTCCGTCCGAGCGCCTGCTCACACCGGCGCGAGGCGGCCATCAGCAGGCCGAGGTCGAGCCCGGTGGACACCCCCTCCGACTCCAGCAGGTTCACCAGGTCCTCGGTGCAGACGTTGCCGGTGATGCCGCCCCCGTACTGGATCTGGGCCGGATGCCCGCCGACGCCGCCGATCGCGGTGTCGAAGTCGCGGCAACCCGCCTCCAGCGCGGCGACGCAGTTGGCGATCCCGGTGCCCCGGGTGTTGTGGAAGTGGGCCACCACCGGGAGCCCCGGATGCGCCGCGAGGGTGCGGCGGAAGGCCGCGGACACCGTCTTGGGCGTGGCCAGGCCGGTCGTGTCGCCGAGTGTCACCAGATCGACGCCCAGCTCGGCGAACCTGGCGACGTCCTCGGCGACGACCGCGGGATCGACCGCGCCCTCGAAGGGGCAGCCGAAGGCCACGGAGATCACGCCGACCAGCCGGAACCGGCCGGTGGCCAGCCGTGCCATCTCGGCGACCTTGTCCCACTGCCGCTCCCGGGTGGTGCCGAGGTTGCGTTCGGTGTGCGACTCGGTGGCCGAGACCAGCAGGCTCAGCTCGGTCGCGCCGTGCCCGGCGTCCAGGTCGGCCAGGGCGCGCTGCACGGCGCGGGGGTTGGGACAGGTCGCCTTGTAGGCCACGCCGTCCGCGTGGGTCAGCCCGGCGAGTACCGCGCTCGCGTCGCGGAAGGCGGGAACCCGTTCTGGATGGCTGTAACTGGTCGCCTCGATCCTGGTGAAGCCGGCCTCGCGGAACGCGTCGATCAGCTCGATCTTGACGTCGGTGGGAACGAACGCCTCCTCGTGCTGGAGTCCGTCTCGGGCGAAGCACTCACAGATCGTGACGCGGTCGCCGTGCACGTCCGCCTCCTCGGGGTTGGCACCGCATGGGTCGTAGCAGCAGATATATAGCTTGGTGTTGTCATCGTCAACACCGAGACCCGTGGCGGAGGAGGCGGCCGGTGGGCGGAGATCAGTGTTCGGAGCGTTCGAGGACCTTTGCCAAAGTGGCCAGTTTGCTCAGTGCCGAGTCGAGAACTTCCTGCTCAAGGGGGGTTAGGCAGACGAGGAAGGCGTCGTTGCGCTCGTTCGCCGCCCGAATCAGGCCGCGGTAGAGCACCCGCCCGCTACGGGTCAGTGAGAGCTGCGTCGTACGGCCGGGCCCCGGCTCCCGCTCGATCAGCCCCCGGTCGGTGAGCTTGCCGGTCACCCGGCTCATCTGAGCCTTGTCCAGCCCGGCCAGCCGGGCCAGCCGGTTGACGGTCAGCGGCTCGTCGGCGCCGAGCAGCGCGATGGTGCGCCACTCGTGCAGCGTCACGTCGAATTCCCGCCGGTAGCGCAGGGCGGCGCTGCGTGAGAGGGCATTGGCCACGCGGTGCAGCCGGTAGGAGAGCAACTCCCTTATCGGCAGCATCGGGCGCTCTTCGGCGGCCTCGGCCGCGGTGGTGGGCGAGCGCGTGGGGTGGGCGTTCATGCACTCCACTGTAAGCCGGGCGACGCCGCCAGACCGCCGATTGGGTGTTGACAAAAACAACAGGGGGTGCCAACACTGCTGCATGCACCGACGGACACCGGCGAAACCCGAGCAAGGAGGCGGCGCTCATGGCCGTTGACCCAGCCGAAACTTCCGCCACCCTGCTGATCGACGGTGAATGGCGCTCCGGCGCCTCCGTCTTCGAGGTGGTGGATCCCGCGACGCTGGAAGTCATCGCGAAAGTGGCCGACGGCGGCCCCGACGACGCGCTCGCGGCGCTCTCCGCGGCCGTCACCGCGTTCCGGACCTGGCGCGAAGTGCCCAGCGAGGAGCGGGCGGCCACGCTGCGCAGGGCCGCCGACCGCATCAGGGCCGAGGCCGACCGGCTCGCCGCCGTGCTCACGGCGGAGAACGGCAAGCCGCTCGGCGAGTCCCGCGGCGAGATCCTGGGCACCGCCCGGATGCTGGAGTGGGCCGCGGAGGAGGGCCGCCGGGCGTACGGCAGGGTGACCCCGCCGAACGCCGCGGGCCCCGGCCTCGTGATGCGCGAGCCGGTGGGCCCGACGCTGGCGATCAGCCCCTGGAACTTCCCGGCCAGCATGCTGGTCCGCAAGCTGTCCCTGGCGCTGGCCGCGGGCTGCACCGTGATCGCCAAGCCGGCCGAGCAGACCCCGCTGATCGCGACCGAGCTGATCCGCATCATCGCCGACGCGGGCCTGCCCCCGGGCGCGCTCCAGTCGATCACCACGAGCCGTCCCGCCGAGGTGGCCGGGGCGCTGCTCGCCGACCCCAGGCTGCGCAAGGTGACCTTCACCGGATCCACCGAAGTCGGGCTCAGCCTGATCAGGTCGACCGACAAGCACCTGCGCCGCACCTCACTGGAACTGGGCGGGCACTCGCCCGCCATCGTGTTCGACGACGCCGACCTGGCCGCGGCCGCCGCCGGGGTCGTCGCCACCAAGTTCGCCAACGCGGGGCAGAGCTGCATCTCGATCAACCGGCTGTTCGTGCAGCGGACCGCGCTGGAGGAGTTCCTGCCCCTCGTCCTGGAACGGGTGGCCGAGCTGCGCGTGGGCCACGGCACCACCACGGGCACCACGGTCGGGCCGCTCATCGACTTCGCCGGCCTGGACAAGGTCGAGCGGCACGTGGCCGACGCCAGAAAGCGCGGCGCGACGGTGCTCACCGGCGGACGCCGCTGGGAGCCCGGTGACGCCAAGCTGGCCGGCGCCTTCTACGAGCCGACCGTGCTGACCGGCCTGGACGACAGCATGCTGATCAGCAGCGAGGAGACGTTCGGCCCGGTACTGCCCATCTACGCCTTCGACGACGAGGACGAGGTCGTCGAGCGCGCCAACGCCACCGACTACGGCCTGGCCGCCTACGTCTACTCCAACCGGATGGACCGCGTGCTGCGCACCGCCGACCGGCTGAGCTTCGGCCTGATCGGCGTCAACGACCCCTTCCCGGTACGGCCTGAGCTGCCCTTCGGCGGCATCAGGAACAGCGGGCAGGAGCGCGAGGGCGGCAGCGAGGGGATCGACGCCTACCTGGAGACCAAGTCCGTGTCGGTGAAGCTGTGAACAAGACCGGTGATGCCCTGAAGGAGGAGGTCGTGCCGACCCTCGCGGAGCTGGACACGCTCAGCATCATCCACCCGCACACCGTGATCGGCGCTCCCGCCGAGCCGATGATCCTGGACCGCGGCCAAGGCGCGCTGGTGTGGGACGTCGAGGGCCGTGAGTACATCGACGGCACCTGCGGCCTGTGGCAGTGCCCGGTCGGGCACGGCCGGCCCGAGCTGGCCGCGGCCGCCTCGGCGCAGATCGGCCGCCTGGAGTTCTACTCCTCCTTCGGCGACTACTCCAACGAGCCGTCGATCCGGCTGGCCGACCGGTTGCTGAACCTGGCTCCGGCCGGCCTCGAGCGGGTCTTCTTCACCAACGGCGGCTCGGAGGGCAACGAGACCGCGATCAAGCTCGCCCGGCTGGCCCACCGCAACAACGGCGAGCCGGAGCGCAACATCGTCCTGGCCCGCGTCGGCGGCTACCACGGCATGGGCAGCGGCTCGCTCGCCGCGACCGGCATCGACCGGCTGCGGGAGGGCTTCGGGCCGCTGATGCCCGGCATCGAGTTCCTGGGCAAGCCGCACGGCGTGGTCCACGGCCCCGGCGCCACCGACGTGCTGATCGCCGAGCTGGAGGAGCGGATCGCGCGGATCGGCCCCGAGCGGATCGCCGCGTTCATCGGCGAGCCGGTGCTCGGCGTCGGCGGCATGGTGCCGCCGCCCGCCGACTACTGGCCCAGGGTGCAGGAGATACTGCGCAGGCACGGCATCCTGCTCATCCTCGATGAGATCGTCACCGCGTTCGGCCGGACCGGGCACTGGTTCGCCGCCGAACACTTCGGCGTCGAACCGGACATGATCGTCGTGGCCAAGGGCCTGTCCAGCGGATACATTCCGATGGGGGCGGTCCTTATCGGTCACCGGGTGCTCGACCTGGCTGACGGGGCGTCATTCCTACACGGATTCACCTACAACGGGCATCCTGTAGGGGCGGCGGTCTCGCTGGCCAACCTCGACATCATCGAACGCGAGGGCCTGCTGGACCGCGCCAAACTGCTGGGAGACCGGCTGCTCACCGCGCTCAAGCCGCTGGAGGAGCTGGATCACGTCCTTGAGGTGCGCGGCGTCGGGCTGATGCTCGGGGTGGAGTTCGCGTCCGGCGACGCCGCCGCGGTACAGAGCGGGGCACGGGCGGAGGGTGTCATCGTCCGCGCCTCGGGAACCAACATCGTCCTTTCTCCTCCGCTGGTCATCAGCGAGGAGCAGCTCGACACGCTGGCCCGGGTTCTGATTCGTCAGGTCAGGGCAGCGGGCTAGATCCGGCCGGAAGCCGCCGGGGGCAGCGCCGAGCCGCAATCGACAGAAAGTTCCAGCAACACCGGAGGAAAGTCGTGCGTCGGAACATAGGCACCAAGGCCAGGGCCTTGGTCGGCGTGGGCCTCGCCGTGACCTTGGCCGCGGGATGCAGTATCGGCGGCTCGCCCGGCGGCGACGCGGGCGACAAGGCGCTCACGTTCGTGTCCACGGGGAACCCGTTCCAGGGTTACCAGAAGACCGCGTGGCAGGACCCGTTCACCAAGGAGACCGGGATCAAGGTCCGCAACGACGGCCCGGTGGACGAGGCCAAGCTGCGCAGCATGGTCGACGCGGGCAAGGTCACCTGGGACCTCGTGGACACCAGCGCCGCCGCCGCCTCTCAATACTGTGGCACCTACCTGGAGAAACTTGACTTCTCCGTGGTGGACAAGTCGGCGTTCCCGCCGGACACGGTAGGAGAGTGCGGGGTGCCCGCCTACTTCTACAGCCTCATGTTCATGTACGACACCAAGAAGTACGCCTCCGATCCGCCGACCGCCCTGGCCGACTTCTTCGACGTGAAGAAGTATCCGGGGCGGCGGATCGTGCCCCCGGAGGTCGCCGTCGGCATCCTGGAGGCCGCGCTGCTCGCCGACGGCGTGGCCCCCGACAAGCTCTACCCGCTCGACGTGGAGCGGGCGCTGAAGAAGATGGAGCCGATCAAGGCGGTCACCACGTTCGCCAAGACCTATGGCCAGATGCAGCAGATGCTGGTGGACCGGCAGGTGGACATGGGCCTGGTGCTGACCGCCCGCGCCTACCAGTCGCTCAAGGCGGGCGCGCCCTTCAAGACCGTGTGGGATAAGACCCTCGTCAACTGGGACGACCTGGTGATCCCCAAGGGCGCGCCGAACAAGGAGGCCGCGATGAAGCTGATCGCCTTCGCGGCCAAGGACGGCCCGACCGGGCACTTCGCCGAGCTGGCGTCCGTGCAGCCGGTGAGGGACACGATCAAACCGAAGTACGACGACATCCAGCAGCAGATCAATCCCTTCACCGAGGACCGCAAGGCCGGTGTGGTGCGGATGAGCGACGACTGGTGGGGCAAGAACTTCGACAAGGTCACCCAGCGCTACACGGCGTGGCTGGCCGGCTGAGGACCCTTCGATGACCACGGCCACGATCAAGGCGCCGCCCGGGGTGAGCCCCGCGCGCGGCGCCGGAAGGGCGCGGCGGCGCGCGGCGGGCTGGCTGATCCTGCCCGCGGCGGCCCTGCTGCTGGTGTTCTTCGTCTACCCGATCGCCACGATCGTCTGGCAGAGCTTCACCGATCCGGCCCCCGGCCTCGGCAACTACGTCGCCCTGCTGCACGACGGCATCTCGGTGACGGTGATCGTGCGGACGCTCGTCACCGCACTCATCGTGGCCGGCTCCACGCTCATCGTCGCCTACCCCTACGCGTACGCGATGACCAAGGTCGGCCCGCGGGCGCGCGGAGTGATGACCGTGCTGGTGCTGCTGCCCTTCTGGACGTCGCTGATGGCCAGGAACTTCGCCTGGTACATGCTGGAGCGGCGGGACGGGCTGATCGACCGGATGCTCGGCCTGATCGGCCTGGACGGCGTGGTGCTGCTCGGCACGGTCGCCGGGGTGACGGTGGCCATGGTGCAGGTGATGCTGCCGTTCATGGTGTTGCCGCTCTACAGCGCCATGAAGCAGATCGATCCCCGGCTGCTGGACGCGGCCACCAGCCTTGGCGCCCCGCGTCGGCGCGCGTTCGCCAAGGTCTACCTGCCGCTCTCGGTGCCGGGGATGCTGTCCGGCTTCTCGCTGGTCTTCATCATGACGCTGGGCTTCTACATCACCCCGGCGCTGCTCGGCTCGCCACAGCAGTCCCTGGTGCCCCAGGTGATCGGGCAGAAGGTGAGCGCGCTGCTGGACTTCGGCGGGGCGGGCGCGCTCGGCGCGGTGCTGCTGATGATCACGCTGCTGGTGCTCTTCGTGGTGTCGCGGTTCACCCGGCCGTTCACCGCGCTCAGTGGGACGGTGGGCAATGAGTGATGCGGTCAAGCCGGCCGTCGGCCGTGACCACGCCCTGGGCTGGGGCCTGAAGTCGGTCGTCGCCCTGGTCGGGCTGCTGCTGGCCGCCCCGACCGTGGTCGTGGTGCCGATGAGCTTCTCCGGCGCCGACACCTTCGAGTTCCCGCCGAAGAACTGGTCGGTGCGCTGGTACGAGGCGTTCTTCAACTCCGAGCGGTGGATGTTCTCGCTGCTCACCTCGGTGCAGATCGCGTTCCTGGTGGCGCTGACGGCCACCGTTCTCGGCGTCGGCGTGGCCTTCGGCCTGGACCGGGCGCGGTTCAAGGGCCGCAACGCGATCAGGTCGCTGATGATGGCGCCGATGATCATGCCGGGGATCGTGGTGGCGGTGGCGATCTACGGCGTGTTCCTGCGCTGGCAGCTCAACGGCACCGCGACCGGCTTCGTGGCCGCGCACACCGTGCTGGCGCTGCCGTTCGTGGTGACCGTGGTGTCCACCAGCCTGGCCGGGTACGACCGGACGATGGACGTGGCCGCCGCCACGCTCGGCGCGACCGCCCTGACCACGTTCTTCCGCGTCACGGTGCCGCTGCTCGCGCCCGGCGTGCTGTCCGGCTTCGTGTTCGCCTTCGTGACCTCGCTGGACGAGGTGGTCATCGCGCTGTTCCTGCAGACGCCGGACATCCAGACGCTTCCGGTGCAGATGTACAACTCCATCACTCTGGAAATCGACCCCACGATCGCCGCGGCGTCCAGTCTGATGGTGGCCGCCACCACCATCGTCCTGCTGGTTCCGCTGCTCGTACGCCGCAAGCGGAGCACATCATGAGCCCAAGTCCAAGCGACGGCAGCCACGGCATCCGGATCTCGCGGGTGTCCAAGGTCTATCCCGGGACCGCGCGGCCCGCCGTGGACGACGTCTCGCTCGACATCGCCCCCGGCGAGTTCATGACCCTGCTCGGGCCCTCCGGCTCGGGCAAGACCACCATGCTGTCGATGCTCGCCGGTTTCGTCGGCGTGTCGGCCGGCTCCATCGAGATCGACGGCCGGGACGTCTCCCGGCTCAAGCCGCACCGGCGCAACCTCGGCGTGGTCTTCCAGCAGTACGCGCTGTTCCCGCACATGAGCGTGGCCAAGAACGTGGCCTTCCCGCTCCAGCAGCGCCGGATGCCCAAGGCCGACATCGAGACCAAGGTCGCCGAGGCGCTGAAGCTGGTCCACCTGGAGCCGTACGCCGACCGGCTGCCCACCCAGCTCTCCGGCGGCCAGCAGCAGCGCGTCGCGCTGGCCCGCGCGGTGGTCTACCAGCCGCGCGCGCTGCTGATGGACGAACCGCTCGGCGCGCTGGACCGGCGGCTGCGCGACCAGTTGCAGCGCGAGATCGCCCGCATGCACCGGGAACTCGGCATGACGTTCATCTTCGTCACCCACGACCAGCACGAGGCGCTGACCCTGTCCGACCGGATCGCGGTCTTCAACGAGGGCCGGATCGAGCAGGTCGGCACCCCCGCCGACCTGTACGAACGGCCCGAGACGCTGTTCGTCGCGCAGTTCCTCGGCGAGTCCACCTGCTTCCGGGGGACCGTGGACCGGCAGGCCGGGGTGCTGCGCTGTGAACGGTTCTCGGTGCGGGTCCCGGAGGCCCCCGAGACCGGCAGCGGCGTGGTCATCGTGCGTCCCGAGCGCCTTGAGCTGTGCGCGGACGAGACCGAGGTCCCCGAGAGCCACAACCGGGTCGCGGCCACGGTGACCGACGTCGTGTACGTCGGCACCCACCACCAGGTGGGCCTGCGGTTCGCCGACGGCACCACCGGCATGGCGATGCGCCTGGTCGGGCCGCCGCTGCCGGCCGCGCCCGGGGACGACGTCACCGTGGCGTGGGACCCGGCGCACCAGGCCGTCGTGGCCGACCCCGCCGGAGCCGCCGTGTCCGTGCCCGAAGTCCGGTCCGCCACACCAGTCCTGCCGTGAACCAGCCCGGGGAGGGGAGCCACCGCGTGGCCGCCAAGACCGACCACACCGACGAGCGCTTCGAGCGGATCACCGCGGGCGTGCCGGACCTGCCGGAGCCGCGGATCCGCGAGATCCTGCGCGACCGCTTCGGCCTGCGCGCCGCCGCGCTGCGGCCGCTCGCCGGGGAGACCGACCGCAACCTGTACGTGCGCGACGAGGACGGCGCGGAGTTCGTCTTCAAGCTGACCGGCCGCGCCGACCTGCCCGCCGTGGAGTTCCAGTCGGCGCTGCTGCGCCACCTCGCCGCCCACGACCCGTTCCTGGCCGTGCCGAGGGTCGTGCCCGGCGTGGACGGCGAGCCGGTCGCGATCGTCGAGGACGGCGGGCGCGAGCTGGTCGCCCGGGTGCTGACCTGGGTGTCCGGCCGCCCGCTGGCCGAGGCGGGCCGCCGTTCCGCCGAGCTGATGGCCGACGTCGGCGCGGTGACCGGCCGGCTGACCGCGGCCACGGCCGCCTTCGAGCACCCCGACCCGCCCGCGCCGCACTACTGGGAGTTCGGCCACATGGGGGCCGCCCTGGCGGGCGCGCTGCCGTACGTCGCGGACGGGGAGCTGCGCGCGGCGCTGGAACGAGTGCGCGACGCGCACGCGCCGGTGCTGGCCGAGCGGTTCGACGACCTGCCGGTCGCGGTCGTCCACCACGACCTGAACGCCTTCAACGTGCTGGTCACCCGTACCGGGCAGCGCACCCGCGTGTCCGGCCTGATCGACTTCGGCGACGCGCTGCCCACCGCGCGGATCGCCGACCTGGCCGTCCTCGCCGCGAGCGTGATGCGCGGCCAGCCCGACCCGCTCGGCGTCGCACGCGCGCTCACCGCCGCCTACCACACCGCCTGCCCGCTCACCGAGGCCGAGGCCGAAGCCCTGTTCCCGCTGATCGCGCTGCGCGCGGCCACGGTCGCCGGGACCGCCGCCCGGCTGAACGCCGAACAGCGGCACGGCGACCCCCGGCATCGTTCCGCCGCGGCGGCGGACCTGGTCCGCGCGCTGGCCGCGACCTCGCCCGAACTTGGCGTGGCCACCATGCGCCAGGCGTGCGGCCTGGCCGCGCACCCGGCCGCCGAGGCGGTGACGGCGTGGCTGGCCGGCCGCGCCGGGCCGCCCGCCAAGCTGCTGGAGGGGGCGCTGACGGCGGTCGATCTCAGCGCGACCGGAGACGCCTACGACGGCGCGGACCCGCGCGAGCCCGCCGAACTGCGCGCCGCGGCCCGCACCGCCATCGAGGCCGTGCCGCACGGTGTGCCGGTCGGCCGGTACGGCGAGCCGCGCTTCCTGGACCCGGAAGACCCCGGCGAGACGCTCGGCGTGGAACTGTTCGCCGCGCCCGGCACCCCCGTGTCCGCCCCGCTGGCCGGCCGGTTCGAGCACGTCGCGGGCGAGCCCGCGCTGCGCCACGAGCCCGCCCCCGACGTGCGCTTCTGGACCCTGTACGGCGGGCTGGCCCCCGCCCTCGCCGACGGCGAGGAGGTCCCGGCGGGCGGCCGGATCGGCGAGGTCGCGCCCGGGGCCGATGACGACGGCCTGCCGGCGCGGGTGCGCCTGCGGGTCGCCGCCGTCCCGCTCACCGCCCCCGCCCCGCACCGGACCGGCCACACCGAGGCCGGCGTGTGGCGCGCGCTGCTGCCCGACCCGACGCCGCTGCTGGCCGGCTGCGTGGCCGGGCGCGCGGTCACGGCCTGGACCCCGGTGATCGACACCGCCCTGCGCGGGCGCAAGGCACACCTGCCCGAGACCCACCCGACGTACTTCGAGCAGCCGATCAACATGGTCCGCGCCAGGGACTGCCGGTTCTACGACGAGCACGGCCGGGCCTACCTGGACGCCTTGAACAACGTCACCCTCGTCGGCCACTGCCATCCCCGGCTGGTGGCCGCGGCCACCCGCCAGCTCGGCCGGCTCAACACCAACAGCAGGTTCGTCTACGACCTGCTCAGCGAGTACGCCGAACGGCTGACCGCCACCCTCCCCGACGGGCTCGACGTCGTCTACTTCGTCAACTCCGGCAGCGAGGCCAACGACCTCGCGCTGCGGATCTCCCGCTACCTCACCAAGCGGGACGACGTGGTGATCATCGACGACGCCTACCACGGCTACACCACGGTGGTCGCCGACGTGAGCCCGTCGCGCTACCGGCACTACGGCAAGCCCGACACCACGCACCCGACGCCGGTGCCCGACCGCTACCGCGGCGCGTACGGCTACGACGACCCGCAGGCCGGGGCGAAGTACGCCGCGCACGTCATCGAGACCTTCGACAGGCTGGCCGCCGAGGGCCGCGCGCCCGCCGCGTACCTGTTCGAGGCGCTGCTCGCGGGCGGCGGTCAGGTCGTGCTCCCGCCCGGCTACCTCGCGCCGATCTTCGCCGCCGCGGCCGAGCGCGGGATCGTGACCATCGCCGACGAGGTGCAGGTGGGGTTCGGCCGGCTCGGCGAGGCGTTCTGGGGCTTCCAGACGCAGGGCCCCGACGTCGTGCCGGACATGGTGACGATGGGCAAGTCGATGGGCAACGGGTTCCCGGTGGCCGCGCTGGTCACCACCCGCGAGATCTCCCGGGCCTTCGATCCGACCGGGCGGTTCTTCTCGACCTACGGCGGCAACCCGGTGGCCTGCGCGGTCGGGCTGGAACTGCTCGGCATCATGGAGGAGGAGGACCTCCAGCGCAACGCCCTGACCACCGGCGGGTACCTGCTGGAGCGGCTCGGCGGCCTGGCCGGCAGGCACGAGCTGATCGGCGACGTGCGCGGGCAGGGCTTCTACAGCGGCGTCGAGTTCGTCCGCGACCGCCGGACCAAGGAGCCCGCGTCCGAGGAGACCCTGATGATCTGCGAGCGGCTCAAGGACGAGGGGGTGCTGGTGTATCCCACCGGCCCGCACTGGAACATCCTCAAACTCAAGCCGCCGCTGTCCTTCACCCCGGCGATGGCCGACGAGTTCGCCGCGGCGCTGGACCGCGTGCTGGAAGCGGGCTGGTGAGCATGACTGCGCAAGCGGATCTCGTACTGCACGGCGGCACCGTGCTCACCGTCGACGACGCCTTCAGCACCGCCGACGCGATCGCCCTGGCCGGAGACCGGATCGTCGCGGTCGGCGGGGACGAGGAGTGCCGCGCGCTGGCCGGTCCGGGCGCGCGGGTGGTCGATCTGGGCGGGCGCACGGTACTGCCCGGCATCAACGACGCCCACCTGCACCTGGCCATGTTCGGCCTGTCCGGGCCGCCTTATTCGGTGGAGATGGGGGCGTTCCGGACGCTGGCCGAGCTGCGCGACGCGCTCGCCGCGGGCCCGCCCGGACCGGCCAGCGCGCGGCACTCCTCGTCCCCGCCGACCGCGACGATCCGGTCTCCGGCCAGGGCGATCGCGTCGGCGGTGCTGAAGGCGTCGTCGACGGTGAGCACGGTGCC